>JAFGEJ010000283.1 GCA_016931655.1 Phycisphaerae bacterium
CTACTTTCAAAGAGTAATATTCGTTTTCACTTTGGATCGATGCAGACAAATAGAATGATCGATCGGCCCATAATTTGTTGAATTGGTCTTAGACGTAAAAAATGATGAAATACGCGTTGAGAACCACGCTGAGGAACAGAAGTACAATCAGGAGGATTACGGCGATGGTGTTGCCGTGGGGAAGTTTCGTCGTCGGGGTCTGCTCGGCGGGTTCGGAGAACATCGGCCCGTCTTCGGCAGCCGCGAGCTGCTCCAGGGAGGCCTGGGAGAGTTTTTCCCTCGCCAGAAGCGGCGGTTTTCCACGGCGGATGGCCCGCAGATCGACCAGAAGATCCGCCACCGACCCGTAGCGGTTGTCGGGAACCTTGGCCATCATCAGTTCGACCACCTCGCCCAGCCCATTGGACAGTTCCGGGCGAATGTGGTCCGGCGGCGTGAGTGGTTTGTGGAGATGTTTCTCCATGATCTCGCGTTCGTTCTTGCCGACGAAAGGCATCCGTCCGGTCACGAGGTGATACAACGTTCCGCCCAGGCCGTAGATGTCCACGCGGTAATCCACGCGCCCGCCGACGATCTGTTCCGGACTCATGTAATAGGGCGTGCCGATGGACCGCCCCTTTTCCGCGCTGATGCCCGTCTGATCCTGCGTGACGCGAGCCAGGCCCATGTCGGCCAGCTTGCAGACGCCTTCTTCGGTAATCATGATATTTCGCGGCTTCACGTCGCGGTGAATGATCCCGTGCGTGTGGGCGTGTTCCAGGGCTTCGGCGACCTGGAGCACCACGTCCAGCGCCTCGGCCTCCTTGAAGACGCGTCCGCCCTCCAGCTCGTCATACAGCGTGTGCCCCTCGACGTATTCCATGACGAAGAAGTACCGTCCGTCGGCCTCCAGAACGTCGATGGCCTGGACGATATTGGGGTGATTGAGCTTGGCCGCCGCCCGTCCCTCGGTTTTGAACATGCGAAGATATTCGGCGTTCTGGCTGAGTTTCTGCGGAAGGATCTTGATCGCCACGACGCGGTCCAGCGCGGTCTGCCGGGCCTTGAAGACCATCGCCATCGCGCCGGCGCCCAGCAGACCGATGATTTCATATCCGGGAATGTTCAGCGCCCGGGCGGCCTGGTATCCGCGGGAAATGCGGTCGATCTGTTCCTGGGGCAGAACGCCCTTTTGCAGCAGCGCCTGGGCGAGGGAAATCTTCTGTTGCTTCGAGATTTCAACGCATTGGTTCACGTCTTCCCTGCGGACGTGACGTTCGTGCACGATCCAGTCGTACAATTCCGCATCGCTGATGCTGAAAAAGGATCTGCTTGCGCTATTGGAAGGCTTTTCCGCCATACCGTCTCGCTCGGTTCGGCTCTGTTCCGATGAAACAAAAATCACCTGAATTCCATGTCAACCGACGTTCGCGGAGAACGAAAGTCGGAAGTGTACCATGCCTCTCCCCCGGCTGCAAGAAACCGTATCGGGGCAAAACGGATATTTTGCGGAAGCGGAATTCAACCCCCGGAGGGGGATTTCGCGTTCGCGGCGTCGTTTTGTTCCACGCGAACTGAATCGATCATGGATCGCATCGCCGAGGCCATCGCTTTGGGGTCCGGCGTATCGGAGGCGTCCATGACCATAATCAGCGGCGTGACGGGTGCGGCGTCGCGGACGGCTGTCAGAATCGTCCATCGCTGCCAGTTTTCGCCCCAGGCCAGCAGATACGTCGAGACGTCCCAGGTCCATCCGTCCTGGTTCCATCGATCCATACTCACGGACAGATAGCCCTTGGCGGCGACGAGTTTCTCGAAGTCGCGGAGAACCGTCTCGCCCCGGCCTGCGCTTTTCGCGGCCCGGACGCGCACAAAGAAAGGCCCGCGGCGCTTCGGGGTGAGATACACTTCCGTGTAAGGATTTCGCTCATCGGCGAGGGTTCGCCCCTGCTTATCGGTGCGGGCCCCCTGAAGGCTGTAGGCCTTCTCGCCCTCCTGGTCGCGCCACCAGCCCTCCGGCGCGCGGACGGTCAGACGAAACGGGCCTTCCGTTTTCGTCACGAGTTCCCCGCCGGGCATGGGCAGAACCCCGCCCTGGACGGCGCGGCGAATCCGCACCGCCAGGTCGGCAAACTGCTTTCGTTCCGCCTCGGCCTGGCGGTCCGGCCCGGGCGTGGGACGCTCGCCGGCCCAAATACTCCGCAGCCAGGGAAGAATCGCCTCGTCCGGCAGGAGGTGTCCCGTCCCTCGCCCCAGGCGCGTGTCCACGCACACCGAGGCGTCCATCGGCGCGCGGGCGGCGAACTTGCGCCACAATTCGAGCACCTTGGCGGCGTTTTTGCCTTTCGTTCCGACGACGGACCAGACGGGAATCGACCAGACGTCCTCGGCCGGCTCCCACAGCCCCGGCCCCGTCGGCGTGATCCGAATGGGCGTGAAGGAAATGAACACCACGCCGGCGATCCGGCGAGGATACGTCTCCAGCAGCCGCATCGCCAGCGGCCCGGTCTGCGTGTCCGCCACGAGCAGAAGGCGGTTCGTGTCGGCGGGAACCTCTTTCGGGGCGTCCTGAATTTCCCGCAGCACGGCGGCGAGACGAATCGAACTCCAGTGCCCCGGCGGCTGGGTTGTCAGCACCAGTGCGCAGAAGTTCTCCTTCCAGAGCGTCGGAACCCAGAACCCCTTCGTGGAGGCGGGAAAGTCCTTCGAGGCCAGGATCACCGCCAGCGGATTGACCTTCCCCCGGTGCTCCACGTGCGGGCGATACCACGTGGCGTCCAGCGCCGCCGGGGCCGCCTGCGCGGCGAGTCGCTGCCGCAGCGCCGAAGCGGCGTCACCCGTCGGCGGCGACGGCTCCTCCGCGCACAACGGAGTTGCCGCAATACACACGATCCATACGCACAAGCCGACCCACGATTTCATCGTCGAACGTCTCCATCCCCGTGGCCAAAATCACGGCCCGTATCATGCCCCCTCCCGCCCGAAAATGCAAGTGCCCCGCGAAAATCCTTCCCCCGGAGGAATCCACAGCGCCCCGGCCTCGGGGCTTACGTATCTAAATTCTTTGTGTTTTTCGTATCTTTCGCCTGAAGGGCGAATACATACCAGCCCAGGGCGAAGCCCTGGGTGAACGATTTCCCGACAATTCGAGCCCTGTAAGGGCGAGACAGATTGTCGCGCCCCTTCAGGGCTTGGATATTTATGACACCCTTTTCCCAGGGCTTCGCCCTGGGCTGGTATGTCTCAGCCCGTTGGGCTGGTTAAAGGAATTTAGATGCGTACCCCCTGGAGCCGGCCTGTCTTCCTCTTGCTCGCGCCGCGGTGGAACGTTACCCTGTGGGGCTATGAAGCCCGTTGAACAAGCCGCCGCGGAGATATTGATCGTCGAAGACCAGGCCGCCCACGCCGAAGCCCTCGGCGAGGGCCTGTCGCGCATGGGGCATCACTGCACCATCGCCGCCGACGGGCAGACCGCCCTGGCGAAACTCGCCGCCCAGCCGTTCGATATTATCGTGACGGACCTCATGCTCGGCCCCGGCCCGGACGGCCTGGCGGTGCTGGACGCCGCCCGCGAAAAGGCCCCCGGCGCGAAAGTGATCCTCATCACCGCGCACTCGTCCGTGGAAACCTGCCGGACGGCCCTGCAGAACGGGGCCTTCGATTACGTCGAAAAACCGCTGAACCTGGACGAGCTGCGCGTGATCGTCAGCCGGGCCGCCGAAATGACCGCCCAGAAGCGGACCATCTGTGAGCTGCGCGAACGGCTGGACGAGAAATTCGGGTTCGGCAATATCATCGGCGCCTCGCCGGCCATGCTGAAGAACCTGGACGTCGTCCGCCGCGTCGCGCCCAGCGACATTCCCGTGCTCATCCTCGGCGAGAGCGGCACGGGCAAGGAACTGATCGCCAACGCGATCCACCAGAATTCCCCGCGGGCGGGAAAACGTTTCGTGGCGATCAACTGCGCGGGGCTTTCCGAAACGCTGCTGGAGGACGAGCTGTTCGGGCACGTCAAGGGCGCGTATACCGGCGCGACGGGCGAGCGGGCCGGGCGGTTCGAGCACGCCGACGGCGGCACGCTGTTCCTCGACGAGATCGGCGACATGCCCCTTTCGATGCAGGCCAAGCTGCTGCGCGTGCTGGAAAGCGGCGAGGTCGTCCGCGTGGGCGCCAACGAACCCGTGCGGGTGGACGTGCGAATCGTCTCGGCGACCAACAGCGACCTGGCCGACAAGGTCAAAAACGGCGGGTTCCGCGACGATCTGTATTTTCGCGTCAAGGGCGCGACGATTGACATCCCGCCGCTGCGCCGCCGGCGGGAAGACATTCCGATTCTTATCGAGCATTTCATCCAGGCCGCCAACGCCGCCCACGGCACGAAGATCAGGGGCGTGACGCCCGAAGTCCGCCGCGTGCTGAGCGCGTATCCCTGGCCGGGCAACGTGCGGCAGTTGCGCAACGTGGTCGAGAACATGGTCGTGCTGGCCGCGGGAGACAAACTCACCGTCGAGGACCTGCCCGCGGAAATTCACACCCCCCCCGCCGGGGCCGACGAGAGCCAATTCGCCGAACTGGCCGGCATCAGCATCGAGGAGGCCGAGAAGCAACTCATCCGCAACACGCTGAAAATGCTCGACGGAAACCGCGAAAAAGCCGCCGAAATCCTCGGCATCGGCGAACGAACGCTCTACCGGAAGATCAAGGAATATGATCTGAAGGAGTGACGGCTTGGAATGATAGGAAGGGATATTTATGTATCTTTCGCGTGGTGGAGCACCTGCTCCACCACGACAAAGATGAAATTTCCTTTTTTCCCTGGCGGAGCAGGTGCTCCGCCAGGCAGTATTTATCATATTTTTCAGCCCCGAAATGTTTCATTTCCCCGGCCCCGGAGGGGCCGGCAGCGTTTGGCCGGGGGTGAGCGCAGCGAACCCCCGGAAAGAGACTTTTAAATATGGAGTCCCGAAGGGACGACAGCGCACCCGCGAACGGGGAATTTCCCAATGTCCTATACGAATCTGAATTATCACGTCGCTTATTCCACAAAAGAACGCCGGCCTTTTTTGCAGGCGGACCTTTTGCCCCAACTGGTGAAATACACAGGCGGCGTCATTCGCAAACTCAACGGTCAAATGCTCGAAGCCAACGGCCCGGAGGATCATTTTCATATCATGGCAATTCTTCCTCCAACCATCGCCGTATCTGAATGTATCCAGAAGATCAAGGCCGGCACTTCGGGATGGATTCATAAGACATTTCCCCAACACAAAGACTTCAATTGGCAGGACGGATATGCCGCCTTTTCCGTTTCCCATTCCGCCGTACCCAAGGTGGTGGAATACATCCAAAACCAGCAGGAGCATCACAAAAAGATGACGTTTGAGGAGGAACTTATCGCATTATTGAAGCGGCATAACATACCTTATGATGAAAAATATCTTCGCTGATTCGCTGCCGTCCCTTCGGGACTTGGGGGTTGGGGAATCTGTCTCCGGGGGTTCGCTTCGCTCACCCCCGGCCAAACGCTCACCGTCCCTTCGGGACGGAGATGAATCCTTCGGGGGGAGGATGTAAATTTTTAAGGCGGAAATAAAATATTTCGCGGGGGGGGGGGGGGAATTTCCAGGGACAAAA
>JAFGEJ010000037.1 GCA_016931655.1 Phycisphaerae bacterium
CGCCGCGAGGGTGGCGGAATTGGCAGACGCGCCAGGTTTAGGTCCTGGTGTCTTTGGACGTGCAGGTTCGAGTCCTGTCCCTCGCATTGCCGCATGAATTTGCGCAAATACACAAGGGGGGTGGTGTTTCTCCAAAATCACCGCGGGGAGGAATTCTGCGCTGTGTCATTTGGGGTTTGCGTCCCGCTGTTTGTCCGCCAGTCGGTCGGTCAGCCGGTTGAATGCGCGGGCCGCGTCGCCGATTTCGTCGCGTCCGAGCCGGCCCGGCACCTTGGCGTGGACGTTGCCCGCTTCGACCTTCCGAATGGTCCGACTCAGGCGGGCGAGCCGACGCGTCAGCGAAAGGGACATGACCAGTACGATCAGCAGCACCAGCCCCAGGGCGACCAGCAGAACCGCCGCTTCGCCCCGAAGGTACCGTTGCAGCGGCTGGAGCATGGCTTCCTCGGGCAGGATCACGGCGCAGGACCACCCAGCCGACGGTACGGGAGTGAAAAAGGCCCGCACGGCGCCCTGAGGCGTCTGGAGGCGAAGGGTTTCCTCGCCGCCGGAGGCCATCGCCCGGGCAAGCGAGGCCCACGGAACCGTCTCGTCAGACGCTTCGAGACTTTGCGCCATCATAAACGGTTTCCGCGGATGGTGGAGGAATCGCCCGTTTCGGCTGACCAGCAGGACCGTTTCGCCGGGCGCACGATGCCGTTCGACGATTCGCCGCAGCCGTTCGACGTCCGCGTTGACGGCGGTCACGCCGAGCAGGGCGCCGTCGCGATAGATCGGTTCGGCAAAGGTACAGACCAGCCGCCCCCGGTTGTCGTAGTACGGTTCGGACCAGACGCCCTTTTCGCCGAGAACGGCCTGGCGATACCAGTTCGCGTCGAAATAGTCGGTGTGTTCCGAGCGAATCGGTCTGTCCGGCTCGCTGTCCAGGCCGTATCGCCGAAACAATTCCCTCTCTTTCCGCGGTAAATCCTTCCGTTCCACCAGGGGAGCGAAGGAATACACCTCTCCCGGTCCGGTCATTGGCTCGAAGGCCACGCAGGCGGAGGAAATGCCGCGATTCCGCTCCAGGGCCCGTTGAAGAATCAGCCAATAGAATTCCCGGGGCACGTTCTCATTGGTCGCCACGTCGTCGCTGAGGCGATTCGCCGTTTGCACCACGCCGCGCAGGGCGTACTCCAGCCGTCCCGCCGTCGTGCGCGCCTGGTTCCGCAAACGAACGCGGATCTGCTCCTCCGTCGCCTTCCGCGAACGATACGCGTCCATACCGATCACGCCCCCGTAAATCACCAGCAGGGGTACGCCGACGGAAAGAATCAGCCTGGAACGAATGGATAGTCTCATGATTGGTTCGCCGGCTATCGCTTGCACCGTGAACGAATGGATTCGCCAGCCGCCCCATTTTACCCCATAAAGCTCTCAACCCATAGATGTGTTATTTCGCGGATTCGGGTTTTGCCGTCGCGGCGTCCAGGGCGGATTGCAGCGTTTTGGCCTCGGCGGGAAAGGATTTCTGCAGGGCTTCGATCGTCTTTTTGACGGTTTCGGGGGAAATATTTTCCTCACCCTCGCCGACGCCGAACCGAAGAATCACCCCCACAAGTCCTCCGACGTCCCGGCCTGGATGTTGAGGCGGCTGACGGGCGAGTTTTTCCTGAATTTGCCGGCTCCAGGCCTTGGCGGATTGGGGAGCGTCGGGACATTCCTCACAGATGCGCCGCAGATAATACATTCGCAGTTCGGCCTGGTCTTTATCTTTCAGCAGATCGACCGCCTGAAGAAGCAAAACCGCCCGCTTGGGCTGGGATTCGATCTTCTCAGCGAGGTCCGCCGTTTCCTTGGCGGATAATTGGGCCTGATACGGGGCGGGGAACACCCAGTTAGACAGAAACGGTTGCGCTGTGCCAGTGGTTTTCTGCTCCCGGCCGATCCAGACGGTGTTGGTCCGCAGAATCTTGTCGGCCACCACCAGCACGCCCATAACCAGGACGGCCGCCACCGCCAATGTACCGACCTTTTTTTTCGTCACCGCTAACGTCCCTGGTTTGGCGCCGGAGAGGAATCCGCCGGCGCCGCTTTTTTGCGAGACCCGACTTTCGAGACGTCCACGCCACAGTGCGAGCAGAATTTCGCCGCCGACTCCAGGACCTCGCCGCACTTGGGACACACGCCGTAGACGTCCACGTCCCGGCCGCAGTTCGGGCAGAACTTGTCGCCGGCTTGGTATTCGGCGAAGCAGTAGCTGCATACGTGTTCGGCGCCGATCATGGTCTTGACGACCTTGACAATCTCGGCTGCCTGTTTTTCGAGCGTTTCCTTCTGTGCGGGGTCTTTGGCCTGGGCGGCGTCCTGACGCACTTTCCGAAGGATGCTCACGACCTTTTCGCGGGCCTGCTCGCTGTAGCGTTCGCCGGAATCGCCGTAGAACAATTCCGGAGCATTTTTGCCTTCCGGGACAAATCGTCCCGCGGCGTCCGCACCCGTGAGGGTTCCGACTTCTTTCCAGAGTTTTGCCATCGCCACCGGGTCGTCCTGCGACTCCTTGCTCTGGATGCGGACCAGCGCCGACTCGATGTAGAACGGATGTCCCCGGACCTTCTTGGCCTGCTCGAGGTATTTCCTGGCTTTCGTTTCGGCGTCGGGGTCGTCCTTGAGATATTGTGAAACGATCTGCGCGGCGTAGCTGGGCAGTTTCCAGTTGGTCTCGCCGACGACGCCGATGCCCTTATCGAGCAGTTCCAGGCCGAGCTTCGGCTGGCCGATCGTCGCCAGTTCCACGCCGCCGTGCTCGTAGGCCAGCACAAGATAGGGATCCTGATCGGTGGTGGTGTCGTATCGCCGGTGCAGCGCTTCGGCGACGGCGGGGTCCGGTTTTCCGGAAATCGACGCCCGCTTCTGCAGCAGGAGCATCCAGTTGATATGAGACATCCAGCGTCCCAGCCCCACCCACATGCTCTTGCCCTGCTTCAGCGCCACGTCCATGCCTTCCTGCGAGATCAGCAGGTCGGACACGCCGCCGTTGACGCCGACGTACAGCACCAGCAGAACGACAATCAAAACGATTCGTGTAATTGTGTCTTTCATCGGAATTCTCCCTGGTCTAAGCCGTGCCGGGCTTATGCGATATCCTTTCGCCGGAAAATCAGTCCCGCCACGATCAGCATCACCAGACTGTAAAGCCCGGCCAACAGAACGCCGCCGCCGACCAGACGCCAGTCGATCACCCCGTCGCGGGCTACCACGTTGTCGCTGCTCATAATGGCGAAATTGGGCAGCAGGTGAATGATCGTTTGCACGAAGCCTTCGGTATTGGCTGCGACGTACCCCAGGGCGTAGGAGCCCCAGAAGATCACCAGCGTCAGCAGCGTCGCCAGCCATTCCTTCAGGAACGTGCCCAAAACCACGCCGACGGCTGTCAGTTGCACCACCCCGGCGTAAATCAGAATCAGCGCCTTGACGATCTCCAGGTTCGGCCGATACCGCCCCGCCATGGCGGTGAGGATCATCAGCCCCACGCCGACCAGGGCCATCGAGATCAGCGCGATTTCACAGACCCCGAGGAATTTGCCGATGAGGTACCGGTCGCGTCCCAGCGGTTTGGACAGCACCGCCACCATGGTCTTTTCCCGCAGCTCCCGAGGCAGATCGAAACACGCCACCAGCGCGCAGAGCACGCCCACGATCATGATCATGGCGAAGCCCAGGTCCAGGAAGTACTCCTTCTCGCGCCCGATCGTGATGTCCCCGTACAATTGCCCGCTGGCGATGATGCAGGTGACGATCGCCAGAAGGAAATACAGCGCCTTCATCCGCAGAACCCGTGACGCGGTGTTTTGTGCGATAACCATCACGTCATCCATGCTGCGTCTCCTTTCCTCGTCGCTCGTTGTCGGCTTCGATGGTTTCCATGAATACGTCGTCCAGATTCTTCCGCAGGCGGCGGGACTCAGCGTCCGAACAGCCGCCCCGCTTCAGGATCTCACGCACCGTTTCCTGGTGCGCTTCGTCCGTGACCTGAAGAATCCACTGGTTGTGTTTTTTCTGCATGCCCGCCACGAGCGGTTCCAGGCTCGGCAGCAGCGTCGCGGGCATATTCGTTACCGTATATTCCACGCCCGAGGCCGCCAGCAGGTCCGCCAACGGACCGGCCAGCACCAGTCGGCCTCGATTCAATATGCCGACCGAATCGCACAGTTCTTCCACGTCCGAAAGGATGTGGCTGGAGAAGAAGATCGTCTTTTCCCGCTGTCGCAGGTCCAGCATGATCTCCTTGATCTCGCGTCGTCCCGGTGGATCCAGGCCGGTCATCGGCTCGTCCAGAATCAGCAGCGTCGGGTCATGCAGCAGCGCCTGGGCAATACCGATGCGCTGCAACATACCGCGGGAAAACTCCGCCAGCCGGCTGCCGGCACGATGGTCCAGCCGCACCGTCTGGAGCGCCTTTTCCACGCGCTGCCGCTGCTCGTTCGGCTCGACGTGCGACAATTTCGCGCATAATGTCAGGAATTCCCGCGCCTTGAGATGCCGCCCGAAGGCTGGCTCTTCCGGCAGGAATCCGATGTATTTCCGCACGTCCTGGTCCCCCAGGGGACGATGGAGCACACACCCACCCCCGCGCGTCGGACGGACCAGACCCAGCAACATCTTGATCGTGGTCGTTTTGCCCGCGCCGTTGGGACCTAAAAATCCAAACGTGCAGTTGGGCTGAATCTTCAAATCCAGCCCCATGACCGCTTCGGTCATACGAAGACCGAACCAACGATTGTAAATCTTGGTCAGGTCTTGGGTTTCTATGATATAATCCGAAATCGAGTCTGTCAATGGATTCTACCTTACAAAACCTATACTTTTATTTCGTCTTTCCCGTGATTCGTCCCATAACATAATTTTGACTTTGCCGGCTGACAAGCTATATTTTCTCACCGTAAAAGATATTTTCTCCGAATTCCGTTACTTACAACCACCAGGGAGTCGCTCGTGTGGGTCATGGCAAGCATCGTTTGGCGAAAGGTTCTGGGTAGTCGCGCCACGCCGATTCTCTTTCTGCTCTGCATGGGAGGACTGGCGGTCTTCGCCTTTCATCCCGATGCCGGCGTGCTGGAAAAATCGGACAAGGTCATCGCCGACGGCGGATTGATTGTTTCCGTTCTGGCGATTTTGAGCGTGCTGTTTCTGGGAGGAACGGAAATTGCGCTGGAACTGCATGACCAAACGGCGATGTTCTGGCTGGCCCATCCGATCGCCCGCTGGCGGTACGTGCTGGGAAAACTTCTCGGTGCATGCATTGTCGGATGGACAATGCTGATCCTTTTGGGCGGGGCGTTGGCGATCATGTTCGCTTCGCGCGGTATTGTTCCGAACGGATCGTATTTTCTCACGCTGGCCGTCGGCGTCCTGCGCGTGCTGATCCTCTCGGCCCTGCTGACGTGCCTTTCCACCGGCCTGGGATACATGCAGAGCACCTTCATCGGCGGTGTGGTCTGCCTGATCGGCTTCGCCACGTACGCCCTGCCCCTGTATGCCTACCTGATGGGCGTCTCCCTGGCTTCGGGGATGTTCTGGCTGGTGTATTTCCTGATTCCCAACTGGGATCACTTCGGTTTCGGCCTGGAGATCGGGATCGTCTCAACCCCGCTGCTGTACAGTCTGATGCTGGTTCTCTACAGCGTCGCGTACGCGGCCTTCTTCGCCATTCTGGCCGTCCTGGCGTTCCAGTTCCGCGACGTGAATTGAATCCACCTTATTATCTCAAACAGGCCGAATTCGTCCACGAACCTGCCTGTCGGCAGGCAGGTTACACGAATTTCACAAATAGTTCAGGCCGTCCGAAAATTACCGTGTTGTTTTTTCTTCTCTTCGGCCCGCAGGGCCGGTAAGCGTCTAGCCGGGGGTGAGCAAAGCGAACCCCCGGAAACGAGCTCTCTATTTTGAGTCCCAACGGGACGATAGCGAGTTTGATAAAAAAGAATCGTTGCTGTCGCCCCGCTGGGGCTCTAAAAAAAATAAACCATCTTCCGGGGGTTCGCTTCGCTCACCCCCGGCCAAATGCTTTCTGTCCCTTCGGGACGAAAAACAACAAAATTTCCGGGGAATCCCATCCATGTTTTTGTTACCTGAATTCCTGGACGGCCTCAGTTATTTGACAGAAGGCAATTATAATTCGTGTAATACCAATTCAACAAATTATAGGCCGATCACTCTGCCCGTCGGTATCGATCCAATATGAAAACAATAGCTTTTTCTGATAGTAGCCACGGGCGCAAGCCCTCACC
>JAFGEJ010000284.1 GCA_016931655.1 Phycisphaerae bacterium
GAGCGAAGCGAACCCCCGGAAACGAGTTCTTTGATTTGAGTCCCAACGGGACGACAGCGAGTGTAATGAGAAGGAAGAGTTGCTGTCGCCCCGTTGGGGCTCTAAAAAAATAAACCTTCTTCCGGGGGTTCGCTTCGCTCACCCCCGGCCCAATGCTTTCCGTCCCTTCGGGACGAGGAAAAATACAACAAAATTTCGGGGAAACTCTATTCATGTTTTGGTTACCTGAATTTCTGAACGGCCTCGGTCAATTGCATTCCTGTCACAACCGAAACGACGGTTCGTCCCGGAGGGAATGAATCAGGTCTGTCGCGGCCTGGAGTTGTGCCTCTTCGCCACCGACGCCCAGCCAGATCGCGCCCTCGGCGCCGCCGACTCCGCCGGCGGAAACCAGTTCCGCTTTTGCGCCGGTGAGATGTTCGACGGCCTGCAGTTCGGTGAGAATTTCACCCGCCACGGGCAAAAGTCTCGGCCCGTGCGCGCCGGGGGAGTTCAGGCGGCCGGCGACTTCCGCCAGGTCGCACGAAACGCGCTTTTCCAGGCCGACGGGCAGAATCAGCCGCACGCGCCGACCCACAACCGCCTGCAACGCGGCGCCGATCGTGCCGGCCTGCGGATGCCCGATGAGGATCCCCGCCAGGCGGCTTTCGAGATTCACCGCGTTGGCGCCTTTGAGAATCACGTCGCCTTCGATGAGACCTTCGATCACGTCAAAAACCGTTTTCCCCTTTTCCCATCGCCCGTCGCGGATTACCACATCGCCGGGGAACGTGCTTTCGTCCGGCAGGCGTCCCGCGGCGGTGGTGGGGGAACTTGGCGGGAGCGTCGCGCCGCGGAAAAACCGTCCGCGGGAAAATCCCTCCGCCTGTCCCAGGGCGGCGAGAATTTCCTCGGCGGCGTACCCGTTGGTCGTGCCGGCGATGACGACCACCGTGCCGTTTTTGCAGGCCGACCGGACGGCTGGATGAGCCGCGACGGCCTTGCCGATCAGCCGCTTGCCCATCGCGGGCGTCAGAACGAATGTTTTCATGCTCATGGAACGCTCCTTTACCGCTGGCGGGGGACATGATAGCCGAAAAACCGTTCCACCGCAAAGGCCCCAGCCGGCCCCGTCAACAAGCTGGGTCCAGGCGGTTGGCCTTTTCGCTTGAAACTCCTCCTGCGCGGGGGGCATAATACGGGCCTTCTCCACGGCTTGGTGTGTGCGGCGTCGCGGAGACAACGGCGGCGTTGGAGAGGATATCCCGGCTGGGGAAAACGGAGAGACGGCATTGGATTATTGTGTTGGTATTGATATTGGCGCCGTCAGCGCGACGGCGGGGCTGATCGCTATACCCGGCGGCGGTTCGGGGATTCCCGAAACGATTGCGGGGTTTTCGCTTCTGCGCGAGCTGCCCGGCGGGCGGCGGTTGTATCTCAGCGAATATCGCCGCACGCGGGGCAAGCCCCTGGCGGCGGCTACGGCGCTGCTGGAGCAGATCATCTCCGCCGTCGGATCAGAGCGGATTTGCGGTATCGTGCTCACGGGCAGCGGCGCGCAGGCGGCGGCCTGGAAACTCCGGGCGCCCGTCATTAACGAATTTCGCGCCATTGCCGCGGGTTTAGAGGCGCTGGAGATTCGCGCTCGCTGTGTTTTTGAAGTCGGCGGGGAGGCCAGCAAGTATCTGCACCTGGAATTCGGCGACAACGGCGTGGGGATTGTGGACTATTCCACCAACGGCGACTGCGCCGCGGGCACGGGCTCGTTCATCGACCAGCAGGCGGGCCGGCTGCAATACAAGGTCGAGCAGATCGGCGAAGTATGCGCCGAGGCGGATCGCTCCGCCCAGATCGCCGGTCGGTGCAGCGTGTTCGCCAAGAGCGACATGATCCACGCCCAGCAGAAAGGCTACACCCCGGCGGAGGTGTTTCGGGGTTTGTGCAACGCCGTGGCGCGGAATTTTCGCACGGCTGTGGTGCGCAGCCATCCCGTCGCGCCGCCGGTGGCCCTCATCGGCGGGGTGATGGCCAACACCGCCGTCGTGCGGGCGCTGTGTGAAACGTTCGACCTGACGGAAGGACAGTTCGTGATTCCCGCCGGCGCCCATGCACACGTACCGGCGATCGGCGCCGCGGCCGTCGCGGAGCGCCAACACCGCGAACAGGGTGAACGGTTCCGAATCGGCCTGGATCACATGAACGATCTCCGCGCCAGCAGCGATTCGGAGCACGGCGTTTTCCCGACGGCCCAGCCGCTTTCGATGGACCGCGTGGTGCTGCTGCGCGATCGCGTGCGGGATTACGAAATCTCCGGCGAGGGGCGCATCGACGCCTACATGGGCATCGACATCGGCAGCGTTTCGACGAACGTGGTGGTGATTGACGAACAAGGCCGCGTCGTCGAGGAAATCTACACTCGCACGCAGGGCCGGCCCATCGAGGTCGTCGCCGGGGCGCTGCGGGAGATCGAAGCCAACTGGTCCGGCAAGCTCAACATTCGCGGCGTGGGCACGACCGGCAGCGGGCGCGAGCTGATCGGCGAGCTGGTCGGGGCGGACACGATCAACGACGAAATCACCGCCCACAAAACCGGCGCAATGTTCGTCGGGCAGACGCTGCTGGACGGCCGAATTCCGGATACGATTTTCGAGATCGGCGGACAGGACTCCAAGTACATCCAGTTGCAGGACGGCGTGGTGGTGGACTTCACCATGAACGACGCCTGCGCCGCCGGAACGGGCAGCTTTTTGGAGGAGCGGGCCGAAGAGCTTGATATCGCCATTAAGGGCGAGTTCGCGGAGCTGGCCCTGTCCAGCCGGGCGCCGATCCGACTGGGCGAGCGATGCACCGTGTTCATGGAGCGCGACGTGAACAGTTACATGCAGCGCGGTGCGGAAAAGCCTGACCTGGTCGCGGGCCTGGCGTATTCGGTGGTGCAGAACTATATCAACCGCGTGGTTCGGGGGCGTCCCATCGGCGATTGCATTTTCTTCCAGGGCGGGACGGCCTACAACGACGCGGTCGCGGCGGCCTTCAGCCAGGTCACCGGAAAGGAAATTATCGTCCCGCCGCACAACGGCGTGATCGGCGCGATCGGCTCGGCCCTGCTGGCGCGCGACAAGATGAGCGCCGTGCCGGCCGAACCGCCGGGCGACGCGGTGTGCGGCGTGTACGTTTCGGAGATGGCCCGTCACGGCTGTCAGACCGCCAGCCGCTTCCGCGGATACGATATGCGGAAAGTGGACTACACCATTCGCGAATTCACCTGCCAGGGATGCTCAAACCACTGCTCGATTCAGGAATTCACCGTCGAGGGCGAAAAAACGTACTGGGGCGACAAATGTTCCGACCGCTTCCGCAAGCGATCCAAAGCCGTCCGAAAGCCCGTTATCGAGGACCTGGTGTCGTATCGTCTCGGCCGCCTGCTGGACGAATCTCGCCTGCCGGCGGTTCCCGCCGGCGCGCCGCGCGTGGGCGTGCCGCTGGCGATGTTCGCATGGGAACAGCTGCCCTTCTGGCGCACGCTGCTGGCGCACCTGGGGTGCGAGGTGGTGCTCTCCGACGCGACGAACAAGCAGATCGTCACAGCCGGCCTGCAGGCGGTGGTCGCCGAGCCGTGCTTCCCGATCATCGTCGCCCACGGACACGTGGCGAACCTGGCCGAGAAGGGCGTGGATTATATTCTGCTACCCAATATTCTGTCGCGCGAAACGCGGTGGATGGACAACGAATCACATTTGTGCCCGTGGCACCAGACCCTTCCGTTTATGGTCCGCCGCGCCGCGGGCGTCTCGGCGCACGCGAGCAAGTTCCTCACACCCCTCGTGCCGTTCCGCGAAGGGCGCAAGGTCGTCCGCGACCAACTGGCGCGCTACTTCACGCGGGCCGACGTGGCGAAGCCATTGCACCTGGAGAATCGCAAAATTCATCGCGCCGTCGCCGCGGCGTTTGTCGCCCAGGACGCCTTCCGACGGGATCTGCTCATTAAAGGCGGACAGGCGCTGGCGAGACTGTCCGCCTCGGGCGAACCGGGCGTGGTGCTTCTCGGCCGGCCTTATAACGTCCACGATGCCGGCGCGAATCTGTCCGTCGGCCGAAAGCTGCGCGATTTCTACGGCGTCAACGTGATCCCGATGGACTTCCTCGACACCGCCGACGTGGACGTGCGCGACGTGAACCCCAACATGTACTGGGGCCTGGGACGCGATATCCTTGCTGCCGCGAAAATCGTCGGCGACCACCCCAA
>JAFGEJ010000285.1 GCA_016931655.1 Phycisphaerae bacterium
GCCCCGCCAGCCATGCCGACCCGCTTGTCTATTGCGCCAAACGCCCCCATTCATCAAAATTCAATCCATTATGGGATGATTGTGACCTGATTATTATTTTTCCAACAGCGCCGAGCGGCAAGCCGACGTTCGGGAGTGGCTTGCCGCTCGGCGTTGTTGGATTTCCATTTCGCTATTCGATATTCGCCGGGCGTTATCGGTACAATTTCTGGTCGCTTCAGCGGCGGTGATGGCTATGGCCACGGCGGCTGTGCCCGCCAGGCCGGTGCATGGGCGCAAAACGCCTTCCGCCGCGATACGGCTTGACATTGTAGTACACACGGGGACGGGGGGAAGAATAGTAATAGTAGCTACTCTGGCAAGGCCGATAGGAACGACAATCCCAATCGTCGTCATAATCGCTTATGTAGACGTAACTTCGCGTCGTGCAGCTCCGGGAGCCCGAGCCGATGCTCAATCCGCCGATCCGGATGCTGAATCCCCCCGCCTGGGAGGCTTCGGCGCCCAGAAGGATCACAACCCCCGCCGCCACAGCCGTTAACGTTCCTTTGGATATTCTCAGGCCTGACATGATCCACCTTCCTTTCCGCTGTTGGAGTTTTATTTTCGTTCCGTTATCAGGTAGGTGCTCCGCCGGCCCGGGACGTTACAGGCGGGTGAAAAAAAAACTTTCGCCTTATTTAAGCCCCCCCTTCGGCTGGACGAAACAACGGATAGACACACCGGCTCATACACGATCTGGTCGTGTATGGCGGGCTTTTGGACGGTTATTTTGGACCGCCGCCCGGACGGAAAAATCAAACCCAGCCCGATCGAGGAACGGGCACAGAAAAGCAATAATGGTGATATCATGCAGGACTTGAACATTCGACAAATTGGTGAATCTCTCCATGACGCCGTTGAGCGTCACATTCCCCTAAGCCTCTCCGTTCAAACCGATGGGTGGGTGAACCTGCACAGCCGGTTTCTTGCCGTGCGCGACGATAAGCTGCTGGTCGAGCTGCCGATTCTGGACGACGGCGTTCCGCACGAATTTGTCCCCGCGGAAAAGGTGGCGTTGAGTTTCAAGCTCAAGCATCACAAGTATCTCAGTTCCGCGCGGGTGGCGGGCCTGGACAAGTGGAGGCTGGAAGACGGCACGGACATCAGCGTCCTGTCGCTGTGTTACCCGATGCAGATGCAGCGGCTGCAGCGGCGCAGTTTCACGCGCGTGGAAGTGCCCGCCGGGCGCATTGTGCGCGTGAGCTTCTGGTCGGGCGACAAGAACTCCGAACCGGCTCGTCCGAGCGGTGCGGGGGGCGTCTGGGCCGGCAAGGTCGTGGATCTCAGCGCCGGCGGGTTCCAGGCCGTCCTGAGCGACGAAGCAGAGCTGGAAGAAGGGCAGACCGTCGGTGTGCGACTGGCCTTCGGGCCCGGCGAGACGTCGGTATATTGCGACGCGCAGTTTCGTCACGGTATCAAGCAGGCCGACGGCTCGTGGTCGCTGGGCTTTCAGTTCATCGGCCTGGCCCAGACCGACGCCGGCAGGGACGTTCTGCGCACCCTCGGACGGAAGATGAATGAATTCATCAAGTTCGCCGCGCGCACGAAGAAGTTCTCCGCGCCCCGAACGGCGTAAGCGTTTTTTCCCGGCGACAACCAGGTGATTGCTCCGAGCCCTGTGGGCGAGCAAAAAACACGACACCCCTCAGGGGCAGGCTCCGAAACAGAGGAACTGAGAAGATTTTTGATTTTTCCCCGTTCTCTATATCTTCTCTGTTCCTCAGGAACTCTGTGTCGGATTTTGTGTTTTTTGTTTATGCCAGGAAATCCGGTCACTCACTTCGGCGAAGCCCTCGCAGCCGACACTTGCCAATCGCCCGCGAATGCGGCATGATACCCGTTTTCCCGGAATCGGGACGAGGTGCAGGCATGAGCGGCGAACCCAACGCCCCCGCGAGGGATTTCATTCGGGACATCGTGGCCCAGGACGGCAAGGCCGGCAAGTGGGGCGGAAAGGTCGTCACGCGCTTTCCGCCCGAACCGAACGGGCACCTGCACATCGGCCATGCCAAGGCCATCTGGACCAGCTACGGCATTGCGCAGGATTTCGGCGGAACATTTCACCTGCGCTTCGACGACACGAATCCGCTGAAGGAGGAGCAGACGTACGTCGAGGCCATCCAGGAAGAGGTCGCCTGGCTGGGCTGCCGATGGGACGGGCCGGTCCGCTTCGCCAGCGATTACTTCGAGCAGATGTACCACTACGCCCTGGAGCTTATCCGCAAGGGCAAGGCCTACGTGGACGACTTGTCGGTGGAGGAGATTCGCGCGTATCGCGGATCGCCGAGGGAACCGGGCAAAAACAGTCCCTATCGCGATCGGCCCGTGGAGGAAAACCTCGATCTGTTCGAGCGGATGAAGGCCGGCGAATTCCCCGACGGCGCCCGCGTCCTGCGTGCGAAGATCGACATGGCCCACGTGAACCTGAACATGCGTGACCCGGTGATGTACCGCATCCTGCACGCCGTGCATCCCCACCGCGGCGACGAATGGTGCATTTATCCGATGTATGACTGGGCGCACGGCCTGGAGGATTCCATCGAAGGCGTTACGCATTCGCTCTGCGACGTGAGCTTTGAAAATCACCGCCCGCTGTACAACTGGTTCATCGACGCGATCAACGAAGGCCGGGACGAGCCAATCCACCATCCGCGGCAGATCGAATTCGCCCGGTACAACCTCACGCACACCGCGATGAGCAAGCGCTACCTCAGGCCGCTGGTGGAGCGGGGGTTCGTCCGCGGCTGGGACGACCCGCGCATGCCCACGCTGATCGGCCTGCGACGGCGCGGCTATACGCCCGAAGGACTCCGCGACTTCTCACGCCACACGGGCGTCAGCAAGTACCCCGCCGTCTTTGAAATCGCGCTGGTGGAGCATTTCCAGCGGCGGCATCTCAATCAAATCGCGCCGCGCGTTATGGGCGTGCTTCGGCCTTTGAAGCTCGTAATCGACAATTACCCCGACGGGCAAACCGAACAGCTCGACGCGATCAACAATCCCGAAGACGAATCCGCCGGCACGCGAAAGGTCCCCTTCGGCAGGGTGCTCTACATCGAGCGGGACGATTTTATGGAAGAGCCGCCCAAAAAGTTCTTCCGCCTTTCGCCCGGCCGGGAGGTGCGCCTGCGATACGCCTATTTCGTCACCTGCACAAGCGTGGTGAAGAACGACGCCGGCGAGGTAACGGAAATTCACTGCACCTACGACCCGGCTACCCGCGGCGGCGACGCGCCCGACGGGCGAAAGGTCAAAGCCACGCTGCACTGGGTCTCTGCCGAGCACGCCGTCGAGGCGGAAGTACGGCTGTACGATCTTTTGTTCACGAAGGAAGACCCGCTGGACGTGCCCGAAGGCGAAGACTGGACGAAAGGCGTGAATCCCGAATCCCTGACCGTGATTCCCGACGCGAAACTCGAACCCGCCGCAGCCGGCCGGGCGCCCGGCTGGCGCTGCCAGTTCGAACGACTGGGCTATTTCTGCCTCGACCCGGACTCGACGGAAACCAAACCCGTCTTCAATCGCACCGTCACGCTCAAAGACGCCTGGGCGAAAGAACAGAAGAAGGGGACTGGGGATTAGGGACTGGGGATTGTAGCCGGTAGTCGGTAGCCAGTAGTCAGTAAGGCGCCGGGCCTGTTAAGGCCCGGATTTCACCAAAGGCGGTAGTTTGTAACGAGCGCCGTGGTCCGCGAAACGAAGCAACCGCTTTGTGCCAAAATTGCGAACAAGGGAAATACAAGTGAGTAAAAAATATTCTTTTCTTCGACCCGAAGGGTCGAGAAGCGCATAGCCGGGGGTGAGCGAAGCGAACCCCCGGTAGGGGAATTGATATTCCTAGCCCCAACGGGGCGATAGCGGATTTCCGAAATTCCAACTCGATGGATTTGCTGTCGTCCCTCCGGGACTCGGATAATAAAAAACCGTTACCGGGGGTTCGCTTCGCTCACCCCCGGCTATGCGCTTTCAGGCCCTTCGGGCCGAGGAAATGCATTATATATGATTCATGTATTTATTTTTACAATTTACAGATGGATGAAGTAATGGACATAATCGAATAATTCATTTATTCAACCATAAAAAAATTGGAGCAAAAAATGGCTTGTATACAAAACATCTTGATCATTGTTCCCGCAATAACTGCTTTGGTCGCTGTCTTCGTGGGTCCCCTTATATCACTTTATATAGCTCACCGGCAAATTCGTGCTTCAGTTGTATCGAGCAACCGTCAAGTATGGATAAACAATCTTCGTGATACAATCGCTGATTATCTATCCAAAGAGGCTATGGCTCGAAGTATGAATCGTATGCATTTCGCAGATGATACCAATTCAACAAATTATGGGCCGACGAGGATATTTCCCCTTCATTGAAAGTAGCCACGGGCGCAAGTCCGTGGACAACTCGTCGCGAAAATCGCTTGAAGCCCCGGAGGGGCGATTGAAGGTTTTTTACAAATGCCCTTGTTCAATCGCCCCTCCGGGACTCTTGTAAAATTAGGAACGTTTTTCCCATCCCTGAGGGATGGCTACTATCAAGGAAAGGCAAATATCCGCGCCGGCCTTTCATTTGTTGAATTGGTATCGGTAATCGTTATCCGGTTTTCCCGACTACCGACGACAGGCTCCTGACTCCTGACTACCGACTACTGGCTCCTGACTACTGACTACATCTTCCTACAACAGATTCAGCGGGTCGACGTCCACGATAATTTCGGCGGTGACGGCTTTTTGAATGGCGGCCATGTGTTTCTGAAGCGCCGCCTGAACGCTGCCGGCCTCCGGCGCCGTTAAGAGCACCTGAAAGCGATACCGATTTCGAATGCGCACGAATTCCGCCTGCATGGGACCGATTAGCCGGACGCGGTCGGCCGGCAGGAGGGATCGCAGTTGCCTCGCCAGTTCTTCGGCCCCCTGGTGGGCGACGTCCACCTTCTCGTGGCGGGAAAGGAACCGGATCATCCGCGAGAACGGCGGCAGTTGTGCTTCCCGGCGATCCTCCAGGTCGTATTCCGCGAAGCCGGAGTAGTCGTGACTCTCGGCGAAGCGGATGGCGGGATCGTCGGCGTGCAGCGTCTGGACGATCACCTC
This sequence comes from Phycisphaerae bacterium, assembly GCA_016931655.1. Taxonomy (GTDB): domain Bacteria; phylum Planctomycetota; class Phycisphaerae; order SM23-33; family SM23-33; genus JAFGEJ01. Next base: position 5,133 of record JAFGEJ010000285.1, read on the forward strand.
CCCGCCGGTTTGCCCTCGCCCGGCCCGGCCCGCGACCTGCACGATCAACTGGAACGTCCGTTCCGACGCCCGGAAATCGTGCATCACCAGCGACGTGTCAGCCGAGGCGATCCCCACCAGCGAGACGCGCGGGAAGTCCAGGCCCTTGGCCACCATCTGCGTACCCAGCAGAATATCCACCTCGCCGGCGCCGAACTGGCCCAGGACGGCCTGGAATTGTTTGGGCGAGGTCATCGTGTCGCTGTCCATCCTCGCGACGCGGGCGGTGGGGAATTTCCGGGTCAGTTCGTCCTCGATCCGCTGAATGCCGTAGCCGAACAGAACCACCTTTCCGCCGCACGCGGGACAAGCCTCGGGCAGCTCGGCCTTATGGTCGCAGTGGTGACAGAGGCAAAGTTGAATCGCCTGATGCCACACCATCGGGCGGAGGCAGTCGTCGCAGTGCAGCACCCAGTGGCATGAGGGGCAGAACACGTGGCTGGCGTAGCCGCGGCGGTTCATCAGCAGGATGATCTGCTCGTCGCGGTCGAGGGTCTGTGCCATTTTTTCCGTCAGCGTTCGGCCGAGCAGTTCGACGCGCCCGCGGGCCATGTCCTCGCGCAGGTGTACGATTTTCAGGCGGGGCATGGCCAGGCCTCGCACGCGCTTCGGCAGGCGGAGCAGTTCGTAGCGCCCACGGCGGACATTGTGCAGCGATTCCAGCGACGGGGTGGCCGAGCCGAGGATCACCGGCGCACCGGCGATGGAGGCCCGCATGACCGCCACGTCCCGGCCGTGATATCGCGGGGCCGTGTCCTGCTTGTAACTCGGTTCGTGTTCCTCGTCCACGATCACCAGGCCGAGCTTTCGCGTCGGGGCGAATACGGCGCTGCGCGGGCCGATCACCACCGAGGCTTCCCCCTCGCGGATCTGCCGCCAGTAGAACGCCCGCTGCGCGTCGCCCAGGGCGCTGTGCAGAATTGCCACGCGCGGGAGGCGCTGCGCGATGCGCGTGACGGTCTGCGTGGCCAGGGCGATTTCGGGCGTCATGAGAATCGCCTGCTTTCCCGCCTCCACGACGCGCCGGATCGCCCGAATGTAGACTTCCGTCTTTCCGCTGCCGGTCACGCCGTGCAGCAGCGTCGCGGAAAATTGCCCAGCCGCGAGCTTCGGTTCGAGGGCTTTCAGGGCGGCCTGCTGGTCGTCGTTCAGATCGAAGGGATCGTCGTGAATTTCGCCCGACAGCGCGTCGAGCGTTACGCGGCGGGATTCCGTGCGGATCAGATCGTGCTTCAGCAGCCGGCGGAGCGTGTCGCGCCCCGCGCCGCTGTGTTCGAGCAGTTCCTCCAGGCGGAGCGGCTCGACGCCCTGCCGGCGGGCCTCCAGGAGCGAATCGAGCAGCTTTCGCTGTCGCAGTCCCAGCCGCTTTGGCCAGTCGTCAGGCCCGGAGGTCAGGAACACAACGGTTTCGCTTCGCGGGCCGTGTTTTCCGACGGCTGAGGGGATCATGGCCGAGAGCACCATCCCCGGCGGCGTAAGATAATACCGGCTGATCCATTGGCCCAGCTCCCAAAGGTCCTTCTCGAAGGGCGATTCGGCGTCGAGGACTTCGGCGACGGTTTTCAACGTCCTGCCCGAGGGAGTAGCGTTGATTTCAGTGATAAACGCCGGCGTTTTGCGATTCCCCCGCCCGAACGGTACGCGCACGCGCTGGCCGATAGAAGGCCTTCCCAGTGCTTCGGGGAAAATATAATCGTAATTCCCCCACAGATTGGCGTTTACGACCACGCCCACCACCGGCCCTTCGGCGATGTCCGGCGAGGCGTCCTGGCTGGCAACGGGTTCTTCAAACAAACCGCCCATGTGAAATATGGTACACGCGCGGCGGTTTCTTTACCACCCCGCGAGCCGGCGGCTGCGGGACTGTGAGTGACCGAATTTTTAAAAATTTTGGCACGATGAAAAATCAAGAAAATCCGACACTGAGATACTGAGAAACAGAGAAGATTTTTTTTGTTTTTATCTCAGTTTCTTAGTGACGGAGCCTGCCCCCAAGGGGTGTCGCGTTTTTTTGCTCATCCACAGGGCTCGGTGTGGTCACAAAGTTGCCGTTAGGAAAAAAGGTGGCTCACGCTGGGCTTGTCACGAGGCGGGCGGGATTTTATGATCGTGCCTATGCGAAGGAATTCTCTCCAGCATCCCCGAGGCCGGGCCGGCAAGTGGGACGCCGAAGGCGTGCTGCTTGCCGACGCCCAGGCCGCCGGCCCGTGGTCCTGGGCGGACGTGTTTGGCCAATCGCCCCAGGCCCGGCCCGTCGAGATCGAGATCGGCGTGGGGAAGGGTTCGTTTCTGCTGGCCAGGGCGAAGCAGCGGCCCGACGTGAACTTCCTCGGCCTGGAGTACGCCCGCGCGTATGCCGTGTACACCGCCGACCGCGTCCGCCGGGCCGGGCTGGGGAACGTTAGAGTGCTCTGCGCCGACGCGGAAGCGGTGTTTCGCACGGCGGTCCCCGACGAATCGGTATTCCGCGTGCACGTATATTTCCCCGATCCCTGGCCGAAGCGCAAACATCATCGCCGGCGACTCCTTCAGCCGGCGTTCGTGCGACAGGTGTGGCGAAAACTCTCGCCGGGCGGACAACTGCTTATCGTCACGGATCATCAGGACTACTTTGAGCATATCCGCCGGACGCTGTCGGCCGTCGAGGGATTCATCGAGACGCCGTTTCCCCGGCTGATCGAATCCGATGAGCACGTCGTGGGAACGAACTTCGAGAAAAAGTACGCCGAGGAAGGCAGGGCGTTTTACCGGACGGCCCTGCTGAAACGAAGTTGAAAAATAGAGGAAACGCGTAAGAAGCCAATCGTTCCTTGGGCTTAAAACCCATAACAAAAAGAAGAATTTTTTTGCCACAAAGTGCACAAAGGTCTCAAAGGAAAAACAACAAACACATTTGGTTTTTTTCTTCTTTGTGCCCTTTGTGCCACTAACGATCCAATTCGTGAATTTTCGTAATGATGTTGATTCTGTTTCTCTTTGAAAGTAGCCACGGGCGCAAGCCCGTGGTTTGAAGACCGCCTTTTCGTTTCGGAGTCCCATAGGGACGATTGAACGGTGTGGGTTGCATTTCAATCGCCCCTGAGGGGCTCAGATGAAATACGCGCGGTACTTGTCCACGGGCTTGCGCCCGTGGCTACTGTCAGAAGAACCGATACGTATTTTGTACCAACTACCCCGGCTTCGCTAAAGCTACGCCGGGCAAGCCGGCTACTGACTACCGACTACAGGTTACTTTGGTTGCGGCCACAGGCCGTGCTGTGCACTTTGTGGTTCATTTTGTTTTGAGTTCTTATTTGGATGCGTTCTGCTCGGTGTAGTCTTTTTCGAGGCTTTGGAGGGCGTGGCGCTTCGCGAGTTTGGCGACCGAACCCATGCGGTCGGACAGCAGGATGCCGTCGAGGTGATCGTTTTCGTGCTGGACGATCCGGGCGTGCAGGCCTTCGACGGTTTGCGTGAAGGGTTTCCCGTCCAGTCCCAGGGCCTCGACGGTCACCCGCCCGGCCCGCTTGACCCGGCAGAAGATGTTCGGGAAGCTCAGGCAGCCTTCCTCCTCGTTGAGCGATCCTTCCACCTGCACGATGTTCGGATTGATGTACACGTGCAGGTCGTCGGGGTTGAACGTGGGCGAGGCGATGAACAGGCGGACGGTCACGCCCACCTGCGGGGCCGCCAGACCCACGCCGTTGGCGGTGAACATCCGTTCCGCCATTTTCTGAACCAGTTCCGCCGTTTTCCCGTCCACCTCGTCCAGCGGCGTGCAGACTTCCTTCAGCCGCGGGTCGGGATAGCGGATGACGCGCAGCGTTTTGACGTTGACGGCCTCGATTTTCTCCCTGGAGTTCATCTAATGTATCATAGTTCCCCGGTACGGATGAATCAACCCGGCGTTGTGAATCAAGGCACATCCCGAATCATACTCCACGGATTACACGGATAAAAACCGGATTACACGGAAGAAGAAAAAAATCCGTGTAATTCTTCTGAAATCCGTGAAATCCGTGGATGATTTCACAAGGGGGATTTTCTGGACAAAAGCATATTGCACCAACGCCAACGCAAACCGCCTAGAAATATCGTTTCAGCCAGCTTCGCAGTCCCGTTGCGGCGCGGCACATGACCAGCGGTTTGCCGCAGCGCCGTGCGATGGTTTCGGGGATCGGCACGTGCGTCATTTTCCGCAGGGCCGAGTCCCCCGTTCCGCCCAGCACGACCATATCATACTGCTCGGCCTTGCGGAGAATCGCCCTCACCACGTCCCTGCCCTGGCCGACTTCGAAATGAATCCTCTCCTCGGGCAGTGCGATGCGGCTGCGATGTTGGGCGACGAACGTCTCCACGTCAAACGGACGCCTCGGCGAGGCGACGGTATAGGCGGTGATCTCCCCCTCGTCGGGGTCGGCGAGAATCCCCGCCGTCTCCAGCGCCAGGGCGCCGTTCGGACCGCCCGCCAGCGGCACGAGGATGCGTCGAAACGGCTGATTCCCGCCGCAGTCCTTCAGCAGAATAACGTCGCAGGGGGCGGTTTCGACGATGGGGTCGACGGTCGAGCCAAGCAGAAAACCGCTCCGGGGCCGTCGGCCATGCCAGCCCATGATGAGCATATTCGCCTTACGCTGCCGAACCGCCGAAACAATGCCCCGCGCGGCGTTGCGGCAGTAGCGCAGCGTCGTGCGAAGCGGATACTGCGGCGCAAGGTAGAGCATTGTTTCGAGGATGGCTTCCTTGCCGGCGAAGGTGTATTGTTCGGCGTCGGCCAAGGGCACCTGCGACGGCACGGGCGCCATGTGGATCAGTTCCACCGAGGCCCGCTTGGCCTGGCAGAGCTTGTACGTGTTCTGGACGAGTTGCAGGGCGTTGTCGGGGTTTGCGATTGCGACCATGATGCGGTAGTCTTCCGCCTCGGGGACTTCGCCCTGGGGGGCGTGCTCGGATTCCTGGAATACGTGAATCTCGTCGGCCGTCGTGATCGCCCGCTTGCGGGAGTAGAAGCGGTACACCAGTAGCCCGGCCGCGACCCATCCCCCCGCGATTCCCCAGGCCACCACGCTCTCCAGGAGAATTCCCCCGGCCAGGAAGGCCTGGAGCACAATCGCCAGCACGGGGAAAAGGGGGAACAGCGGCATGATATAGCCGTATTCGAGTTCGTCGCCCATGTTCCGACGAATGCGGATCACGCAGAGGTTCACGAGGAAAAAGAGCATGAGGAACATGATGCTGGCCGTCGCGGCGCCCTGCTTCGGGTCGAGACTCATCGCGATGGTCAGGACGATAACGCCCGTGGCCAGCAGCGCCCTGTACGGCGTGCGGCGGCGACGGGAGATCGCGGCAAACCAGGCCGGCAGCATGCGGTCACGCCCCAGGGCGTAACTGGTGCGCGCGGCGGAATAGATCGTGGCGTTCAGCGCGCTGGTGGCCGAAAAAATCACCGCCAGCGTCACCAGAAGCCCGCCCAGGCCCGGAATCAGATGACGGATGGCCGAGCCGAAGCCCATCGAACCTTCGTCGCCCTGCGAACGAATCCATTCCCACATGGGGAGGTTTTCCAGGGCGGGGTGATCAAACCGCATCGCCACGACCGTCGCGAACGCCACGGCGATGTACGTGAAGGTGACAATACCGACGGAATACAAAATAGCCTTGGGAATGGTCTTTTTCGGATTGATGGTTTCGTCGCCGGCCTGGGCGATGACCTCGAAGCCCTCGAACGCCACGTAGATCACGCCCATCGCCCCGAACAGCTTCCACCAGCTTCCCCCGCCGAGGAACGGCCTGAAATTCTGAATGCGGACGGGATCGACAAAGAACATCACGACGCCCACCACGCCGATGCCCACCACGAACAGCATCTGCCCCACGGTGAACAGCGCGCCGATCTTTCCGGTCTCGCTGCTGCCGCGGTAGTTGACGTAGAGGAATAATATCGCCGCCGCCACCCCGAAGATGCGTTCCGCCGCTTCGAGGGAAATCGGAAGCCAGCCCAGCCAGCCCAGTGCGTCGAAAAATCCCAGCGTGTACTGGCTCAGCACAATCGCGTAAAACCCGCCCGCGGCGCCGGCGGCGAGCCATTCCATCCAGCCGGCAATGAAACTCGCCGGCCGGCCAAAACCGATCCGCGCGAAATTGTACGCCCCGCCGGCGCGGGGAATCGCCGAGGCAAGTTCCGCGAAGCTCATCGCCGAGAACAGCGCCACCAGGCCGTTGAGGGCGAAACACAGCAGCAACCCGCCCGGCCCGACGGATCCCATGCACAGCCCGATGCCCACGAACACGCCCGCGCCAATCATCATCCCCAGCCCCATCATCGTGACGTGAAACAGGTTCAGGTCGCGGGACAATTCGGCGTGTATGGATGGCTGGGATTGGGACATGCGGGCCTCTTATTGGGAACGGCGCAGACGGGAAAATTTGCGAAGGAGCATCCGCGCGGACTGCGGACCCAGCCGATCGATGCGATGAATCGTGCGACGGCTCCACAGGATCAGCCCGGTCAGCAGCCCCAGGGCTGAGAGGATCACGAGTACGCCGATAACCGTGTTTGTGTCCATAAAAAGCGAAAGATTTCTTTTCGTATGGTACGGATTGTACCTGAAAAACGCGACGGATTTTTCCGGCGCCATACAGAAAACAAAAAATCCGACACCCCTTGGGGGCAGGCTTCGTCCCTGAGAGACAGAGAAGAATTTTTTGAAATTGTTTACCCAATTTTTCTCAGGAACTCAGTCTCTCTGTGTCGGTTTTTTCTTCGTTATAAAAAGCGGAAAACTTGCCTTTCCGGAGAAAAAAGACGATTGAACTTGTCCGATCAAACGCTAAGATATACCTCCCCGTGGAACGGCGCGTTTCGTTACGGAAATCGCAACGGCCGGTTCGGATTGGGAAAAGCGTATGGGCTTGTAGCTCAGTTGGTTAGAGCGCACCCCTGATAAGGGTGAGGTCGTAGGTTCGACTCCTACCAGGCCCATTTCATTTCGGAGCGGCGAATTGAGACCTCTGAAAAAAGGATATTCATACCACAGAGACACAGAGAGCACAGAGAGAAACGTAAGATAATAACGTCTTTCTCTGTGATTCTGTGGTGGGTCTTTCAGAATTTCCAATTCGGGCAACTGCGTTCGATTTGATGTGAACGGCGGAGGGTTTTGTTCCGAAATTTCAGATGGACACCGGCCCGGGGCCGTAGCTCAGTTGGGAGAGCGCCAGCTTTGCAAGCTGGATGTCAGGGGTTCGAGTCCCCTCGGCTCCATGACGTTGTTCGGCGGTGGCCTACCGCCGGGATCGGGCCATCAGGAAGAACGTCATGCTCATGGTCTGCAGCACGACGGCCACCACGGCCCAGAGCAACGCCTGGTCGTATTCCAGCTTGCCCAGCGCCTTCCAGAACACCAGGAGCAGCAGCAGGACCACCAGAATCTGCACCACGCCGCCCAGGAGGTTCACAAGGCTGAATTCCTCCGTCTCGGCCTGTTTGGACATCTGCCGCACGTGACGCAGAATTTCCTTCCGAATGTTACTGTCGTCCTCGACGGGCGGCTCGGCGACGGTGAACACCCGGTCGGGCGTGTCGCTGATCAGTTCCGGTTCCTCGTCCCGCGGATGGCCGCGGGAGGACGGACTCGGCGGCGCGTCATTTTGCGGATCGATCTGAAATCCCTGGTCGCCGGAGGCGACGTTTTCCGGTTCGGCGTCGGCCTGGCGGGGAGATTCCCGCAGGATGATTTTCGCCGCCTCGACGAGGTTCCGGGCCGTGAAATCCGGCGAGGCGTCCTCGTCCGTTACGTCGTCGGACTCGTCGGAGGGTTTTGTCGGCTGAAGCAGGATCGCGCGGCAGCCGGCTGCCAGACCCGCCGCGACGTCCCGGATGGAATCGCCGACCATCCAGCAGGCCGGCAGGTCCAGGTCCAGCTCCTTCGCCGCCTGGTACAACATGCCCGGGGCGGGCTTGCGCAGGTCAGAATCGCGGGTGTATTGCGGCACGGACCCTTCGGGATGGAAGGGGCAGTAGTAGATCGCGTCGAGCATGGCGCCTTTTTCCGCCAGCGTACGGCGGAGTTCCGCGTGAATTTTTTCGAGGGTCTCCTCATTCAGCAGTCCCCGCGCCACGCCGGACTGGTTCGTCACGACGACAACTTTATATCCCGCCTGGCGGAGAGACTTGATCGCCAGGTCCACGCCGGGCAGGAGCTTCACGCCGGCCGGGTCGGCCAGGTACCCCGGATCGTCCATGACCGTTCCGTCCCGGTCCAGAAAAATTGCTTTGTTCGCCATAGCTGCACCACCTTTATGGAGTGTACGGCATATTCAGCCCGCGAGAATCGTCTTACCCGAAATCCACCACGGATTACACGGATTTTACGATGATTTCACGGATTTAATTTCAATATACTCAAACGTTCCGTCGTTTTATTCTGATTCGTTTCTTCCGGAATTCAAAGGAGAAACGTAATCAGAGGTCACGAGTTTTTTGCACAATATCGAAGTGCTGCGAAACCATTTCAACCGACAAAAAAATTCGTGTAATCCTTCTTCTATCCGTGTAATCCGTGGATGATTTCGGAAACAGGATGAGGCATTTACGTTCAATGCGTTTCCACAATTCGGTTGATAATATCGGTCGTGCTCATGCCGGCCACCAGGTCGAGGCGTCGCACCGTTCCGCCGTAGCCCTCGACGAACGCCTGGCCGACGATTATGTCGGTCGATCCGCCCTTGATGAGCACCTCCGGGCGAAGCATCTCCAGGAGGGCTTCGGGCGTGTCCTCCTCGAAGATCGTCACGAAATCGACGCATTCCAGCGACGCGAGCATCCGGGCGCGTTCGTCCTGGCCGATGACGGGACGGGACGGACCTTTGAGCCGCCGCACGCTCGCGTCGGAATTGATCGCCACAATCAGGCACGTGCCGCATTCGCGGGCCTGCTGGAGATAATTCACGTGGCCCATGTGGAGCAGGTCGAAACAGCCGTTCGTGAACACCACCCGTCCTCCGGTTCGGCGAATCCGCTCCACTTCCAGCACCAGGCGTCCGCGGTCCATGATTTTGGAGCGTCGCAGGCCGATGCGGCTGCGAAGCTCGTCGCGGATTTCGTCCCGCGTGACGGGCACGACGCCGAATCGCTCGACCTCCAGCCCGCCGGCGAGATTTGCCAGCTCCACGGCGGCTTCCGGTTCGCAGCCGCCTCCCAGGGCAACGGACAGCATCGCCGTCACCGCGTCGCCCGCGCCCGCACCGTCGGCGACGGCCCGCGGAAGCGTGGGAATCAGCCGCCCGCCCTCGGCGGTGGCGAGGTAGCTGCCCTGCACGTCGAGCGTGATCACGACGGCCTGGGCGTCGGTGCGTTCGATAATTTTTTGCGCCGCCGTCCGGCAGGAGGCCTCGTCGGTGATGGTCACACCGCTCAGGAGGGCGGCTTCGTGGCGGTTGGGCGTCAGGAGCGTCGCGCCGCGATATCGCTCCGCGCCGGCGCCGGGCGCGGGGTCGGCGATGATGTTTGCGCCGCATCGGCGGGCGGCGGCGATCATCGCCTGGGCCGTCGCGTCGGTCAGTACGCCCTTGTTGTGGTCCTGGAAGGCGAGGATGGAACCGCCGTTCAGGGCCGCCGCGACGGCGTCGATGAGTTTTTGCGCCGTCTCAGCCGGCAGAGGGGTTGTTACTTCCTCGTCCACGCGGAGAATCTGGTGGGGATTCTTATGCTGCGCCAGGCCGACGTATCGCGTCTTGATGGTCGTGGGCCGATCCGGCAGGGCAACCAGGCCGGCGGTTCCCGCGCCGGCGGCGGCGAGCCGTTTGAGGATGTTCTCCGCCGGAGGGTCGCTGCCGACGACGCCCACGCATTCGACCCGCCCGCCCAGGGCCGCGATTGCGGTGGCGGCGTTGCCCGCCCCGCCGGCGCGATTGTCGCGCTTCGTGACCCGCAGAACGGGAATGGGGGCCTCCTGGCTGATCCGCTCGACGTCGCCGTGGACGTATTCGTCGAGCATGAAATCGCCCGCCAGCACCACCCGCGGCGAACCGATCCCATCCAGAATGTCCAATAGGCGTTCCATGAACCCTCAAGATGATACGACAGGGACGAGACGATACGCAACAGGAACGGAAAAAAAAGGCGGCGACCCTGAGGGTCGCCGCACAGCACTCGATTATTCATTGGGACTCTCTAAGAGCACCTAAAAGAACCCATTATTCATCCTTCGCCAGCAGATGATGCTGCAGGCCAGATCGAGAAAGGATTCGTGTATATCATCGC
>JAFGEJ010000038.1 GCA_016931655.1 Phycisphaerae bacterium
GATCTCGCTCTTATCGACGCCCATCTGATCGGAAACAATCTCGATGACCTTTTCTTCAATTCCGTCGGCCACTTGCGTGTCCTCCTCGATCCATCAACAGGGTCTCTACGGGGTTATTTTGTTTCTAACACAGGTCGGGCCGGTACTATAGCGTCACCACCGAAGGCTTGCAATAGCTCTTTACCGTCCCGAAGGACAATTTGTTTGTAGGGTTCTAGCGGGCCGAATGCCTCCCGTCAAGAACGTTTTTTCATATGCCACCTGTGAGTGACCGGATTTCCCGGTATAAACAAAAAACAGAAAATCCGACACAGAGTTCCTGAGAAACAGAGAAGAGATAAATTGTTGAAAAGAAATAGCTTTTAAAATAATTCTTCTCAGTTCCTCTGTCTCTCAGTGTCGCGTTTTTTGTACGGTGGCGGGGTTTCATGTTTTTACAGCGTCCTCGCCGGAAAAAATGTCACTCACGCTACATGTGCATCCCGCCGTCGATGCTCAGCGTCTGGCCGGTGATGTACTCGCTGGCGTCGGAGGCCAGAAACGCCACGCCCTTGGCGATGTGCGTCGGGGAGCCCATTTTCTGCATGGGGATCATTGTCAGGGCGATGTCCTTGGCCTCCTGGCTGATCGCGTCGGTCATTTCCGTCTGGATAAAGCCCGGGCAGACGCAGTTCACGCGGACGTTTCGCTTGGCGAGTTCCTTGGCGGCCGACTTGCTCAGGCCGATCATGCCGGCCTTGCTCGCGGCGTAGTTGCCCTGCCCGCGATTGCCCTCCAACCCGCTGTAACTGGACATGTTGATGATCGAACCGCATCGCTGGCGCATCATCACCTTGCCGGCCTCCCGCGTGCCGATAAAGGCGCTCTTCAGGTTCACCTTCAGCACCAGGTCCCAGTCCTCGTCGGACATCATCACGACGATGTTGTCGCGGGTGATGCCGGCGTTGTTGACCATCACGTCCAGCCGCCCGTGCTTCTCGACCACGTCGGAAACGAGCTTCTCGAACCCGGCCCCGTCGGTCACGTCCAGAACGGCGGTCTGAAATTTCTCGCTGCCGACGGATTCCGCCGCGGCCTTGAGCGTCTCTTCCCGAATATCGACGGCTACCACCGTCATGCCCATCGAGAGCAGTTCCCTGCAGATCTCCAGGCCGATGCCTCTGGCGCCGCCAGTGACGATCGCCACTTTTTCATTGTCCGGCGCCGATGATTTCGCTTTTGCCATGTTCCTGTCCTTCTTCTGTATGTACTCGCTGTTCCTGTGTCTACGGCGAATTATCCACGGATTACACGGATTTTTCTAATTGATAAAAAATAATCCGTGAAATTCTTACTAATCCGTGCAATCCGTGGATAATTGATTTCATCACTCGTTTTTCACTCTCCGGCGGTATCTGCCAGTGCTTCCAGCGTTTCCCTGCTGTTGACGAGCGTAACCTTCGTTTTGCGGTCGATGCGTTTCATCAGGCCGGTCAAGACCTTGCCCGGGCCGATCTCGTAAAATTCCGTTACGCCCTCAGCCAAAAGCAGTTCCATCGACTGCTGCCATCGCACCGCATCGGTTAACTGGGCCAAAAGATTGCTCCGGGCGACCTGCGGATCGGCGGTCGGCCTGGCATCGACGTTGGAAACGATTTTCACGCCCTTGCCGGCGAAAACCTGTGCGTCGGCGGGTTCCGCCAGCCTCGATGGATCGTCAGCCAGGTTTGGCGCCTGGGGCGCCCGGAAAGCAACGTCATTCAGGGCTTCTCCCAATTTTTCCGCCGCCGGGGCCATGATCTCGCTGTGAAACGCCCCAGCCACGTTCAGAACCGTCGCTCCGCGTGCGCCGAATTCGGCGGCCTTCTCGGCCGCCCGCTGACAGGCTTCGTTCTCGCCGGAGAGCACAATCTGTCCGGGACAGTTAAAGTTTGCCGGTGTAAGGATTTGCCCTTCCCGGCTAGCGGCGCAGAGTTTCTCGGCGGCGTCTTCGTCCAGGCCCATAATCGCGACCATTCCGCTTGGGCGTGCCTGGGCGGCGGCCTGCATGGCCGCACCCCGGCGAACGACCAGTTTCAGTGCGTCGTCGAAATTCAGCATCCCGGCTGCGAACAGGGCGGTATATTCGCCCAGGCTCAAACCGGCCATGTAGTCGGGTCGAAGGGCGGCGCATTTCTCCGGAGGCAGCAGCGTGCCCATGCAGCCCAACAGGGCCGCCGACACGGTAAAAATGCACGGCTGGGCGTGATCGGTGCGGGAAAGTTCCTCATCAGGCCCCTCGAAGCACAGGCGCTTGATCGGCAGTTGTGAAACTTCCTCCGCACGATCGAAGATCACCCGCGCGGCGGACAGGGCATCGTGGACGTCCCGGCCCATGCCCACGTACTGGGCGCCCTGCCCCGGAAATAAAAATGCGGATTTGGCCATGTCGCTCTTATCCATTCCATCGACGAATAAAACAAATTCGCCATGTTACTGTATCCAATCATCCACGGATTACACGGATTATTAAGAATTACACGGATTTTTTGAAATTTTTAACACAAAATTCCGTGTAATCCTTCTTCCATCCGTGAAATCCGTGGATAATTTTCCGGCATGTTCTGAATACACCTGCCGAAAAAGACTTACAGTTTGACCACCGCGCCGGCCCAGGTCAGGCCCGCGCCGAACGCGACCAGCATGACCGTCGAGCCGGGTCCGATTCGGCCGTTTTTGATTGCCTCGTCCATCGCCAGGGGAATCGATGCGCCGGAAGTGTTTCCGAAGCGGTCGATATTGACGTACACCTTCTCCATCGGGAAATTGTACTTGGAGGTCGCCGATTCAATGATGCGGATGTTGACCTGGTGCGGGATGACCAGGTCGACGTCATCGACGGCCAGGCTGCATTGCTCCATGCAGTCGCCCAGAAGCCACTGCATCTTCTCGACGGCAAACTTGTAGACGTCCCGGCCTCGCATTTTCACAAAGTGGAGCTTCTGCTCGACGGTTTGGGCGGAGGTCGGCTGGCGGGTTCCGCCGGCTGGGACGTGGATATAGTCCCATCCCTTGCCGTCGGCGTGCAGGACGGTATATTGCACGCCCTTGTCGGGTTCGTCGGTCGGCTGGAGCACGACCGCGCCGGCGGCGTCGCCGAAAAGGATGCAACTGCCGCGGTCGGTGAAGTCGGCGAAGCGGCTTAATACGTCCACGCCGATCACGAGGATGTTTTTGTATCGACCCGTCTCGATAAACTGCGCGCCGATGCTCAGGGCGTAAATAAACCCGCTGCACGCGGCCGAGACGTCCATCGCCGCCACGTCGGTCGCCCCGAGGGCTTCCTGCACGAAACAGGCCGTCGCGGGAAAAGGCATTTCCGGGCTGATGGTGGCGCAAAGAATCAGATCGAGGTCCGTGGCGGCCAGACCGGCATCGGCCAGCGCCTTTTTCGCCGCCTCCGTGGCCAGGGTGGCCGACGTCTCGCCCTCCGAGGCGATGCGGCGCTGCCTGATGCCCGTCCGCTGTGTGATCCACTCGTCGGAGGTGTCGAGAAACGTCTCGAAGTCGTGATTGGTCATGACCTTCGAGGGAACGGCCGAGCCGAATCCTTTCATCGCGGCGCGAGGGGAACCCTTCATTCTCGGTGTCCTACCTTCCCGTAAGTTGCTCGGTAATTTGCTGATTCACCCCGCGTTTGGCGAACTGGATCGCCTCCCGCACGGCGTTTTTGATGCCGCAGCTCGTACTGGCGCCGTGGCAGATAAACCATATCCCGTCCACGCCCAGCAGCGGCGCCCCGCCGTACTGGTTGAAGTCGTACTTCCGGGCCAGGGTTCCGAAGGCCTCGTCCACGCGGCCTTTCTGCTCGGGAATCGCCGCGCTAAGCTGCTTGTGCAGGCCCTGGATCAGCCCGAATCCCAGCCCTTCCACCAGTTTTAATACCACGTTTCCGACGAACCCGTCACAGATCATCACGTCCATCACGTCGCGGAGCAGATCGTTGCCTTCCACGTTTCCGACGAAATTCACGCGGGAATCGGCCCGGAGCAGTTCGGAGGTTTTTTTCACCAGGCTGTTGCCCTTGGATTCCTCTTCGCCGACGCTCAGCAGCCCCACCCGCGGCGTCGCGACGTCGCAGACGGCCTTCATGTACACCGACGTCATCACGCCGTACTGATACAGGTTCAGGGGACGGCAGTTGACGTTTGCGCCGCAATCGCAGATCGCCAGAGGCCCGCCGAACGTCGGGGCCAGGACCGAAATACCGGGCCGATGCACGCCCTTGAGCCGTCGCAGGCCCATCTGGGCCGCCGCGACGCACGCGCCGGTGTTGCCGGCGGAGATGCAGGCGTCCAGCTCGCCGTGGCGATGCAGGGCGGTCATCACGGCGATGGAACTCTTGGGCTTGGTCCGCAGGGCGTCCACGGGCGACTCGCCCATGCCGATTTCCTGCTCGGCGTGATAGACCTCGATGCCGTCACAGCCGTCCTGCTCGCCGAGATGCTCCCGCACGACGTCTTCCCGCCCGACCAGGACGATCACGTCGCCGTTCGAGAGGTATTCGCGCGCCGCCAGCGCGCCGGAGACGACTTCCTTCGGGCCGAAATCGCCGCCCATGGCATCCAGGCCGATGCGCATAGACCTATTTCTCCTTCTCCACGTTCAGGCTCAGGCCCGGACGGATATACCCGCAATTGTCGCAGGCCGCGTGCGGCAGCTTCGGCTTGTTGCAGCGGGGACATTCCGCGTAATTGGCCGGGGTCTTGGCGTGATGGCTCCGACGGCATCGCGTCCGGGCGCGGCTTTGTTTTTTCTTCGGTAACATGGTTCACATCCTGTTCTTGCGCTTCCAGGCAACGGGCCGAAAAACGGCGAATCCCGGCCCGCCAGGCAGGGTCCCCGCAAACGGGAACCCCTTCTGAGCAAAAGATGAGGGAACCTAAATCCTTATTCCTGTTTTGTCAAGGGAATTTCGGAGCCGTTCCTGATGCTGATGGTGTGCAAGAATTATTTCCAGCATCTTACCCCAAACGTGTCATCCTGAGCGAAGGCCCGAACGAAGTGAGGGCCGAAGCCGAAGGACCTAAAAATCCTGGAAATCGAGGTTCTTCGACTTCGTCGCGTACTCGCTTCGCTAGTACGCGACTCCGCTCAGAATGACACTTTTTTTCGCTTTGACAGAAAAAATCCTCGCACACTGCCTGATTCGTTATTCATGCATGCGGTCTCTTTTGCTTCCACGCGCCGGACGGTACACTACGGCTGAGAATGACGCCCGGAGAATCCCATTATTGTGCGTCGATCCCGGCCCGCCTTGCCGGAGCGGCCTTTTGGCCGATCGGGGCGGCGTATGGCCTGGCGATGCACTGCCGGCGAACCGCGTATCGCAACGGCTGGCTGCGGAGCGAAGGCACCGCCGCGCCCGTGATCTGCGTGGGAAATCTCACCGTCGGCGGTACGGGCAAGACGCCGATGGTCGCCTGGCTGGTCGGGCAATTACAGTCCGCCGGGCGGAGGCCCGCGATTCTCACGCGGGGATACAAAGCCGTCGCCGGGCAAAGCGACGAGGCCGCCCTGCTGGCGAAACTGACCGCCGTGCCGGTTATTGCCAACGCAGATCGCCTCTCCGCCGCCCGGCAAGCCCAGGCCGACGGCGCGGACGTGCTCGTCATGGACGACGGATTTCAGCACCTCCGCCTGCGGAGGGATTTCAATATCGTCCTTTTCGACGCGACGAATCCTTTTGGCGGCGGGTTTTGGCCCGGCGCTCCCCTGCCGGCCGGGCGAATGCGGGAATCGCTTCGCGCCCTGGCCGACGCCCACGCCGTCGTCCTGACGCGCAGCGACCTGATTCCGCCCGAACGGCTGGCGGACCTCTGGTCGCGCCTCGCCGAGCGGGCGCCGAAGGCCCTGCTGGCAACGGCGGAACACAAACCCACCGCCGTGATCGACCCGGCAGGTCGATCCCGGCCCGTGGATATCCTGGCCGGCAGGAAGGTCTTCCTGTTCTGCGGGCTGGGGAACCCCGAAGGATTTCTCAGGACAGCCGAATTGCTCCGGGCGGACGTTGTGGGCGTCCGTCGGCTGGGCGACCACGCGCACTACACGCCGAAAATACTGCGGGGACTGCTTGCCGAGGCGAAACGCCTCGGGGCCAATCTGCTGCTGACCACGCAAAAGGACGGCGTAAAGCTCCCAACCGAGCCGACCGACCCGCCGATTCATCAACTGGCCGTGGAGATGGACCTCACCGACGGCCGGGCCGAACTTCTCGATGCAATTCAAGGCGTCCTGCACAAGTAAAACAACTCCTTTTTCACAACCCGCCAGAGGTTTCCCTCTGGCGACGCGGCGGTGTTTTTTGCATAATGGCAGTATGAAAAAAGCGAAGCTAACCGTCGATGCACTGAAGACCGCGGCGGTGACATTCGCCAAAGCCGTCGAATCCAACGCCCGCCAGCCCGGCAAGGGCCTGATCAACCATTCAAAACCTTCTCCCGTGATAACTTCTCAGCCTTCCGACCCGGTTTTCCTGAAAAATCCTCCCACCGCTTCACAATCACGTCGCAGTAAAGGGGATCGAGTTCCAAGAGGAACGCTCGCCGTCCCGTTTGTTCACAGCCAATGAGCGTGCTACCACTACCGCCGAACAGGTCGAGGACGTTCTCACCCGGCTTGGAGGAAAACTGAATCGAACGGACGGCCAGTTCGACGGGCTTCTCCGTCAAATGCACCATCGCCTGTGGGTTGACCTTCTTGACGTGCCAGAGGTCGGTGGTGTTGTTCGGGCCGTAAAAATGATGGCCTGCGCCTTCCCTCCAGCCGTAGAAGCAAATTCCGAACGCTCCCATAAAATCTTTGCGCGTCAGCACCGGCTGCTGCTTATCCCAGACGATGCCCTGGCTGAAATGCCGCCCGGCCTTCTTCAACAGCGCGGGGTAATTGCCGAGGTTGGCGTACCCGCATTCATTTCCCCCTGGGCAAAAAACTTGCTCTTGTGGTATAATAATGGTATATTTATGATATGAAGTTTGAGTTCGATCCTGACAAGAGCAAGATCAATAAGACCAAGCACGGCATTGACTTTGTGCAGGCCCAATTGCTTTGGCAGGATCATTGGATAGAGGCCCGCCTTCCATTCGAAGGCGAAGATCGCTTCCTTGTCGTCGGCAGGATCGGAAAGAACTGCTATTCGGCCATTGTGACATACCGAGGCGATGTCATCCGGGTCATCTCCGTTCGGCGAAGCCGACGAAACGAAAAGGAGCTGTACGATGGAGCATAAAAAACGAACCCAATCGAAGGCCCCGGCTACGGGCGATGAGTTTGTCAAGCGGTTCGACGCCGGGGAGGATATGGGCGGATTCGTCAAGCCGGACAGCGTCGTCAAGCGGGAACCGAACAGGCGGGTCAACGTGGACTTTCCGGCCTGGATGGTGGACGAACTGGACAGCGAAGCCCGAAGGCTCGGGATCAGCCGACAGGCGGTCATCAAAGTCTGCGTGGCCGAGAAGCTCGAAACGCAGCGAACACGATAGCGGACGATTTCATCGTAACCGGTGAGTATACGTTTGTACCACTTCGTGGAGGCGGACCGGACGGCGGATTACCAGATGACCAAGGGAAGGCTGCCTGGATGAATTGTCCACCCTTCGCCCTGATATATTCTCTGACCAAAGGGTGGGAGTCGATTCCAGCCGGCTTTTCTGAAAAAAATGGTTTTTTTGCGAAACCTTCCCGTTCGGGGCGGGTTCTTCTGCATGAAGACATGAACACGGAACTTTCCCAATCCGATCAGCAACGCTTATCCGCCTGGATGGACGGCGAGCTTCCCCCCGCGGAAGCCGAGGCCGTTGCAAGACTTGTGGAAACGGACGCCGCCTGGTCCCTCGCCTGGCGGCGTTTGCAGGCGCTGGAGCGAACTCTGGATCGGTGGGAAGTCCCCACGCCGGCGGCGGACCTGGTGGACCGTGTTTTAGCCCATGCGCGGCGTCGGCCTGAAGGCGTCGTGTTCCGCGTGGGACGATGGCTGCTCTCCGCGGCGGCGGTCATGCTGATCGGCCTGGGCCTGGCGCTGCACTTCGCCCAGAAGCGGCCTTCGCCCGTCGGGCCGAGGGCAAACCTCGCCCAAGGCGGCCTGGTGAACGTGCCGGAATCCTTCGTGCGCGACAACGTGGACCTGTTCCACGACATGCCGGAAACCATTCCCGCCAAGGGCCCCGTGCGGATCGTCATCCGCCGAGCGGCTGGGACCACCACCCAGCCGGCTGTGCGGATTCTGTCCTGGAACCAGCTGACCCCGCAACAGCAGCAGGCCGTCCGCCGGCGCGCGGTGATTTTCCTGCGTCTTTCGCCCGAACAGCAGGTCAGGCTCCTGCGGGCACACGAGCGGGCGCTGCGCAGGGCCAAACTCCAACAGCAGCAGATGCGATGGCTCAAGGCCGTCCTGGAAAGCTTCACGCCCGAAGAACGCGCCGCGCTGTCTGGCATGTCGCCGGCTCAGCGTAGCGAAATGTTCCTCCAGCGACGAAATGAACTTCTCCAGGCGGGCAAACTCCCGCCGGATACCCATACGACTCCTTTCCATTCTCCTTCTTCTTCCGATTCTCCTGTACCCTAGCGTGGTGAACGTTTCACCGCCCATTCCGGCGGGCCCCGGTGAACCTCCGCCGGGGCCTGCCTTTGCTCAAGGGGAAACATTTCCGCCCCGCTGAAAATTTCGCGGCGACGGAGTTGCCGTTGCGGATTTCCCGCGAATCGGATATACTATTTGGGCTGAACCGATGGGGTAGTAATGTGCGTGTGAAATGTATGTGGACGGAATCGCAACAATGCGGGACTCCGATAAGTCCAAAACCCAGCTTTTTGAAGAACTTCGCTCGTTGCGCGAACGACTGGCGGCCCAGGAGCGGCGCCTCGCGGAGGGCGGGCCGGTCTACGCGGCCATGGACGGTCTGTTCGGGGGCGTCTTTCATGACCTTCGATTGATCCTCTATCGCGCCGATCACCAAGCCGGCCGAATGGAGTATCTCAGTTCCAGTGCACAGGCGGTTCTGGGGCTGACCAGCGACGACGCGAAAACCTTCTCCGAAGAGAAATGGCTGGATCGTCTTCACCCCGACGACCGGCTTCGGGTGCGTCGTGCGCGTCAGGAGCACTTTCAGCGGACGCAAAGCGATCCCGGCGCCCTGGGAACGTTCGAGGCCCGTTGGCGAAAAACCCCGGCAGAATGGATCTGGGTGCGTTTTCGCTTCCTGTTCGTACTGGACGCCGAGGGACGCCTGTTTATCGAAACCGGCACGATCGAGGACGTCACGGACCGCCGGCAGACCGCGGCGCAGCTGCACGAACTACAGCACGAGCATGCGGTGATTCTCGATTCCGTTTCGGAACTGGTGGTCTTTCACGATCTGGACATGCGCATCGTGTGGGCCAATCGCTCGGCCGGCGAATCTCTCGGCGTGGCGACGGAAGAATTGGCCGGGAAAAGATGCCACGAGGTTTGGCATGGGCGCGCGACGCCCTGTGAGGGATGTCCCGTCTTCGCGGCGCTGCGCACGAAACAGCCCGGCGAATTCGAGATCGCCACGCCCGACGGGCGCATCTGGCAGGTGCGCGGGTATCCCTCCTTCAACGACGAGGGCGAATTGATCGGCGTGACGGAAGTCGCGCGGAACGTTACCGAAACCCGCAAGTCCGAGGAAATTCTCCGTCGAGCCCACGACGAACTGGAGCGGCGCGTTCTGGAACGCACCATCGACCTTCGGACGTCGAACGCCAACCTGCGGCGGCAGGTTGATAAACGCGCCAAGGTCGAAGAGGCCCTGCGACAGCGCGAACGCCAGTTCCGCACTCTTGCCGAAACCGTGCCCACAGCCGTCCTCATCGTGCAGGGAGACGAGTTTCGTTACGTGAATCCCGCCACGGAGCGGATCAGCGGTTACACGCGGGAGGAAATCTACGCGAGCAATTTCTGGGACTACGTGCATCCGGAGTACCGCAAGCTCGTTCGTTCCCGCGCCCAGGCGCGCCTGCGCGGCGAGGACGTTCCCACCCGTTACGAAATGAAATTCCTCCGTAAAGACGGTTCCAGCCGATGGCTGGACGCGTCCATGTCGGTGCTGGAATACGAAGGGGCGCCGGCGATTCTCGTCGCGGCGATGGACATCACCAATCGCAAGGAAGACGAGGAACGTCTCCGCGACGCCCACCTGCAACTGCTCAACGCCCGCGAGGAGGAACGCCGCCACCTGGCCGGCGAACTCCACGACTCCCTCGCGCAGGACATGGTCGTGCTGCAACTGGTCCTCCAGTGCGGCGCCGCGGCGCTGGCCAATACCACCGTGCCCCAGGAATGGCTCACCGAAGCCACCGCGATGTGCACCAAAATGATCGGCGACGTGCGCCGCCTGAGCCACGGCCTGTATCCCCCGATGCTCGAAACGCTCGGATTGTACAAATCCCTGCAAAGTCTCGCGGAACAGTACGAAGCCGCCGGCAAAAAGGTCGAAATCCACTGGCAGGGCGCGGAGGATCGCCGATATTCCCGCCCGGTGGAGATTACGCTCTTTCGGATCGTTCAGGAGGCCATGAGCAACGCCGTGCGCCACGGGCTGGCCGACCAGGCGGAAATCCACGTCGGAAACGAGGGCTATTCCGTCGTGCTGGAAGTCATCGACAACGGCAGGGGATTCGACGTGCAAAAGGCCGACAAGACGGGCCTGGGCATGCGCAGCATGAAGGATCGTCTCGGCGTGGTGGACGGCCGACTGGACGTCACCTCCGAACCCGGCCGAACGTCCGTGCGCGTGGAAATCCCGGGGTTTCTTCCCGAAGAATAGGACCCCTCCACACCCGAGGCCTCTTCTACCGAGTCGTAGGGTGGGTAACTCGTTACCCACCATTTTTGTTTTATATTACGGCCGGATTGGTGCGTAGCAGAGCTACGCACCCTACAAGATTTTCATCCCCCCCTCTGCTCGCTACTCGTTAATCCCGTATGGCCTTTGCATCCATCGCTTTCCATTCTCCCCACCGTTTGAAACTCGTTCGGGCGGAGGTGGAACGGGCTGGACTTTTGGTTGTAATCAAACGAAAATAGGCATCATGGGTATCGATGAACAAACCGTAGAGACGATTGTCCGGCGGATTTTGTCGGTGGCTGCGCCGGATAAGATCATCCTGTTTGGTTCGGCGGCTACGGGCGAGATGACCCACGACAGCGATATCGATCTGTTGATCGTCGAGCCGGACACCAGCCGGCAGCGGGAAGAATATGTTCGCATCATCCAGGCGCTATGGGATATTCGATATCCGTTCGACGTGCTCTTCATCGCCACGCGATGGTTTGAGGAAAGCAAGGATATCGTCGGCGGGATCGCCTATCCCGCGAACAAATACGGCAAGGTGATCTATGACGCCGCTTGAGGAACGAAAAATCCGGGTGCTGAACGAGTGGCTCCGCAAGGCGGATATGGACCAGGCCGTTGCGGAACGTCTGGCGGCGGATGAGGTTCCCTTTTGTAATGCGATTACATTTCATTGCCAGCAGGCAGCCGAGAAATATCTCAAGGCGTTACTCACGTTCTGGGAGATAGAATTTCCGAAAACCCATATTCTGGCTATGTTGATTGGACTGGTGGAAACGCGGGATGAGACGCTGGCAAAGTCGTTGATGGATGTTATTGTCCTGACACCTTATGGAGCGGAGTTGCGGTATCCCGGCGACCGGCCTGACGCTTCGGTGGAAGAAGCCGAAAATGCGGTTCAATTGGCTCGCATGGTTCGCGACGCGGTCCTTCCGCTGTTGCCGGATTCTCCCAATCCACCAGTGTGATTTCCGCAGGATGGGTAACAGTGTGTGACAATTTTTCCTGGCACCCCCAAAGTTGTCATTCTGAGCGGAGTCGCTTGTGAGCGCAGCGAACATGCGACGAAGTCGA
>JAFGEJ010000286.1 GCA_016931655.1 Phycisphaerae bacterium
ACGCCGTATCGGGACGGCCAAAACGTCATTCGGAATTCTCTCAGCGGTGCAATTGTGTATATGCCTCCCGAAGCCGCCGACGTGCCGACGTTGATGACCGATATGGTTGACTGGATCAATGCCCATACGGCGGCCGCGCCGATTCCGGTCGTCGCGGCCGTCGCGCATTATCAGTTTGCCACGATTCACCCGTATTACGATGGCAATGGCCGAGTCGCGCGATTGCTGACGAATACGGTTCTTCATCAGCATGGTTATGGGTTACGGGGAGTCTACAACCTGGAAGAATACTACGCACAGAACCTAAGGGAATACTATGCCGCCCTTGACGTGGGGCAAGGCCACAATTATTACATGGGGCGCGCGGAATCCGATATCAGTGGCTGGATCGAGTATTTCACTGCGGGGATGACCGCGTCGTTTGAGGCCGTCCGCGAGAAAATGCGCCAGTCCACTCCTGCCGGCGACCGTTCCGATTGGATTCGGTCTCTGGATGCCCGTCAGCGAAACGTGCTTCCCCTTTTCGAGGAATGGAAGGAAATTACCACGTCTCAAATCGCTGAATTGCTCAGGTTATCCCCTCGTGGCGCCCGCGCCCTTACCCAAAAGTGGGTGGAAAAAGGATTCCTTGCAATCGCGAATCCTTCCAAACGAGGCCGAACCTACAAGCTGATTTGCCCAGCCTTTTGATCCTTTGCCAAAAACAGTTTGATGAAGCGGTGTGGTGTGATTCGTCTTTACCTGCCTGCCGGTAGGCAGGTTCGTGAAATTTGTCCCATAGGGATTCGTGTTCTCTTTTTCCCCGTTCCCGTCATGATTCAAACAACGGCCCGTCGTCGTCGGTCTCGCCGCCGTCGAGCTGGCTGCTGTGTTTGTACAGGCGCGTATCGAGTTGTTTGTGGTAGCTCGTGAAGGCCGAGTCCTTGTCGGGGTCGGTTTCAATGTGATGCGTGGTCATGTACATCTTGGCGTCGAGGTTGTCGAGGAAATGGATGAAATAGGCCTCGGGAATCGCGGGCAGCTTCGGCGAGCCGAACTCGAACACGCCGTGATGCGAGAGAATGATATGTTGCAGGAGGTTCACGAGCTTTTTGGGGAACGGCTCGGAAAGTTCCTCGCTGAGCGCGTGGGCCTTTTCCTGCACCCAGATCGCGGCGATGGTAATGTGTCCCACGAGCATGCCCCGGTCGGTGTAGCGGTTGGCCAGGCCGCCGGTGATCTCCGCCGCCTTGCCGAGGTCGTGCAGGAACGCGCCGGCCAGCACGAGGTCGGCGTTGAGTTTGGGGTACATCGGCAGCAGGGCCTGGGCGGCCTTGCAGACCATCAGCGTATGTTCGACCAGGCCGCCGAGGTAGGGATTGTGCATCTGGACGGCGGCGGGGGCCTTCTTGATCGCCGCCACCAGCGGTGCGTCCTCGACGAATTTTTTCACCAGGCCCTTCAGATGCTTGTTTTTGATCGTCCGCGTGATCGCGAGCAGCTCGGTCCACATCTCATCAACGTTGTGATCCGTCACGGGGATGAATTCGCCCATGTCCACCTTGTCGGCCGGCATGGGCCGGCAGGCTTCGATCACGAGTTGCAAACTGCCGCGATAATCCTCCACGCGCCCCTTGACATGTAAAAAACCCTCCGCGGGGATCGTTTGGAAGATCGCCTCGTTGGCCTGCCACATGCGGCTGGGGATGCCGCCCGTCGCGTCGCCGAGGGTTGCGGAAATATAAAAACTCCCCGTCTTGGTGGTCCGCAAATCCTTCTGGCGAACGGCGAACACCTGGTCGACCGTCTGCCCGTTGGCCAGGTCCTTCACCTTGACCCGATTCGCGTTCATAGTCCGGCCATTATATCACCCCGCCCCGGCATTGCAAAGGGGTAGACGCCGATGATATTTTCAAACGAAGTCTCAGGACGCCCACTTCAGGTTGAGCTTACGGCGGTGCTCGGCACAATCCCTGAGATACAGATTGATCAGGTTTTGGTAGGGAACTCCCGTTTCGGCCGCCATCGCCTTGAAGTAGGCGATGATGTCCGTGCCCAATCGAATAGTTACCTGTTTTTTCAGGCGGGAGGCGTAGGGATTTTTCCGGCTCTTCATTTTGGTCAGGTCGTATTCTTTTTTCATTGTTTCACCCAGGGATATACGCGTTGCTCATTCTTTGTTGCCTTGCGGGCGGATATGATGCGAATCGTGTTTCCTCCTTCACGGAGACAATGACACACAAGGAGGATACGAAGTTTTGCGCTGAGGCCGAGTAAAAGAAATCTGTCTTCCATCTCGCCGTATTCATCGTCGTAGAATTCGACGGCATTTTCGTCAAAGAAAACCGTTTGTGCTTCTTCAAAAGATACACCGTGTTTCTTCTGATTCCCCCGGTTTTTCTTCTCATCCCAGTCGAATCGCAATTTAGGCATAACGACAATGTAAATATATTGTAATACTTCGTCAAGAGAAAATTCATTTTTCCCGTCACCCATGGGCAGACAAGGGCTGAATCGTTGCATTTGCGGTGACAACGCGGTATAAACACGGGTCCATGAAGTACAGCCATTTACTGATACCGACGACGCGGGAAGTGCCCGCCGAGGCGGAGATTCCCTCGCATCGGCTGATGATCCGGGCCGGGTACATGCGGAAGCTCGCCAGCGGCACGTACACGTACCTGCTGCTGGGCCTGCGGAGCCTGCGGAAGATCATGCAGATCGTCCGC
>JAFGEJ010000287.1 GCA_016931655.1 Phycisphaerae bacterium
GTCCCCAGATCCCTCCCCCAGATTTCCACATCGGCGCCGATACCCCTCAATGGGATCAGGATAGCGTAATCGTTGGACCTGGCGTGGGGATGGATAGTTCTCAAGGAACCGGGACTTTTTTACTTTAATCCCCCACCCCCAAAGCCAACCTGCCGTCAAACGACAGTAGACCGCACAGGTTTATTTTTGACCACAAATCAATCAAACGCGGCGGAGCAGGTCCCGCAGGGATGCCATAGGTAGGCTCCGCCGCGCGAAATTCTTCGTCGGCGCCTATCAGCCCGTTTAAAAAGTCCCTCAACGTGGCTTGGGCCTCCGGCCCAAGTGTCGCAGGGTCATCCTGACCCTGCAAAATAAATATTTCCACGGGCAAGATGCCCGTGAGACGCTTGGACAAGATGTCCAAGCCACTTTCTAAACGGGCTGCTATCCCTCAATGGTGAATTCAAACGACGGTACGGTTCCGCGTTGCCTTGAGACAACGAAACCGCCAGGCCCAAAGTCGCTTTCTCCGTCGGAAACGCTGGTCGCACGCCATTTTCCTGTTATCCGGTTCCTTATATGGATAACTAATTGATCTAATTTTAGTTAACATTTAATCTATTTTTAGTTGACATTAGTGGGGCGATCCATTAAAATCACCCCGTCCTTGTACCTCTTTCAGGTTCACGAAAATCGGAGAGCCTCTCTCGAATTTGCCGCTTCGGAAGGAGTAGAAAGCCGCACCCATAACTCTATTGTGTGTTTCATACACCGGGTATGAAACGTGAAGCAAGCTGTTGTGACATCTTAGGCACTCTACCAAAACCTTCAATGAGCCACATAGGTATTGCGAGAGTGCCTTGGAAAGGAAAGGAGCCTGATGATGTCAAAACACGTATTGATTCGCTGTATCCTGGTGGGGATGAGTTCTCTTCTGCTGGTAAGTACCAGCGCCTTTGGTTGGGGCGGACCAAGCCACTCGGCAATGTGCCATCAGGTCTTCGACGATGCCGTCGTCGCGCCGCTGCTGGACGCCATCGATGATGTGGACGAAATCGAAGATTATACCGGCGAGCCGGGTAGTTGGCAGGACGGGCAATGGGACAACGTCGAAGCCCGGGCCTACATTCCGGGGATTTCCTCGCCCAACGGTAAGAACTGGGATTCGCTGGACGAGACGACGCGGCTGAAGTACATGATGCACAATTGTGGCGACGTTGCCGTTCCCATCGGTCATAGTCCGGCGTGCTACAATCCGGGTGGCTATTCGCACACGATCAACGAGGCGGCGTTGGAAGCCCAGGTTTCCCTGTGGGATACGTATCCCGACATTGAAGGTACGAGCAGTTGGTATAACGATGAAACGAATACCACGTACTCCTATACGGGCACAATTACAGACATTCTCGACGAGCACTACGACGCCTGCCGGAACAACATGACGTGGTTCAAGAGCACCAAACATTGGTGGGGCCACTACCCGAGCGATAATCACGACGCCGGCTGGAACGGCACAGCCATCGCCCAGTTACTGATGCGTGCGATGATCGTGGACTACATCCTCGCGAAGGAGAACATTTACGTGGCGGGCGATGCGCTTCCCACCGGCTCCGCCGGCGGAACCATCCTGTTCGATCGTGCGGGCAGCTATGATCCGGATTGTATCGAGTGGGACAGCGACGGCGAGTATTCGCAGATCTACGGCGTGCATGACCAGGGGATTCAGTACTATCTGTATGACTTCAACGGCGATGTTCCCTCCGGCGGCGCCTGGGATTACATATCGTATAACGATGAGCTGGAGTACTCCGTGAACGATCTGATCGGATTTGGAATTCCGACAAATCAATGGTCGTGGTTCTATGTCGCGGCTGTGGATAACGAAGGCACCGCCTGGAGTGCCGGCGACTGGATGTACCTCTCCAGCGGCGGCGCGCCGGAACCGGCAAGCCTGAGCCTGCTGGCCGTAGGCGGCTTGGCGCTGTTGCGACGACGGAAACGTCAGTAACAGTGACATACACATAGGAAGATGCAACCATCTTCTTATGCACAATCAATAAGACGCGGGACGGTTTCCGAGGAATCGGCCCGCGTCTTTTTTTACCGTTTATTCTGTATAACGTTTCGGCCGTCAGTCTTCATACGCCTCGGCAAGAAGCTTTGACAGCAGCGGAAAATTCCGCTTCTTCAGGGCCTGAAGTATTTTATCGTGTTTTTTCGTGTCCTGCTTCATCATTTCCGCGTATTGGGCGGGCTTGTTGCTTGTCAGGGGAAAGTTGGCCCGGTGATACATGTCCAGCAGTTGCGGGGAATGGGCCGCCTTGACCATCACTTCATGAAAATGGATATCGACTTCGTTGAAATTGGTATGCAATTTATATTCCGCCAGGTCTCCCATCAACTCGACGACCTTTTCGAGTTCCTGTATTTCTTTCTCGGTGGCATATTTCACAGCCAGCAGCGCCGCTCCGACTTCCACCGCCATTCGCGCCCGAAGGAATTCCTCCTCCCGTTCCGGGTCCGGAAAGGGAACAAACGCCCCCCCTTTCTTGCCGTGCACCAGCAATCCCTCTCCCACCAGGCGAGACAACGCCTGCCGGATATCCGCCCGGTTTACGGACAGTTTCTCCGCCCAGGCGCGTTCGACAAGTCGTTCACCCGGCTCTATCATCCTCGCGAGGATTTTCTTACGAATTTCCTCGTAGGCAAAATTGCTTTTATTTTCCCGTGCCATCGACTTCAAATTGTACCGAAATCCGCGGAATAAGCAATTTGGGAAAACCCGAATGATTCAGATCGACAGCGTTACCGTCGTCAGGTTTTTTGGCACCCCTTCGCCAGCAGCTTCATCAACTGGGGGAAATTCCGCTTCTCGAGGGCCTGGAGAATATCCCGATGTTCCTTCGTATTGCATTCCAGGAGGGAATGGTTTTTCTGCGAGCTGGTGGTCAGGGGGAAATTCGCCCGGTGGTAGACGTCCAGCAGGTGCGGGGAATGAGCGGCGCGGACCATGGCCTCGTGGAAACGCATATCGGCTTCATAGAATCCCTCAAACATATCGTGTTCCGTCATTTCCTGCATGATCCTGACGATCTTCTTCAGTTCGGCCAGGTCTTTTTTCGTGGCATGTTGCACAGCCAGGTAGGCGGCGCCGATCTCCACGGCCAACCTCGCCCGCAGGTATTCGCCCTCCCGGCTGGGATCGAGCTGGGGAACAAACACCCCCCCCTTTTTCCCATGTTCCAGCAATCCTTCCCCGGCCAATCGAAATAACGCCTGCCTTACGGCGGCCCGGTTTACCGACAGTGTTTCCGCCCAGTTTCGTTCCACCAGACGCTCGCCCGGCTCTAACGACCTTGAAAGAACTGATTTACGAATTTCCTCGTAGACAAAACTGGTCTTATTTTCTCGCTTCATCACCCCTTAATTTTACCGAATGTCGAAAAAAATACAATTTTGTGGATTGACAAATTTTGGTCGACCAAATATAATGAATTTAGTCGACCTATCAAAATCTATCTGTAAGGAGAAAGAACATGAAAAGAAAATGGTTGGGAACACTATTGGTGGTGTGCGGCCTATCGGTTTTCTCGCTTGTTGCGAGCAGCGCATCGGCAGCGGCCTTGGCCCTGGAGGGCACGGATCTGTATTACGTGACCGGCACGAGTTACAGCAGTATTGAGACCTTTGCCGCCGGAACGCAGTTTGCCGGGGCCGGAAACGGGACCGCATACGCCTGGGAAAACGGGCACATGTATTACGTCCACAGTTCCGGTGCGACGAACATCGGCAATTTCGAGGCCGGCACGACGTACGTCGGGGCTGGGAACGGTGAAGGATACGCCTGGGAAAATGAGCGGATGTACCATCTTTCCAGTTCCGGTTTCAACGACATCGGCGGTTTTAACCCCGGTACAAGGTTCGTCGGCGCCGGTGACGGAACCGGATATGCCCTGGAAGGTACGGGATTGTATCGGATCACCAGTTCCGGCTGGAACAACGTAGGAACGTTTGCCGCCGATGCCCAACTTGCCGGTGCGGGCAACGGCACGGCGTTCGTGCTAAGTGGCGGGCGAATGTATTATCTAAGCGGCACCAGCTACAACGACATCGGCGGGTTTAACCCCGGAACGACGTTCGTCGGCGCGGGAAACGGAATCGGATACGCCCTGGAAGATTCGACACTGTACCGGATCAACAGTTCCGGCTGGGCCTTCGCGGGTAACTTCACCGCCGGGTTGCCGTTCGTCGGCGCCGGTGATGGGACGGCGTTTATTTGGGAAGATGGGCGGATGTACCATGTTGACGGCACGAGCTTCACCGACATCGGCGGTTTTAACCCCGGAACGACGTTCGTCGGCGCGGAAGGCGGAATCGGCTACGCCCTGGAAGGTACGGGATTGTACCAAATCAACAGTTCCGGCTGGGCCCCTGTGGGCAGCTTGGACGCCGGCACGCCCCTGTTCTCCACGGATATCGGCCAGATGGTTCCCGAACCGGCAACCATGAGCTTGCTGGCCCTCGGCGGACTGGGCGTCCTGATTCGTCGGAAACGGTAATACAATTTATGTAACAATCAATTGTAATCTCCTTTCAATCAGTAACATGTGAAACATGGGGCGGTCCTGAGAGGGATCGCCCTATATTTTTTAGAAAACACAAAAATAATGAATATATGACATGTGCTCGAAATGCCCCCCTGGGACGATTGCGAGTGCGTGTTGTTGCGACGAAGAAAGTAATCGTATGTCCAATCTGTCATTACAGCTACTGAATAAAGATGACATTCTGGCGATGCACCGCCAGACATTGTGGGTGTTTGAAAACGTCGGCTGTCGCGTGGGGTCGAAGGAAATTCGCTCCGTCCTGCGAAAGGCCGGCGCGAACGTGGACGACGCGACCGAGACGGTGCGTTTCCCCGCGAAGATGGTCGAAGAGCTTATTTCCCTTGCGCCGGATACCGTCACGCACCAGGAACTGAGCGGCCGGGTGCATAGGTCCAATACGCGGAATCGGATTTACGGCGCGATTCTTCTCGATCCGAACGTGGTGGACTATCACGACGGCCGACGGGCGCCGGTGCTGGAGGACGTGCGCCGACATACCATCCTCGCCCAGTCCCTGCCGCACGTCAGCATCCTGATGCGCATGCAGCAGAGCATCAGCGACATCCCCGGCCCGGACGGATATCTCGCGACGATGGAAACGTACATCAGCCATCACAACAAGCACCTGCACCTCATGCCCACCGACATGGACAACTGCAACCTTTGGCTGGAGCTGATCGACATGCTCCGGGACCATTACGGCTGGGAAGACAAAGCGCCCGTCGCGACGATCGCCGTGGCGGTCACCAGTCCGCTGCAACTGCACGACATCAACTGCCGGCTCCTCCAGACGGCCGTCAATCGCGGGTTCCCCTTCACGACCACCGTTTGTCCGATGGCCGGTGCGACCTCGCCGTATACCGTCGCCGGAACCGCCCTGCTGGCCAACGTCGACGCGCTGCTGCCGGTCCTGATCGCGCAGGTTCTCAAGCCCGGGCATCCATGCTACTACACCATCGCCCCGTCGGTCATGGACATGCGCAGCGGAC
>JAFGEJ010000288.1 GCA_016931655.1 Phycisphaerae bacterium
AGGCAAGGCCGAGATGATCCCAACCGATCCTTGCCGACGAAGAATGTATGCAAACATAAAATCACGGCAGTGCCATTCGTACCTGACCCCTTTATTTCCTTGGGAAGAAGCGCCCAGATGAGTGGGACAAACAAGGCGAAGAATCCACGCGCGAAGAATGAGCTTCATGCGGGATATGTTCAAATAACGCCAACTTGTGTAAAGTACATACTTCCGATTTTATTTATCATCGCACCAACGGGCCGCCCTGAATGATTCTCGCCTTGAATTCCTTACCCTTTTTCCGTTGAACGGGAATTTTTACGGCCTGTTTTCTCTGCTCTTTCAGTTCCGCCAGCCACACATCCAAAAGATCGTCCAACGCCTGCGGTACGGTGGAAGCGGTTGACACGCCCGGTCTGCCGGAGCGCCGGCCTGTGCGGGGCGAAATAGTTCCGCTTCGTCGCGTGCTCTGCCCGCGGTCCAGACACGATATATAGGCGGACTTTAATTTATCATAGAGATGTTCATCCGCCATGCCGTCGCCTCCGGAAAGCCGTTTCAGGGCGATTGCCTGCGCGATGCAATCATTGTAAAGATTCAGCAGCGTGTTCTTGTCCACCGCGCGAATTTGTTCAGGAAACCGCCCCCGGATAAAAACAGGCTGAATTTTTTCCCATGCACGGTGATAGGCCGCCAGGTGCGTTTCCACTCGTTTGGGGTCGAGAATGTCGTCCAGGTTCGCCCTCGGCCCGTCCAGTGGCCTCGCCGCGTTATCCTGCGCCTCCGCCCGTTCGTCGGAAAGGTCCGCGATCTGACGGGTCAATTCCCGAATGCGTTCATCTCGACGAGCAAGTGCGGCCTGAAAGTTCTCTTCCGTCCGCCGGTTCGATTCGGCTAAATTTCGCTGATTCTCCTCCGCGACGCGAAGATTTTCGTTGGACTGCTTTGTTATTCTCGCATTTTCGTCTATGGTGGCCTGCAACTGCTTTATCAGCGACGGTATCCGTCCCTCGGCCTCCTCGCACCGCTTTTGCCATGCGGTGCTTTTGGATGCTTCGTCCTCAGCCGCTCGCCTGGCCGCGGTCAAGTCATTTTGCATCGCCTTGTTGTCCCTCGCCAGTTGGGAGTATTTCGCCTCCCCCGCCGCGTAAATGGCGTACATGCACCCCACGGCCACCAGCACCACAATGCCCGGTATCCAGATTTTGTACATGCTGTTCATCGTTCGTTTCCTTTTGTTCAAAGCCGTAGGGCGTGCAACTTGTTTGCACGCGCAATCTTGGTTGTTAGTTAATCGAGGCTGTCCAGAAATTTTGATGTAAGAACATCGCTAGGGCTGCTGCCTGGCGGAGCACCCGCTCCGCCAGGGAAAAAGAAAATTCCATCTTTTCCGTGGTGGAGCAGGTGCTCCACCACGCATAATTACTGGACGGCCTCAGTTAATCGCGTGCAACCCGGCTTCGCCTTTTAGGCTGCGCCGGGCCTTCGGCAAGTTGCACGCCCTACATGTTAAAAAGGCCGGGCCGAGCGTTACAGCTCTGCCCGGCCTTTGGGTTTTCACAATGCTACTCTGCGAAGTGGCGCTTCGCCACGTAGCACGAGTCGGCTTTTTGAAATTGACAATCGTTTTCCAAATTTTCCATTTGTGTGATATGAACGAGCGGTGGGCGTAAGCCCACCGATTCTTCCAAGCACCCATCGCACGCGGAGAAATCGGCGGGTTTACACCCGCCGCTCATTTGCATAACTTGGCGGAGCGGGTGCTCCGCCAAGCAAAAAACGGTATCTTAAAACCTTTGTGGCCTTTGTGCCCTTTGTGGCTTCTTGTTCTTTCTTTCGCTTCTTACTCTTTGACTTCGTATTCCGCGTCGATGACGTCGTCGTCGCCGCCTTTCTTTTGTTCGCCGGTTTCGGGGGCGGGGCCGCCCGGTTGCGGGCCGGGGCCGGGGGCGGCGTTGGCGGAGGCGTGCTTGTACATCGCCTCAGCCAGCTTGTGGGAGGCCTGCTCCAGCGTCTGCGTCGTTCGCTTGATCGCTTCGGCGTCTTCACCCTTCAGCGCTTCTTCCAGGGCGCTGGCGGCCGACTCAATGTTGCCGCGGTCTTCGGGCGAAACCTTCTCGCCGGCTTCGTTGAGCGTCTTGCGGACGTTGTAGACCATCGCGTCGCCCCGGTTTTTCAGGTCGATCACCTCGCGGCGTTTCTTGTCTTCCTCGGCGTGGGCTTCGGCGTCCTTTTTCATCTTGTCGATTTCGCCGGAATCCAGGCCGCTGGAGCCTTTGATCTCGATGGACTGTTCCTTGCCCGTGGCGAGATCCTTGGCCTTGACGTTCAGAATGCCGTTGGCGTCGATATTGAACGACACCTCGATCTGCGGCATGCCGCGCGGCGCCGGCGGCAGGCCGGTGAGGTTAAACTGCCCCAGCGTGCGGTTGTCGCGTGCGAATTCGCGTTCGCCCTGGAGCACGTGGATGGTCACCTCGGTCTGGCTGTCGGCGGCGGTGGAAAAGGTCTCTTTCTTCTCGGTCGGAATGGTCGTATTGCGTTCGATGAGTTTGGTCATCACGCCGCCGAGCGTTTCCACGCCCAGCGAAAGGGGGGTGACGTCCAGCAGGACCATCTGTTCCTCGACCTCTCCGGCGAGGATGCCGCCCTGGACGGCTGCCCCGATGGCGACCACTTCGTCCGGGTTGACCGACTTGTTCGGTTCCTTTCCGAAAATTTCCTTCGTGATCTCGCGGACCTTTGGGATTCGCGTCGAACCGCCCACGAGGATCACCTCGTCGATGTCTGACCCGGTGAGTTTGGAGTCGGACAGGCAGCTCTTGCAGGGGCCGACCAGCCTGCTGAAGATCGGCGCGCAAAGCTGCTCGAACTTGGCCCGGCTGAGCGTCATCGTCAGGTGTTTCGGGCCGGCCTGGGTGGCGGTGATGAACGGCAGGTTGATGCTCGCCTCCATCGCGGTGGACAGTTCGCACTTGGCCTTCTCGGCGGCCTCCTTGAGGCGCTGGAGCGCCATCGCGTCGCTGCGCAGGTCGATGCCCTCGGTGCGTTTGAACTCCTCGGCGATGAACTTGATGAGCAGTTCGTCGAGGTCGTCGCCGCCCAGGTGCGTGTCGCCGTTGGTGGCGAGCACCTCGAAGACGTTATCGCCGATGTCGAGAATGGAGATGTCGAACGTGCCGCCGCCGAAGTCGAAGACGGCGACCTTTTCGTTCTTTTTCTTATCGAGGCCGTACGCCAGGGCGGCGGCCGTCGGCTCGTTGATGATGCGCTCGACCTTCAGGCCGGCGATTTCGCCCGCCTCCTTGGTGGCGGTGCGCTGGGAGTCGTTGAAGTACGCCGGTACAGTAATGACGGCCTTATCGACCGGCTCGCCGAGATAGTCCTCCGCGACCTTCTTGAGCTCCTGGAGGACCATGGCGGAGATTTCCTGCGGCGTGTATTGCTTTCCGTGGGCCTCGACCTTGACCAGTTCACTCGGCCCTCCGATCACGCCGTAAGGGACCATTTTTTCCTCGGCAGCCACCTCGTTGTGCCGCCGGCCCATGAATCGCTTGATCGAAAAGACCGTGTTCTTCGGGTTGGTCACCTGCTGGTGCCGCGCGGGCTGGCCGATGAGTCGCTCGCCCTTGTCGGTGAAGCCCACCACCGACGGCGTCGTGCGGGCGCCCTGCTGGTTGATGAGCACCTTCGGCTCGCCGCCTTCCATGACGGCTACCACGCTGTTGGTCGTTCCCAGGTCGATTCCGATGACTTTTTTCGATGCCATTGTCGTGTACCTTCCTTTCCGTCCCCATTCCGGGGCCGATGAGGGCGCATGTCCATTCGGCGTCCCTCGTCGCACCAAAGACTAGCAATCGCCGTACCAGAAAGCTAACATTTTTTCCAATCAGGATTTAGCATACAATCCGGTCGGTGGAATTCCTGTCAAATCGGCTGAATTGTCCGCCGTCGGGGTCGATTTGACAGGTGTATTCTGAAGGGGGGAAGGCAAAAAACGCCCGGAAGAGAGGGCCGATAGGCGCCGTTTTGATAAAAAGCGTTCCGCGGAGCGGCCTTTCGACCGCTCCGCATACATGGAACACTTCAATTGAAAGAAAGCTCTTTAATGTAACGTCTCATTTGATTATCTATCGCCTGCGACGAATCAGCGCCAAGGCGCCGACGGCCAGCAGAGACAGACTCGCCGGTTCGGGCGCACCGCCGGTGGACAGATACATATAATCTTCGACGGAATACCAATTGCCTTCGTTGTCGCAGGCGGCCACGTAAAATTTGGTCCATTGGTTCGTCGGCAGGCCCATGGCGATGAGGTCGTTCACGGAATAATTCGTGACATCGTCGTACGACGTGTATTCCCAGTCGCCGCCGGAGGGCACGTCGCCGTCGAAATCAAAAAGGAAGTACTGAATCCCCTGGGGATGTATGCCGTGGACGTGGGAATAGGTGCCGTTGGAAAACCAGCAGACACAGTCCGGATCGTAGGAGTCGGAATAATCGAAGCTGATGTTTCCGCCGGCGGAGCCCTGGGGGTACTTGTACGGCTCCATCTCGATGTGTTCCTTGGCCAGCATGTAGTCCACAATCGCCGCCCGTTGCAGCATCAGGGCGAGTTTCGTGCCGTTCCAGCCGGCGTCGGAGTTGTCTTCGGGGTAGTGGCCCCAAAAGTGCTTGGTGCTCTTGAACCAGGTCATATTATCCCGGATGGCGTCGTAATACGTGTCGATAATTTCGTTGAACGTTCCCGTGAAACTGAACGAATGGCCGTTGCGGTTGTGCGTGTAATTACACGTGCCGGCGACGCTGGGATAACTCGTCCAAGTGGACACCTGGGCTTCCAGGATTGCCTCGTTGACGGTGTGCGAATAGCCTCCCGGATTGTAACAGGCCGGACTGTGGCCGATGGGAACGCACACGTCCGCGACGTTGTGCATCATGTACTTCAGTCGCGTCGTTTCGCCCAGGGAATCCCAATCCAGGCCGTTGGGGGAGGCAATGCCGGGGATATACGCCCTGCCCTCGACGTTGGGCCATTGCCCGTCCTGCCAGGGATCAGGCGGTTCGCCGATATAGTTTTCGATGGTGCTTTGATCAATCCCGCCCAGCAAGGGAGAGACGACGGGATCGTCGAACGTTTTTTTCGTCAAGGCCGAGTGCGTCGGTCCGCCCCATCCGAAGGTCGTCTCGGCCGATACCAGGATCAATGCAATTACGAGGGTACAGCAGAAAAAGACGTGTCTGGACATCACAGGCTCCTTTCAATTTGATGCCAAAAACAACAGCTTTTCCCGCTTCGCGCGGGGTGCGCGAAACCACGGGGAGATATAGGATGTGGATGAAATGTGTAAGCGTTCCGCGGAGCGTCCCTTAGGGACGCTCCGCATACATGGAACACTTCAATTGAAAGAAAGATCTTTAATGTAACGTCTCATTTGATTATCTATCGCCTGCGACGAATCAGCGCCAGGGCGCCGCCGGCAACCAACAGGCTTAGCGTGGCCGGCTCGGGAACCGTTGTCAGTACCAGTTGGGGTGGGCAGGAAGCGTCCGTACCGCCCCACCAGCGTTTTCCGGATTCGGCAAAGATCAGGATGGAGACACTACCGCCGCGCAGCGCTTCGATCGCCGCAACGTCGCCCGACGAAGCCGCCTCCGAGTTGTACCACGTATCCACCGCCGTGGAGTCATCCCCGGTGTAGCTTCCCAGTGAATCCAATGCGGTCCACGTGAATTCCGGGCTGGCGCCAAAAATCTTGTTCGGGGTGATATTGGTGATATCCACCGGACTGATCAGATGCCCCGACTGGGCAACGGCAACGCTGTTGTTGCTGTTATCCAGCTCATAGAAACGCATATACGCGCCCGTGATTTCCTCGGTGATGCCGCTCAAATCGTACGTCGCAGCCGAATGAATGTCTTCGCCCGTCTCCCGAACCACAAAATCACCCCATGCATTGACGGTGTCCGGCTCACCCGTATGAAGGGTTCGGGTCATCGTCGGCTCGAGTGTGACCATGCCCGCCAGGGCGCTGCCGCCTAGGCACAGTACCACAACCATCATCGTTGCTAGTAAAACGTTCCTGGTCATTTCTTTCTCCTTTCAGTTCCTGCTAAAAAAGTTGCCGTTCGTTATAGCCTTACAATCCAACATTACGTTGTTGCACGTTTTCAAATCGACGAACTCCTGATTCCAATACCTCCTCTCCTGAAACTCGTTTTTCCCGGCCCTAACGGCCTGACGGGATCATTTACAAAAGACACTATAAAGGATTTCCGTGAGAATGGAATACCTGCGGTTGCTAAAAATTTATCTAAAATTGCTATATATTAAAAACCAGCAAGAATTATAAGGCGATTATAAAGGAATATTGGGAAAATTTGAGATGTACAATATAGTACAAATATTTATGTCGCCGCACCGGGCCAAGCCGGCATCGTTACAGCCTTGCAGCCGGGGAAAGCGAAGCGGGGAGTACGAACTGATTTCTGTAATTCTTTTCCAATTAACAAGTTAACCAGTCAACGAGTTACCCTTTTCCTCGAGCGGAGTTACCAAATCGGTCCGTTTGAGTTATGCGGATAGGTGTGAGGGAAATGATTAATCGCCGTAGAAGGTCCAGAGGTTCGCGTAGTCCAATGCAGTCTCCAATTCCGCTTGATTCTCGGCGTGGCCGTCAAAAAACAGGAAATTACCCGTGTTCTCGTGGCTGTACGTCGCCATGTCGAGAAAAACATCTTCTATTCCGTAAGGTGGTCTCGGAAACATCGTGTAATCCATTGTCGGGTCGCCATCCAAATCCGTGCATGCGCCGTCCATCAGCATGGGCGTGGAGGCCGGTTTTTCGACGTGATCACCGAGATAGGTGCAAAATCCAAGATAATAGTTAACGGCATACGTAGTTGGGGGGGTAATTTCTCCCTCATAAACCATATACTCGTAATTGGGACAGGCCACGGCGATTTTGGTCATTATGTCATGTTTATCGATTCCCAGATATGTCCCAAGAGCATTGCAGGGATCGCTGTTCCAGGGGGAGGTGTCTTTTAATGTTGAATCTCCGCAAAACCAGCCATAACCTGATCTGTAGGGATTTTCGGATGGATCTTTGTCGGGTGTTTCATTGGGCCAGCCGGACCAGGGATATTTATAATTAAAAGAATCACCACCGTAGCTAAAACCGATCGGACCTCGATCGTGATTGTCGTTCATATAGAGATAAAGCGACGAGCCGATGGACTTAAGACGCGTCAGGCAGAGCACCCGCCGGGCCAGGAGCTTGGCCTTTTGCAGGGAGGGCAGGAGAATCGACACCAGCAGGGAAAGGATCGCGATGACGACCAGAAGCTCGATCAATGTAAACCCTTTTTTATTGCTTGGCGGAGCACCTGCTCCGCCAAGTCTTTGTCGGATCGTCGGATTCACCTGGCGGAGCGGGTGCTCCGCCAGGCAAGGGTACGGATCAGATTGTGAGCGTCGTCGATTCATTCAAGGCCTCTCTACATGTAAATGCAATTCAGCACGGATAGGGAGACTCCGCCGGGAATCTCCCCATGCCGCGCCCATATCTATTTTATCGGTTAGAATGCTCTTTGATTACCGTTTTCTACGCAAAAATGCCAAGGCGCCGACGGCCAGCAGGCTCAGGCTCGCCGGTTCCGGTGTGCCCAGAGGATTCAGATAAAACTTACCGGTTTTATATGTGACGACGCCTTCATTGTCCTTGGCCCGGACACGATAGTAATTCCACTGGCCTCTTTCGGCGCCGTAGGTATTGATCAGCGTGTCGGCGGAAACCGTCATCGTGTTGTTGAACGACTGAACGTCCAGGTCTCCGTCGTTATCCAGATCGTACCAGAAGAACTGGATTCCCTGCGGTTGAATGCCGCGAACCTTGTCATACGTCGCATCGGCGTTCCAGCTTACGCAGTCCGGATCGTAGGACAGGTGCTGATCGAAGAGGATGCTGTTGGTTCCCGACGCGTTGGGCGCATAGACGGTAATGGGATTTTGAGACAACTTATAATCCACAAACATCGCGCGCATGAGCATCAGGGCGAGAGTCGTGCCGTTCCAGCCGGCGTCGGAATTGTCTTCGATACTGTGCATACCAACGATGTTCCTGGTGCTCTTGAACCAGGTCATGTTATCCCGGCAGGCGTTATAAAAAGTACTAACAACCTGATCATACGTTCCGGTGAAACTGTACGAATGGCCGGTGCGATTGTGTGTATAATTGCATGTA
>JAFGEJ010000289.1 GCA_016931655.1 Phycisphaerae bacterium
CTCCGCTCAGAATGACAACTTTGGGGGTGCCAGAAAAAATTGTCACACACATTCCGTGAATCGGGTAACTCTCCCACGGCACTTACCCCAATTCGACGGTTCGCAAACGATCTGTGGGGATGTCGCACGAGTTCAACGACCATGAATCCCGCGGGGTGAAATCCATCAATACCCCGAATTTTCTTTTTTCAACACCACCGAATGCTAAATCGCTGTCTATATTAGCTTGCTGCTCCACGCTGTTATATTTATTCGTACACATAACCTATTTATCCGCAAAAGATTATAAAAAAACCCAGAGTTCGCTGAATCCATCGGAATTTTGGGGAAATCCTTTCTGGTCGCGTATTTAAGTCCCCCCTCTAAGGGGTCGAAAAAGACAATGTAACGTGCCGTAGCCTCATAACCGCGCGCCGGATCGCCGCCGGCGGGCTTGAAAGCGAGGACCGGGTGTCCGCCAAT
This sequence comes from Phycisphaerae bacterium, assembly GCA_016931655.1. Taxonomy (GTDB): domain Bacteria; phylum Planctomycetota; class Phycisphaerae; order SM23-33; family SM23-33; genus JAFGEJ01. Next base: position 463 of record JAFGEJ010000289.1, read on the forward strand.
GCTGTAATGCAGGGTTTGGGTTGGTATCTGGAACACATCAAGTCCACCCCATTGTTGACGGCTGAGCAGGAAAAGCAGCTTTCGCGTCGGGTCCGCGAGCATTCCGACCCGATCGCGCGGGAACGAATGATCCAGGCGAATCTGCTGCTGGTGGTGAAAATTGCCAAGGAATTCGCCAACAACACGGGCATGTCGCTGAACGACCTGGTGGCCGAGGGGAACCTGGGGCTGATGCGGGCGGTGGAGGAATTCGACCCGGACGCGGGCGTGCGGTTCAGCACGTACGCCGCCTGGTGGATCAAGCAGTCGATCAAGAAGGCCCGCATCAACGCCGGCCAGCCGATTCGCATTCCGGCGTACCTGGCGAAGCTCATCAGCCGATGGCGCAAAACCAGCCGGGAGCTGGAAGCGCAACTGGGCCGCGCCCCCACGCTCCAGCAGATCGCCAAGCAAATGAAAATCAGCCAGCGGAAGGCCAACGTCATCCAGCAGGGACTGACCGCCGTCAACGCGCCCTCACAGATCGGATCGGAAGAAGCCCAGGCCGCCTCGGAAATGCTTTCCGACACCGACGCCGTTCCCCCGGACCAGCGTCTGCTGGACGACTCCACCGGCCCGATCGTCCAGGCCGTCCTCAGCCGGCTCGACGAGCGGTCGCGGCAAATCCTGATCCTGCGGTTCCACATGGACGGATACCAGGGTCCGTCGCGGACGTACAAGGACATCGGGAAAATCATCGGCCTGACGCGAGAACGCGTTCGACAACTCGAAAAAGAAGCCCTCCGGCAACTCAAAGCCGTCATCGACGAATACGTGTAAGGCTGACTGGTGAACTGGTGAACTGGTGGACTGGTGGACTGGTTAACTGGTTAACTGGTTAACTGGTTAACTGGGACTGTCCAGAAATTAGCCTGTTTTTTCTTCCACTCGACCCGAAGGGCCGAAGAAAAGAAAAAACAATATGGCTATTTCTGGATAGCTTGAGTTAACCCATTCACCAGTTAACCAATTAACCAATTAACCAATTAACCAGTTAACCAATTAACCAGTTAACCAATTAACCAGTTAACCAATTAACCAGTTAACCAATTAACCAATCAACCAGTCAACCGATTGACCCTGTGTTTGTTCAGACGGACCGAATTGATCCCTTGCGTATTTACCTGCTCAAATAGTCATTCACGCTTCGTATCCGCACATGTTTCTCGGCCAAGGTTCCCTTGTAATCCACCCGCACCTCCCGAACCTCGCCCGGCGTGAGATCGAAATAATCCTCCGCCGCCGACGCTCCCTTCGGAAGCTCCAGATGCACGGCATGGACATAATTATCGCCACGAACCCGAATCACCCAGCCTTTGCCCTTTCGCAGAATGCGGGAAGAGAGAATCGGCTTTCCGATCTTCAGATTTCGAAAGTCGGCGGCCCGCAAAATCCCCGGCAGGATTTCCCTGTTGTTTTTCACCCTCGCCAGCCAGAGATTCTCTGTGGGATCGGAATTATCCCGTTTGAACTTCGCCACGCGGGCACGCCCCATCGGCGGGCAGGAAAATGCTTTCGCCCGAAGCTTTTTTGTTTTTCCGTCCAGGGAAATCCTGCCGAATTCCAGAATTCCCCTGATCGGCCGACTCGAATCGTTCGCCATCACCACGCGCACGGACCCTTGAGACTCCCGCAGGACAAGACGAACCGGCGCCAGCGCCCGTTTGACGAAATACCAACTGATCTTCCGGCGGAGATAATAATCGACGATCGTCCAGCCGACTTCCCCCCAGCAGTCGTTCAACATCCAGAACAGCGCGCCGCGGCAATTCAAATCACCCCGAAACGTGTCGAGGGAATACTCGTACATCAGGCCCTGACACAGGCCGCAGTACAACAAAAAATCCTCCGTCGAAAGCTTTTGGGGGTCGGTGTAATGCTTTTGAATTCCGGCGTCCACCGTTTCCTGGGCGTACGTGGCGAAGGAATTGAAGTGGTGAAACCAGACCCTGCTGTTTCGCTCCGGCAAGGCGCCCCCGCAGTATTTCCGCACCGTATCCCTGCTCGGCGCGCCGAGATACCCGTATTCCGAAACAAACAGGGAACGGACTTCGTCATACGCCTCAGGCCGGATCCGCTCCCGCATATCCGCGTGTTTCATGCTGGTCCAGTGATGCCGGTCGCCGATCTCGGCGCAGTTCGGGTCCTCCCCGCCGTACGGCGAACTGTTCCAGTACGGCACAGACGGACAGTTTTTCTGAACGATTTCGGGCAAAAGATAGTTGTAGAGATGGAATCCGCCGAACGCCTTGTCTTTCCAGAGCACACCGAGAAACCAGTGGTTCTCGTTGTTCCCGCACCACAGCACCACTGACGGATGATTCCGAAGCCGTTTGGTCTGGTATTCCGCCTCGATTCGCACTTCGTTCCGGAACGCCTCCAGATAGTCGGGATAGGGATCGCAGGCGAACATGAAATCCTGCCAGACCATGATTCCATATCGGTCGCAGGCCCGGTAAAACGCCTCCCGTTCGTACAGGCCGCCTCCCCAGACCCGCAGCATGTTGAAGTTGGCCTCCTTCGCCTCGCGGACGAGGGTTTCGTAGGTCTCGTCGTTCACGCGGGCGTACAGGCAGTCGGCGGGAATCCAGTTGGCGCCCTTGCAGAACACCGGCTGACCGTTGACGACCAGGCCGAACGTGCCCTGCGTTTCCATTTCGATAAACCGGATGCCGTACTGGAAGGCTGGATATGCAACACGCCGCTTTTCCGCCTTGGCGCATACTTCGATGGTATAAAGATGTTGAGGCCCCATGCCGCTGGGCCACCAGAGCAACGGTTTTTGTATCGTGGTCTCCAGCTCGACGAAATTCAGGCCGGCCTTCAAAAACACGTCCCTGCTGAACTTCTTTTTCTTCCCGTTGGGGTCGGTAAGAGTCCACTCGACGTTTCCTTCGCCGGAGCGGACATCCTCCAGCCAGTCCACCGTGACCGTTGCTTTCAGGCGGACGTCGCTGCCGGCCTTTTCGCACGTGACGTGGACGTCCCGAACGGCCAGGGTATCGAGCGCCCGGATGATCGCGTCCCCGGCGATGGCCGTGGTAGCCAGCCGAGGCCCCCAGTCCCAGCCGAAGACGTACTGGGGCTTCCTCGCGAAAGGCCGACGGACGTCGCCGCGTTCCGGCCGGCCGTGCAGGACTTCCGTAAACGGCGCCACGCCCAGGGCGGCGATGTCTTTTTTCGTTACCTCTTCCAGTCCCGCCGTCAGGCGAACCAGCAGGACGTTTTTCCCCGCCGGCTTGAGGAACTTTTCGATTCGCGCGACGAATGGATAATACGCATTCCGATGTTCGCCGAGAAAATGCCCGTTCAGAAAAATCCGGGCGTTGGAATCCAGGCCGTCCAGGGACAGCTCCACGATTCCGGCGTTTCGCCACCCCGGCTGGGTGGTAAAGGTTTTGCGAAACCACCAGGACCGATTTTCCGTCCATCGGCAATCGAAGCTGTTCAACCCGACCAGTGGATCCTTGATTTTCCCCGCCGCCATCAGTCCCTGATGAATATCTCCGGGCACGGGCGTGGGAATCCAGCCCTGTTTCATTGCGCCCAGGGACGCGGCGCGTTTTACGGAAACGGTCAGTGGTTCATCGCGAAGTTCCCAACGGCCGTTCAGACTGAATTCGTTCATGCGAAACGTCTTTCTAATCCGCGAATCTGCGTGGATGAAGTAAAAGCGCGGCGGAGCACCTCCCCTGAGGGACCCCTTAGGGGGGCTCCGCCGCGTTAACTCAATTTAATTTATATCAGGCCGTCCAGAAAATACCGCCTTGTTTTTTCTTCGTTTCGACCCGAAGGGTCGAGGAGCGTCTAGCCGGGGGTGAGCGAAGCGAACCTGCCTGCCGGCAGGCAGGCCCCCGGAAACGAGTTCTTTTTTAAAAAGAATTTGAGTCCCAACGGAACGACAGCGAGTGCGATGAAAAGGAATCGTTGCTGTCGCCCCGTTGGGGCTCTTAAAAAATAAGCCTTGTTCCGGGGGTTCGCTTCGCTCACCCCCGGCCAAATGCTTTCTGCCCCTAAGGGGCGAAGAAAAAAACAACAAAATTTCGGGGAAACTCCATTCATGTTTTGGTTACCTGAATTTCTGGACAGCCTCATTTATTTTCCTGATTTTTTGCAACAGACATGAATTTGTCTGTATATTCACATTCTATGCAAACGAAAACCAGATTGAGAATTTCGAAAAACCTACCACAAAGCCACAAAGCTCACAGAGAAAAATGTAATTTCTTATGGTTTTCTCTGTGTTCTCTGTGTCTCTGTGGTAAATTTTCTTTCTTTCAGAGGTCTCGCTCTCGAAGGTGGATTCTTTTTCTCGCAACGGGGATGCTGATTTCCGCGTCGCAGGCCCAGCCGACGCGTCGCGTCTCGATGACGGACCTTGCCAGGCCGGAATCCATGATCTATTTCCTTTTGCGCAGCCGGGCCGGCCATGCAACGATGCCGCGCGCGGAAACGGAACAGAATCTCCGCCTCTATCGAGCCTACGCCCACGATCATCGGCGGCAGGCCGACGGACGCTGGCTGAGGCCCGCCGACTATCAGCGCCAGCGCAAGGTGTTCAACCAGCTCTGCCGCGAGGCGAAAAATCACTTCCGCCAGGCGACGGGCCGGCGCGAGCCGACGCATCGGCAGCGGCTGGAACAGTCGCGCCACCGCGCCGCCGGGCAGGCGAAGCTCCGCCAGGCCGCCGGCGCCTGGGCCGATCCGCTGCTGCGGTCGTTTCTGCTGGCCGAGGCCGCCCGGCAAACCGGCGACTTCGGACAGGCCGAGAACCTTTTTGCCCGATGCGCCCGGGAGGAGCCTCGCGCAGCCGCCTTCCACCAGGGTCAAGCGATGGCCCTGATGGGCCTGAAGCGATATTCCGAAGCCCTGCGCGCGTACATGCGGGCACTGGCGCTGAAGCCCGATTCCCGCGAGGCCGTCGAAATGCTCCAACAGGCCCTGCGGGACGCGCCCGGCTCAGACATCGAAACGCCCGCCTTCCGCGAGGCGAGAGAAATGCTCTCCGCCTATCCCGAACGCGGCGGGGGAAATATCGGCCGAGTCGCCGCAACCACCACCTGGCTGCTGCCGGGAAAAACACTGCGCTGCAAAAACGACACACTGCCCGACCTGCCGATGGACCGACTGATCGTACAACAGGCCGTCGGCACGCCCGTCGCGGAGCATACGCTTCTGGTCGACGAGCGAATCCTGGCCGACGCCGACGAGGTACTCGTGCAGATCGACTCCAAAACGCTCGCGCCGGCTGCGTTTCGCAAAAGCTCCCGTCGAAAGAACAACGAACCGCCCATGTCGCTGATTACCGTGCCGGACTATACCTTCACCCCCCTGCCGATGCTCCGGGGCGATCCCAAAAACGACGACGCGGTAACGGCCCAGGCCGTCAACGTCTTCGCCGAAATGGGCAACGACGTTCACCGCCAACCGGTGCAGGTTCGCACAGATCAAAACGGCTACGTCACCGATCCAGGCCCCGCACTGGCCGAGGGGGAATCGGCGGGAATTCTTTTGACGGACAAAGGCAAACTGGCCGGTGTGGTGGTGCGCAACCTTGACGTGATGGCCGATTCCCCCGCCGAGGCCGTCTACACCGCCGAAGACCTGACTCCCCTGCTCAAACGAATCCGAAAATCATCTCCCCGCCGTCGGACCAAACGCACCGTCACACCCCAACCCGCCGCGGGAAACGTTTTTATCGTCTACACTCTGAAACGTGAGCGCTTCGGGGAAAAGTAAATAATTGAGGCTGTCCGGAAATTCCTCTGGTAAAGCCGGCGATGGCTATCGGTATCGATTTACCGCCAGTCCCGAAGAAATTACGGATCTTTCCAGCCCCGCAGGGGACGGCAGCGTTTGGCCGGGGGTGAGCAAAGCGAACCCCCGGAGAAAGGTCTGTTTTATTTTGAGTCCCGACGGGACGACAGCGAGTTCACCCAAAAGGAATCGTTGCTGTCGTCCCGTTGGGACTCTTCCTTTTTTTATCGCTTTCCGGGGGTTCGCTTCGCTCACCCCCGGCCAAATGCTTCTCGGCCCTTCGGGCCGAAGAGAAGAAAGAACAACACGGAAATTTCCGGACGACTTCAAATAATTACATAGCGGAGTCCCTGAGAGCGTGTATGAAAAGGTTTTTTTATGTGGCTTGGGCCTCTGGCCCAAGTGTCGCAGGGTCATATTGACCCTGCCAAAAGGGACTTTTTCCCACGGGCAAGATGCCCGTGATACACTTGGACAAGATGTCCAAGCCACTTTTCATACACGC
>JAFGEJ010000039.1 GCA_016931655.1 Phycisphaerae bacterium
AATTACGCGAATAAAGACGAATTACACGAAGAAGTCAGAGTATAAATACAAAAAAATTATTCGTCTTATTCGTTCTTATTCGCGTAATTCGCGTTCTCTTATGTATTACACAGACTCGAAGATCGCCAGGAACCCGCCGTCATGCCATCGGGTCGGATCGGTCGCGCCGTCGGGCGGGGTGAGCGTCTGGGAGGCGAGCTTCAGATGCTCCAGGCGGCCGGCGATTTTCTCGGCCATCTGCTGGCATTCCTCCGGCTCGATGCTGCACGTGCTGTAGAGCAGTTGTCCGCCGGGCGCGACGTATTGCCCCGCCGCCGTCGCCAGGGAAAACTGGTCCCGAATGAGCTGCGAAAGGCTCTCCTCGTCGAATCGCCACCGGGCCTCGGGCCGGCGTGCCAGGACGCCCGTGTTGGAGCACGGCACGTCCACCAGCACGAGATCGAAGCTCCGCAGATCCAGCCGGCCGAGGTTTTCGACGGTGCAGGTCGTTACGATGTCGATACCGAGGCGTTGGCAGTTGGTTTCGATGCGTTGCGTTTTTTCCTCGTTCACGTCCACGGCGACGATTTCGCCCTGGTTTTCCATGCGCTCGGCCAGGTGGGTGGTTTTCGTGCCCGGCGCGGCGCAGAAATCCAGTACGCGCATGCCTGGCTTCAGACGGGCCGAGGCGACGACGGCGGTGGCGGTCGGGTCCTGCGGCTGAATCAGCCCCTCGCGGAAGGCCGAGATCGACATCAGCGAATCGGTCGGATCGATCATCACGCTCAGGCCGTTTTCGTGGGCGCCGGAGGGTTGATGATCCTTAACCAGGCTCCCCAGGACGGCCTCGACGCTGCTGCGCGAGGCGTTCACGCGACAGATCAGCGGCGGGCGGGCGATGGAATGCTGCGCGAAGGCCAGGGCTTTTTCCTCGCCGAAGCGCTCCCGCCAGCGCTGAACCAGCGCGATCGGCAGGGAATACGCCGCCGCGACGTATTCCGCGGGATGGCTCTGCGGGTCGGGAAAGGCCGCCTTTCCCAATCGAACAGCCGTTCCGTCGTCGCGCGGCACGGCGTCGGAAGCCGGCGGGCGAACCCCGGTCGGCTCGTCGGGCAGGTCGCGCAAAATTGCCCGCAGCAGGCCGTTGATGAATCCCTGCTGGCGCTTGTGGTGAAAACGGGAGGCCTGCTCGACGGCTTCGTTGACGGCGGCGTGATTCGGGACGCGGTCGAGGAAGAGAATCTGATATAGCGCGATCCGAAGAATTTCGCCGATGGGCGTGGGCAGTTTTTTGTCGGGCTGGCTGAGGTAGGCGCGGATGACGGCGTCGAGTGTGCCGCGGCGGCGGACTTCGCCCATCGCCAGTTCGCGCGCCAGGGCGCGGTCGGGCGGCGAGAGTTTCGTATGCACCAGCAGGTAGCGGAGGTAGCGGGACGTTTTGCCCTCGCGGTCTCGCAGGGCCTGGACGGCGGTGTCGCGTGCGGTGTGTTCCATCAGACGGCGGCCTCCTGTAATCGAAACGCGTCGCCGGGCGCGACGCGATAGCCGTGGATGAAATCTCGCCAGGACATCACGCGTTTTCCGGCGGGTTGAATTTCGACGATCTCCACGCGCCCCTGGGCCGTCGAGACGCACAGGTCCTCGTCCAGCACGCCCGGCGCGGCGCAGGCGGGTCCTTCGCCCGGGCGGGCCTGGGCGATCGTGACGGCCTGGGCTTTTCTTTCCGTATGCCCGAACACCGCCCGCGCGCCCGGCCAGGGCCACAGGCCCCGTACCTTCCAGACGACGTGCTCAGCCGGGATGCGGAAATCGAGAAAACCGTCGCTCTTTTTCAGCAGCGGCGCGAAGCCGGCCCGGGAATCGTCCTGCGGCTGGGGATGACGCCCCGCCTGAATCGCCTCCAGCGTGCGGAGCATGGTTTCTGCGCCCAGCTCCGCCAGGCGAAGGCGAAGCTCCCCGGCCCGCTCTTCCGGGCCGATGGCTAGTTCCGCCCGCAGGAACACCGGCCCGGCGTCCATTTTGTCCACGAGCGAAAACGTCGTGACGCCCGTGGTCTTGAAGCCCTGGAGAATCGCCCAGTTCACCGGCGCCGCCCCGCGCAGGGCCGGCAGGAGCGAGCCGTGCAGATTGATCGCGCCGTATCGGGCGGCCTGGCGGGCCGGGGCACGCAGAAACTGCCCGAACTCCACCACGCAGATCACGTCGGGGGTTTTGCTTCGCAGGAAGGCCAGCGACTCGTCGTTGTTGATGTTCGCGCAGGCGTGCACGGACAGGTTCGCCTCGCGGGCGGCCTGTTCGATAAGCGTGGGACGCAGCGTCCCGCCCCGGCCCGCACGGCGGGGCGGCTGGGTGACCACGCCGGAGATTTCATGCCCCGACGCCGCCAGGGCGCGGAACGTCGGAAGGGCGAAATCTCCGCTGCCGCAGAAAATTACTCGCATGGGATGTATTGTCCCCGCCGAACCTTGCGCGCCAAGGGAAAAACCGCCGACCGAGTCGGATTAAAGTCAATGCGCGGCGGAGCACCTGCTCCGCCGCGTTAAGGCGACTTGCAATCGTGGATTAACATGGTGGAGTCCCTAAGGGACTCCACCATGCAATAATTCGGCGGCTGAGTTACGTCGCGGCGTTTCGTTGCATGGCCGCTTTGACCAGGCCGACGAACAACGGCTGGGGGCGCAGCGGGCGGCTGGTCAACTCGGGGTGAAACTGCGCGGCGATGAAATACGGATGCACGCTTCGGGGCAACTCGAGAATCTGCATGATGGGGTGTTCGGGATGCCGGCCTGAGAACACCAGGCCGGCCTTTTCCAGCGTTTCGATGTACTTCGGATCGACCTCGTAGCGATGGCGGAATCGCTGGCGGATCTGCTTCATACCGCTGAACAGCTCCGCGGCGAGCGTGCCGGGCGCGATCTGCACGTCCTGTCCGCCGAGGCGCATGTTCCCGCCGAGGCCTTCGATCTTCTTCTGCTCCGGCAGGATGCTGATAACGGGCGCGGGCGTTTCGGGGTTGATTTCGGTGCTGTCGGCGTCTTTCAGGTTGCAGACGTTCCGCGCGTATTCGATGACGGCTGCCTGGAACCCCAGGCAGATGCCCAGGTACGGAAGCTTGTTTTCCCGCGCGTAATGAACGCAGGCGATTTTCCCTTCCGTGCCGCGCACGCCGAACCCGCCGGGCACGATGATCCCGTCGACGGCGGCGAGTTTCTCCGCGACGTTCTGACTGCTGACGTCCGTCGTCTCGATCCATTCAAGGTTCACCTCGGCGTCGTTGGCGACGCCGGCGTGCTCGACGGCCTTGATGATGCTCGCGTAGCTGTCGCGCAGGGCGACGTATTTCCCGGTAATCCCGATGGTGACGTTCCGCTCGGCCTTTCCGATTTTGTCGGCGAACTGATGCCACTTCGCCGCGGCCCGCAGTTCGACGGCGGTGTTGACCTTGCCCCCCAATCCCAACAGTTGCACGACCTCGCTGTCCAGCCCGGCCTGGCGCATCCGCTCGGGCAGCAGGTAGATGCTCGGCAGGTCGTGCATGCTGAA
>JAFGEJ010000040.1 GCA_016931655.1 Phycisphaerae bacterium
GGGACGCGGGCTGCTGGTTGCCGCCCTGGCCGGCGTGCTGGTGGTGGGCATAACCGCGCCGCAGTGGACGGCTAGCTTCGACGTGATGCGTCAGGCAACCCGCGCGAAGCTCAGCTACGCCGTCGCCGGAGAAAACAGCTACTTTCCCCTCTCAGCCATTCTCTGGCTGTTCCCGTTTTTCTTCGGGTCGCGCTGGCCTAACATCTACCCGCAGACATGGTGGGGGCCTTGGCACTTGTGTGAAACGCTCGGCTACGTCGGCCTGGTTACGCTCGTATTGGCAATCGTGACCGTGTGGAAATTCCGAAAGTGGAAAAAGAGCACCCACAAGCTCGTTTTTTACAAAAACTCGCTTGAAGGTGCCACCGTACTTCGCACTCCGCACTTTGCACTCGTTCGCACGTGGTTCTGGATTTGCCTCGGGGCGGGCGTGTTCATGCTGGGCTATTACCTGCCGACGTATTGGCTGATCTGTCAGTTGCCCGTTTTGGGCTGGGTGCGGTGTCCGTCGCGGATGATCCTTGTCGTCGGGTGCGGCCTGGCGACGCTGGCGGCGGTGGGCGTGGATTTCTGCATGACCCAGCCGGCGGAGTCCGTCGGCGAATTCAGCCGGTGCGTGCGGCGGGCCTGCCGGCGACGGCTTCCGATCGTGATGATCGCCTCGCTGATCGTTCTGGCGGTTCTGGCGATTCTGGCGGGGCTGATCTGGCCCGACGCGTACCCCTGGCCGATGAACGGCTCGTGGCGCGACGCAATCCAGGCCGTCCTTCCCTACAACCCCGCCGTCTGGATTCCGCTTTGCCTGGTGGTGCTCACGAGCGTAGCCGTCTGGTACTGGCTGCGCCGGCCTGCCAAAAATTGGCCGATGCTGATCGCGTTGCTGATTGTGGATTTTTCCACCGTTGCGCCGTTCGTGGATGCGCCGGCCGGCGGCGCGCCCGGCCCGAGCGATCCGGACGTCTCGCCGGCGGCTGCCTGGCTGCGGGACAATGCGCCGAAGGATGAACCCTACCGCGTCTGGGGACTGGGCAACCCGTATGGCCGACGGCAGGCGGAACTGCTGCTGCCGCGTACCAACGTCGTGCAGGAGATCGCCTCGATTTCAACCTACGGGCCGTTTCAGACACCCGCCCACGCCGGCGTGCTGGGTTTTGAAATTTTCGGCACGAACACCGACCCAGCCGGCCTGCTGAATCGTCCCGATCTGCTGGCCGAGTACAATGTGCGATACATTCTCGTCGAAGCCGGCGGTGAAGATGAAAAACATGTCCGCCGGGCCAGGCCTTCGGCGTACCGGCTTGTCGCTTCCCTCCCGGCAGTCCATCCGGGCGATCCAGCCATTTTCATTTACGAAAATCAACACAAAGCCGAGGCAACGGCGTCGGGAACAGCGGTTGGTTTTACCTCGCCGGAGCGGGGGCCGGTGTGGTGGCTGTGGTGGGGAACGCTCCCGGCCGGCGGTGTGTATATACTGGCTTTGGCGGGTGGAATTATGGTACGCTTACGGACACAAAAATCCGCGAAACCCGACGCAAAACAGCGGGTTAATAGGATATAAGCATATTTTGCGCGCCAAGCCGAGGCGCGCACGCAAACGACGTTTACGATGGGAGATACGATGATGACGCTCCAAAAGAACCGGATGTTGGCGATGGTGGGTGTGGTGCTTCTTGCCGCGGGCGGACTGCTTGCGGAGGGAACCGCGAAGAAAACGGACGTTGCCTCCGAGAAGGCGCGGGTGGAACGGCTGCGCGATCAACTGGCGACGATGAGCCAGAACGATCAGCTTTCCCCCCTGTTCAACACCGTCGCGCGGGCGGTGAAGCCCTCGGTGGTCGTGATCCGCGTGACGAAAAAAATCAAAGTCAACGGCGGAACGTTCATGTTCCCCGGCTTCGGCGAGCTCCCGCCGGACGTGGAAGAGGAACTCCGCCGGCGCTTCGGCGAGAATCATCCCTTCCTGCGCCGCCGGGGAGGCGGAGGGGCGCAAAAAGAGCGATTCTTCCGACAGCACGGCCAGGGCAGCGGCGTGATTGTTGACGCCGAAAACGGGTACGTCCTGACCAACGACCACGTCGTGGGCGAGGCCGACGACGTGAAGGTGATCCTGGCCGACGAGCGGGAATTCGACGCCGAATGGGTTCGCCGCGACAAACGGACGGACCTGGCGGTGGTAAAGATCAAGGCCGACAACCTGATCGCCTCTCCCCTGGGCGACAGCGACAAGGCAAAGGTCGGCCACTGGGTCCTGGCGATCGGCGCGCCGTTCGGCCTGGCCCAGACGGTTACCTCGGGCATCGTCTCGGCCAAGGGACGCACCAACTTCCAGGAGCGCAGCGCCTATCAGAACTTCATCCAGACCGACGCGGCCATCAATCGCGGCAATTCCGGCGGGCCTCTGGTGAACATGCAAGGCGAGGTGATCGGCATTAACACGATGATCGTTTCCCCCTCCGGCGCTCATGACGGCGTGGGATTCGCCATCCCGTCAAACATGGCCCGGGACATTATGAAGCAACTCATCGACAACGGTACGGTCCGGCGGGGATACCTGGGCGTGGGCATTCAGGACATGTCGCAGGACTACGCTCAATCGCTCGGTCTGAGCAATCCCCAGGGCGGGCTGGTTACGGAAGTCCAGCCGGACAGCGCCGCGGCGAAGGCCGGCCTGGAGCTGGAGGACGTGATCACAGCCGTCAACGGCAAGAAACTCAAAAACGTCAACGAACTGCGGAATACCATCGCCTCCTTCCCGCCCGGGGAAACGGTGACGCTGACGGTAATCCGCGACGGAAAGGAGTTGTCCCTTCCCGTCACGCTGGGGAAAAATCCCGGTGATGACGCCGAGGCCGCCCCACCGGTCAAATCGAAGGAAGAACCCCAGCCGCAACCTATCGAGGCGCTGGAAAAACTCGGCCTGAGCGTTCAGACGCTGGACGCCGAGTCGGCGGAGCAGTTGGGCTACGCCAAGGACGTCAAGGGTGTTCTGATCACGGCGGTGGAAGACGGCAGTGCGGCCTGGGATCTTCAGTTGCGTCGCGGCATGGTGATTACCAACGTGGGTAAGCAGGCTGTGACAAATATGGACGAACTGGCTGAGGCCCTGAAAAACGCCAGGGGCGGCTATCGCCTGCGGATCACAACGCCCCAGGGCGGCGCGCAGTTCGTGTTTCTCAAGCCTGAAGAATAAGAAACACACACATCAATGCGCGGCGGAGCGGGTGCTCCGCCGCGCATTTACTTTTCGTGTTTGGTATAATTCCGCCATGAGGAAATTTTTGGTCATCCTGATTCCCGCCTTGCTGCTCGCGGGTTGTGTCGAGCGGGAGTGGACCATCCGCTCCGAGCCGGAAGGCGCGATCGTGTGGGTTTCCGGCATCGAGAAAGGCCGAACGCCCGTGACGTTTGACTTCACGTGGTACGGCGACTACGAGGTCATTCTCCGCAAGGAAGGCTACGAGACGCTCAAGACCTCCGTGAAACTCGACCCGCCGATTTATGAAATTCCGGGGATCGACTTCTTCAGCGAGATCGCGCCGTGGACGTATTACGACCGGCGTGAAACGCTGCACGTGCTCAAAAAGACCGTCGAGCCCACGGAGGAGGAACTCAAGGAACGGGCGAAGGAAATGCGGCGGGAAAATCTCGCGCCCGGTTAACCCGGATATTTCACCACAGAGACACAGAGATCACAGAGGTATTTATTTATCAAATAGTCAGAGAAAATTATGGATTTGATTGAAATAACGCTCTGTTTATTCCTTTGTTCATCAAGAACAAATTAATCATTCGTAACCGATTGGTAATATAAAGATTATTCTCTGTGAACTCTGTGTCGGAGCCTGCCCCTGAGGGGTGGTCAATGAAAAATTTGGATTAAGCCGTTTTTATTCCACCACGCAGGCGCCGGCGGCGGCGTGGGTGGCGAAGATGGGGCAGTCTCGGCCGAACCGGACTTGGAACTGCGCGATAATCGCGTCGCGGACGGCTTCGGCGCGGTCCGCGCGAACCAGCACAATCGCACAGCCGCCGAATCCACCGCCCGTCATGCGGGCGCCGAAGACGCCTTCACAGCCCTTCGCCGCTTTGACGATCGCGTCCAGCTCCTCGCAGCTGACTTCGTAATCGTCCCGCAGGGAGGCGTGGGAGGCGTACATCAGTTCGCCGAATCGCGTCAGATCGTCGGCCCGCAGCGCCTCGACGGCTTCAAGCGTGCGCGCGATTTCCCCGATAACGTGCCGGCAGCGAAGGAAATGTTTTTCGCTCAATTGCCCGGCCTCCAGGGCAATCCTCGCCTGGGATATCGTCGCGTCGCGCAGCGCCCGAACGCCCAGCACCGCGGCGGATTCTTCGCATTGCCCGCGTCGCTCGGGATAGCCGCCGTCGCCGATGTCGTGCTTGACCCGCGTATCGGCGACCAGAAGGACGGCCTGGGGATCGTTGAAGGGCACGTGTTTGGTTTCCAGGCTGCGACAGTCCAGCAGCAGCGCATGGCCGGCTTGGCCCATCACCGAAATTGACTGGTCCATGATACCGCACGGGGCGCCGGCGAAATCGTTTTCCGCCCGCTGGCAGAGTTTAGCCAGTTGCGCCGGCGGCAGGGTCGCGCCGGCGGCCGTCAGCAGCGCCAGGGCGGCGGCGACTTCCAGCGAGGCGGAACTCGACAGGCCCGCGTTGAGCGGTACGTCGCTGTCGAACAGCACGTCGCAGCCGGCCAATTCCACGCCCGCCCGCGAAAGCTCCAGCGCCACACCTTTGGGGTAGTTCGCCCAGGCCGACTCGTAAGGCGTGATCGGTTCGCACAGGTCGATCTCGACGCCCTGGCCCGGCTGCTGGAGCGAGGCAAACGCGACGCGTCCGTCGTCGCGCGGCGCCCACGCGCCGAGGGTTTGCTTTTCAATGGCGATGGGCAGAACAAAGCCGTCGTTGTAGTCCGTGTGCTCGCCGATCAGGTTCACGCGCCCCGGCGCGGAAACCACGCCCTTCGCGGCCCGGCCGAACGTCGAACGGAATGCGTCTCTGACAGATTGCGTATTCATGGGGCGAAAGGTATCCGTCGATACGGGGAGTGTCAAGGAGAACGACTTCTGATTTCTCCCTGGATGGTTCTGTTTGCATGAAAATACCCAAGGTTCAAATCTCAATGACCATTGAAATCCCAAGTTCAAATGTCCAATTTCACGGCGCACCCGGAAAGATGGTGTGGTTTTGGGTATTGGGCCTTGGGGCTTCAATGGGTTTTGGGTATTTGGGAATTGGGTATTTTTTACCCGCTACTTCAACTGCACGCCCATGCCCTGGGTCTCCCATTTTTTCGCCAGTCGGCGGAAATCCTTCACCAGGCCGTCCATCTGCTCGCTGACGCGGACGAGGTTGTCGTAGAGTTTCGGGTCGTTCAGCAGCTTGCCGGCGGTCCCGTCGCCCTCGTTGATCTTGTCCGCCGCCTGCTGGAGCGAATGCAGCACCTTCGAGACGTCCTCGGCGTCGATAATGAGTTGGCGGATCAGTTCGTCGGCGCCCTTCAGGGACGTTTCTCCTTTGGCGAAGAAGGCGTTCATGGCGTCGAGCGTGCGGTTGAGTCGCGCGACCGAGCCTTTCAGACCGGGCGGGAAGGCCTCGCCGGCCGGCTGGGTGTCCGCCGTCGGCTGGTCAGCCGGCGGTTCGGGAGCGATCAGGTCGTTCAGGTTCTTCGCCAGGGCGCCGAAATCCTCGAAGGCCTGGACGAGTTTCGGCGGCAGCATGCCGGAATCCTCGCTGTGTATACCCCGCAGCGTGATGATTTCGTCCGGGGGATAGTATTCCTCGGCGGTGTCGGAGGGCATCGGCCCTTCCGGCTGCAGCGTCAGATACCCCTTGCCCACAAGCCCCTTGGTGTACACCCTGGCCTGGATGTTCCGCGGCAGGCGGATGTCCGAGTCGATTCGGGCGGAAATCGTGACGCCCTTGCGCGGATCGTCGTCGGTGAAGTCCACGTCCGTCACCACGCCGATCTTTTTGCCTCGAAGGTAGACCGAATCGCCCGATTCGATGTCGTAGGTCTGCTCGAAGAGGATATGGATTTTGTTGCCGGTCTGAAAGGCTTCGGGCAGCCCGGCGAAGGCGACTATCAGCACCGCCAGCAGTACCAGTCCGATCAGGACCGTCAGGCCCACGGCCAGGTTTCGCGTCCGTTCGGTCATTTGCGCGTCTCCGGGATTTGAGCGTGGCGGGCGAGTCGTCCGGCGTCGATTTCGGCCAGCTCTTCCGGACCGGCCCGGCCGGCGACGAACTGCGCCACGACCTCGTCCTGTACATGGTCCAATTCTTCGGGCGTCGTGTCGAGGATAAACTTTCCCCCGTGCAGCATGAGGATGCGGTCGCCGACCTTCCGGGCCGAGGCCAGGTCGTGCGTGACCACCACCGCGGTATTGCCCAGCGCCTCTCGCAGGCGAAGGATCAGTTCGTTGATCAGGTCGGCGCGGATCGGGTCCAGGCCGGTCGTCGGTTCGTCGTAAAAGATCACCTGGGGATTCAGCGCGATCGCGCGGGCCAGCGCGACGCGCTTTTTCTGCCCGCCGGAGAGTTCCTCGGGAAAGCGGGACTGCAGCCCGTCCAGGCCGACCATCGCCAGCACCTCCGCGGCGCGGGCCTTGCGGGAGGCGTCCGTACCGACGCGGTGTTCGACCATCGGGAAGCAGATGTTCTCCTCGACGGTCATGGAATCGAACAGCGCCGCTCCCTGAAACAGAAACCCCATCCGCCGGCGAATGGGCGCGAGATGCCTTTCATCGAGGTGCGAAACCTCATGCCGACGGAAGAACACCTTCCCCGCGTCGGGTTTGAGCAGGCCGGCCATGTGCTTGAGCAGCACGCTCTTGCCGCATCCGCTCGGGCCGATGACGACCGTCGTCCGGCCGGTCTGGATTTCGAGGTCCACGCCGCGGAGCACCTCGGTCGGCCCGAAGGACTTGTACACGCCCTCGAGGCGCAGAATGACGCTCTCGTCGTTCATGTCGCCGGATTCCCCCCCTCCGCAAGAGATCGAATATCGCGGATCATGGCGATTTCGTCGCACTGGTCCTTTTTGGGGCAGACAAAGCATTCCCGCCAGACCTTCTCACACAGCACGTCCTTGGAAACGACCGTAAACCCGCAGGCCTCGAAAAATTCCTTTTCGTAGGTCAGCGCAAAGAGGCGCGTCACGCCGATGCGAGCGGCGTCCTTTGCTGCCGCCTCCACGAGGCGCCTGCCCACGCCCCGCCCGCGAGCGTCCTGCGCGACGGCCAGCGACTTGACTTCCGCCAGGTCCGCCCAGAACACGTCAATCGCGACGCAGCCGAGTACATCTCCGTTTTCCTCGGCCACGAGAAATTCCCGGATGCAGTCGTACACGCTCTCCAGCGAGCGGTGCAGCATCCTGCCGCGTTCGGCGTAGAAGTTGATCAGGCTGCAGATCGTCTGGGCGTCGGAAATCCTCGCGTGCCGGATATTCATAGCCGTCATTGTCAATGCTGAAGGCGAAAATGTCAATCGGACGGGAAAAAAGACAGCGGGGAATAGGCAGTTGCAGAATGTCATCCTGAGCGAAGCGAGTCTTCGAGCGCAGCCGAAGGACCTCATGCGCCGAATGTTGCAGAAATCCGGAATTGAATCTACAAACGACGAAGATACAATACATCCACGACAATCGGGGACCAGCCTCCGGGAGAGTTTTTTAACAATTCAAGATTCCGCAGATTCTGGCGGACATGCCATACAAACTCTTTATGAAAGGACTCACAATGCCACAATATGACAAAGCAATGTCCTTAAAAGAACATCTTGAAATAGCAGACGAGTTAGCAATAGCAGCTCATTATTTATCAGAAATATGGTTCTCATCCAATTTTGGTGCTTGTGAAACGTTAGGTTTATTGGATATCTAAAGATGCGTTTATCGCTTTTTTGCCAACGGCATCA
>JAFGEJ010000041.1 GCA_016931655.1 Phycisphaerae bacterium
CGTGTTCAGGCGGCAGAAGATTTCGCCCACCACGCCGATTAAGGGTTTGTGCTTCACGTACCGGGCGGGTACGGCGTGGAAATACTCGCGGACGTCCTTCAGGGCCTCGATCAGTTCGCTCATGCGGGCCGAGGCGCCGAGGGAGGGATCCATTAACACCTCCTCCACCCGTTCGATGCCGCGCTCGAACGCGGCGTCGGCGGCGCCGGGCTGGGTTTCGTACGGGCGGGTCTTCAGCAGCATCTTGCGGAGAATATCGCCGGCAATCAACCCCCGCCACAGCGAGCGGACCATCGCCGCACCGAAGCCGTCGTAGCCGTCCTTGCTGGTGGGACTGACAACGGGAATCTCCGCGCAGCCTCGCTCGCGAAGAACCTGTTCGAGGTACGGTGCGTACTGTCCGAAGCGGCAGGGGCCTTCGGCCGTCGGCATGAAGAAGGCCGTCCGTTTCGGATCGAAGTCGTCGTCCTCCATGACCCGCAGAAAATCGCCGATGGTGATCTTTCCGGGGTAGCATTCCTCGCCGGAGGTATACAGCCCGCCCAATTCGAGCGTGCGATGGTCGGATTCGGGGCAGGGGCGGGCGTCGATGCCGATGGAACGAAAGACCGCGGAGAAAAGCCTCGCGCCGACGTACGTCATGCGCGGCACCCAGAGGGTTCGGCCTTGAAGACGGTCTTTTGCGGTAACCTCGGCGGGCATGGATCACTCCTTCCAGCGTGAAACCCGGATAAGGATACCCCAATCGCCCGAAAAACCCAAGCCCGCAAACCGATTTTTCCCGCGGGGATAAAGTGGACACCACGGTGCGGAGATGATAAGAGAGTATGCTTTGAAACCCACGGCGTTTTTTCCGTCGACACGAAGCGGTTTTATGGTCCGAAGCAATACATTCAAAGGAGCGGCCCTGATCGTGGGCGCCAGCGCGGCCTACGCGGGAATGAGCGTCCTGGTGAAAAACGTCGCGGCTATGGGAATCGATTCCTACAAGATCACGTTGTTCCGTTTCGTGATCGGCCTGGCGCTGCTGGCGACGGCGGCGCTGTTCGGGAAGATCAAACTGGTATTCAACAGGGGCTGGCTGCTGTTCGTCCGTGGGTTGCTCGGCGGCGGGGGCGTGTTTTTGTTCTTCCTGACCATCTCGCACATCGGCATCGCCAAGGGAACGGTGCTGTCGTTCACCTCCACGATTTTTGCCAGCCTGTTCAGCGTTCTGCTCCTGAAGGAGCGCATTTCGTTGTGGAAATGGCTGGTGGTGGGCGCGGCGATGGGGGGAATTTACCTCGTGACGACGAGCAAACCCGACGGCGACGTGTCGTGGACAAGTTTCGGCCTGTACGAACTGACGGGGATCACGACAGGTGTACTGTCCGGGTTGAACAAGTGCATCATTAAAAAGTTGCACGCCACGGACACGTCGTATTCCATCTTTTTTGCGCAATGCGCCATGGGCGTCTGGGTGGTGGTCGTTCCGGCCAATCTCGTCTCCTGCGAAATCGGAATCTCCGGCGGCGTGCTCCTGCTGGGGATCGGCGCGCTGGGGTCGTTGGGACAACTCATCGGCACGGAAGGATACCGGCACCTGCCGGTGTCGCTGGGGGCGCTGCTGGAACTATCGTTTCCGTTGTTCAACCTGATCCTCGGCGTGCTGGTCTTTCGTGAAGCCTTTTCGGGGATGGGCCTGCTCGGCGCGGGCATGATCCTTGTGTCCTGTGCGGCGATGATTCGCATGACCCGCCGCCCCGCCGCCGAGGGGACGGTTTGATGTTCGGCCTGTCGTTACCCGAGTATGAAATCTGGCAGTGGGCGGCGCTGTGCCTGTGCGCCGTGTTCGCCGGGATGAGCAAAACCGGCCTGCCGGGGTTGGGCATTTTAATGGTTCCGCTGATGGCCGGCGCCTTCGCCGCGAAGGCCTCCACGGGCATGCTCTTGCCGCTGCTGGCCTTCGCGGACCTGTTCGCCGTGGGGTACTATCATCGCCACGCGAAGTGGTCGCACGTGCTGCGGCTGCTGCCCTGGGCGCTGGCGGGCATCGGCGCGGGATTTCTCATCACGTACCACGTCAAAATCCCGGACACTCTCATGAAGCCGCTGATCGGCGGGATCGTGCTGACGCTGCTGGCGGTGAATTTCTGGCGCCAGCGCAGGGGCGACGCGATGTCGATACCCGCGCACTGGGCCTTTGCCGCGAGCCTGGGCTTTTTCGCGGGTCTGACAACGCAACTGGCGAACGCCGCCGGGCCTGTGATGGTGCTGTACCTGCTGGCGATGCGCTTGCCGAAGCACGAGTTCATCGGTACCAGCGCCTGGTATTTCCTGATCCTCAACTATCTCAAGATTCCGCTGTTCGTCTATGACGGGCGGATCACGTGGGAATCGATCCGGACCGACGTGGTCGCCCTGCCGTTCATTCTCGTGGGCGTGGCCGCGGGCATCTGGCTGCTGAAGCGCATCCCGCAGAAGGCCTTCAATGTCGTCGTGCAAATCCTGGCGACGCTCGCGGCGGCGTGGTTGATTGCGTCGGTGTGGATGGGGAAGTAAAAAAGCTCAAACGGACCGAATTCGTGGACTATATTCTAAAATTGGTCACAATCATCCCATAATGGATTGAATTTTGATGAATGGGGGCGTTTGGCGCAATAGACAAGCGGGTCGGCATGGCTGGCGGGGC
>JAFGEJ010000042.1 GCA_016931655.1 Phycisphaerae bacterium
CTCTTTGATTCGAGTCCCAACGGGACGACAGCGAGTGTAATGAGAAGAAAGAGTTGCTGTCGCCCCGTTGGGGCTAAAAGAAAGTAAACTTTCTTCCGGGGGTTCGCTTCGCTCACCCCCGGCCAGATGCTTTCTGTCCCTTCGGGACGAAGAAAAAAACAACAAGATTTCGGCGAAACTCCATTCATGTTTCGGTTGCCTGAATTTCTGGACAGCCTCGGTTAATTGGCTAATAAATCAATCGGTTTGTTTTATTTCGACGTTGTTATTTTGTTTTCTGTAATTTTTAACCAGTTCACCAGTTCACCAGTTAACGAGTCAACCAGTCAACCGATTTCTCAAAACGTTCCCCAGTCGGCTTCCATGGTTTCGACGATTCGCCGGGCGAGGCGTTCCATCAGGTCCTCGGAGCCGAGGAAGAAGTCCTCGTTAAACGGGGCCGTCGGCAGATACACCGCCGAAACGGGGAAATCCTCTTTCTTCACGAGTATCGCGCCGCTGCGCAGGTCTTCCCATTGAAACGACACGTGAAACGTCACGGCGATTTCGCGCGGGACGCCGGTATCGGGATTGAAGCTCGTGGTGGCCTGCTCGATCTTGTCGATCGTGCCCGTCAGGAGCGTGTCGGCCTTCTGGCGGTTGGTGATCTTGTAGGGCGTGTCCAGTTCGACGCGCTTCGCGATCGCCTCGGTGAGGCGGATTTCGACCTCCCGGCGGTATATATCCTTTCCGCGGGTCCAGATCGGAACCGCCACCGTGCGGATGTTCTTGCGGTACGCGTTGCGGGCGGTGTAGCCCATTGGTTCACAGCCGATCAGTCCGCAGGCCAGGGCAACCAGCAGCCAGCCGCCGCGGCGTCGTCCGGAATGTCTGTCATGCACTTTCATACGGTTCTCCTCAGTTCGCCGGGGATGGGTTGGAAAGATCCTCCAGCGGAACGGGCTGTTCCGCGAGGTCCGGGGAATCCGCCGACGTGGAAGCGTCGGAGATCGAACCGGGCCCAGCGGGCAGATCGACAACGGGTTGGTTTCGGGTTCGCCCCGGCGGCGGGGTGGTGGAAGCCGCCTGAGGCGGGGCCTCTTCGGGCGAGGCCTTGGCGACCTTCGTTTTTGGCGTTTCCGGCGGCGGGGGCGTGAAGGGGCGGGCGTCCGTGGGAAGCGGGCCCAGCATGTCCAGCCGCCCCCGGGCGCTGTTGGCCCAGTGCGTGTCGGGATAGTCCTCGATGGTCTTGCGATAATAGAACGCCGCCGCTCGCGGGTGTTTCGTTCGTTCGTAGAACCGCCCGGTGTTGTACACCTTCTGGGCCAGTCCCAGGCGAATTTCCTCGAGGATCCCCTCGACGTTTTCCTTTTCCGCGTCCTGCGGATAGGCCTGGGCGAACAACTGGTAGCGTTTGCGGGCGTCGAGCAGCGGGGCGGTGTCCCACTGCACGCCGCGATAGTTCAGCAGATACGCCCGCGCGACCTGCAGCATGGCGTATTTTCGATGTTCCGAGAGCGGATGGGATTTCAGGAAGTCCTCGTAAATTGCGACGGCCTGGGGATACTCGGCCCGGGTGAAGTGGAAATCGGCCGCCCGAAGCAGCGCCCGCTCGGCGATGGGCGTGGTCGGGGCGTGTGCGGCGATGCGCATGAGCATATCCAGGCCGTCCAGGTCGGCCGGCACGCGGAAAATCTTCAGGGCCTTGCGCTTCCGCCCGCCGACGAAGGCGTCGGCGATGAGAAACTCCCGATCCAGCGCCCGCTCGAAGAAGGCGCCGTTGGGGTACGTTGAAATCTGCCGTTCGTACCATTTATACGCGTTCCAGTATTGCCCCTGGTTGATCAGCGATTGACCGGCCAGGTTCATCGCCTCTTCGCAGGCGGGACTCTCGCCGTGGGCCACGAGGAATTCCTCGACCATTTTGACCACGCGCTTGTTTTGTCCGTCGGCTACCATTTGACGCAGAATTACCAGATCGCCTTCGGGCGTACCCGGTTCCGCCGGCGCGGGGGAAACCCATTCCGTCCCGTTCCAGACAAGCTGCGCATCGGCCCGGGCGTCGGCGGCGTTCCAGCCGACCGCCAGCGCCAAGCCCAGAACCCACAAAATGTTCCGTACGTTTCGCATGTCGGCGAACATTCCCAGCCGCCGGCCCAATCAGGGCGCATACCACAACCACAGAAGCAATCTATGGATTATACGAATCCCGCGGGTGAAATCAAGGCATTGGCCTCGCCGGATCGGCGATTTGGGAAAAGTCACGCGGTGAAATCCGTGAGCCGCCTCTTGCAATCGACGCGGCGGGGCGATAAGGTACGAAGGTCGTTTTGACAAGCGAACAGGTCGGATTTCCCCGCGGCGTTTTTTTATCGAGGGTACGGCGTTGCGAGCGGAATCCCATTTGCCACGGAGGGCGTCCCATGGCCACGGACATCCAGCCGACCGGACAATACGCACCGGACGCTCCCCGTCCCCGTTCCGCCGCCGACGAGATGGATCGCGTCGTGCCCAGTTCCGTGGAGGCCGAGGCCTGCGTCCTTGGCTCGATGATCCTCGACTCGGCCTGCATCGACGTGGTCGTGCAACTCCTGAAAAGCGACTACTTCCACTGCCCCGCACACGTGATCCTCTTCGACGCGCTGCTGGCGATGCGCGATCAGAACAAGCCCATCGACCTGGTAAGCCTGCGGGCGGAGCTGGAGCGCACGAAGCAATTGCAGGCCGTCGGGGGCGTGGAATATCTCATCACGGTGGCTGAGGGCGTGCCCGGAACCAGCAACGTCGAATACTACGCCGCCATCGTGCGCGACAAGGCCCTCCTGCGGGGTCTGATCCGCGCCAGTCGGGACATCCTGGCCGAGGCCTACGACTCGCCCGACGAGGCCCAGGTCGTCATCGACCGGGCCGAGCAGCAGATTTTCGAGATCGCCAAGCAGCAGATCACCGGCGAAACGACCAGCCTGCGGGAGCTGTTGAACTCGACCTTCGAGCTTCTCCAGGAGCACGAGGGCAAGGCCATCACCGGCCTGGCGACCGGCTTTACGCAACTGGATGAACTGACAGCCGGCTTGCAGAAGGGCGAAATGATCATCCTGGCCGCCAGGCCTTCCATGGGCAAGACGGCTTTGCTGCTGAACATCGCCGAGTACATGTCCGTGGTGGACCATCGCCCGGTCGTGTTCTTCTCGCTGGAAATGTCCAAGATGCAGGTCACGCAGCGCCTGCTGGCCAGTCACGCCCAGTTCAACCTGCGGAACCTGCGGCGGACGACGATTTCCCCGGAAGACTGGACCGAGCTTCAGACCGCCGCCGGCGTGCTCGAGCAGGCGCCGCTGCTGATCGACGATTCCTCCACGCTCACGCCGCTGCAACTTCGCGCCAAGGCCCGCCGCATGAAGGCGCAATACGACATTCAGGCGGTGTTTATCGACTATCTCCAGTTGATGACCTACTACGGCAAGGCCGACAACCGCCAGGAACAGATCGCCTCGATGAGCCGCTCGATCAAGGCGATGGCCCGCGAACTGGACATTCCGGTGATCCTGGCCGCCCAGTTGAACCGAGGCCCCGCCGACCGGCCCACCCACGTGCCGCGCATGAGCGACCTGCGCGAATCCGGCTCCATCGAGCAGGACGCCGACGTGGTCGCCCTGCTGCACAACGAAGATTATTATCATCGCGGCGAAGACGCCTACGAACCGACCAACGTGACTCGGCTGATCATCGAAAAGCAGCGTAACGGGCCGACGGGCATTTTGGACCTGCGATTCCTCACGGACTGCACGCGCTTCGTCCAGGTCGCCCCGGGATACGTGCACGAACCACCGATATAACCTCGCCGCGGCGGGGCGCGACTTGCCCATGCGGGGGCTTTCTGCTACGCTGCTTATCAGTTTTGTTTGAACGAATGAGCTTGATGTAGTCCCAGTACGTTGCATCGTGGCGAAATTATCCACAGATTACACGGATGAAAGATGGATTACACGGAATAATACCAAACACGAAAAGTAAATGCGCGGCGGAGCACCCGCTCCGCCGCGGTAAGTCAATTTATAACCACCATGAACGTGGTGGAGCAGGTTCCGCAGGGATGCCATAGGTAGGCTCCACCATGCAATAACTAAATGTGTTTGGTATAAGGATGAATGGCATCTATAAAGAATCCTTGTTCCTTAAATAACGTTACAGGGAAACAAGTGAATTTTTTGATTCTTTCAGAAGTTATAAAAACTCCTAAAAGAACCGGCAAATCCCACTTGTGTTCCGAGTACATCCACTCAGAAAACTGGATTCTTTCATGGGGTGTAAAAATCCGTGAAATCTCCAGGGAATCCGTGTAATCCGTGGATGATTTTCTGAAAATGGTATGGTGTTCGTTTCACGGGAATGTATCATTCATGCCCAGACGAAATATCATCTGGATCGCGATCCTGCTGGCCATGACGGCGGTGCTGCTGCTGGTCTGGCGGCAGCCCGGCGGGGCGCGCCTCGGCGGGCCGGGCGAGTTCGGACCGGTGGAACAGACCTATCGCGTGATCCGCGAGAATTTCTATCAGCCCATCGACGCGAAGGATCTTCAGCGGGCGGCCGTCCGCGGCATGGTGGGGGAACTCGACGAATTTTCCACGTACGTTCCGCCCGAAAAGGCCCGGTCGTTGACCGACCGCGTACTGGGCGAGGGGCGGGACCTGGGGCTGGAGTGGACGCTTGAGAAGACCGGCCTGGTCGTCCTTGGCCCGCGGCCGAACTCGCCAGCCCACAAGGCCGGGCTGTTTTCCGGCGACCGCATCGTGGCAATCGACGGCCTGGCGGTCGGCACGCTGAAACCGGCGAACATCCGCTCGCTCCTTTCGCCCCCGCCGGGGAAACACGTCGAACTGACCGTTCTGGACGCCCAAAGCAATGAAACGCGCGTTGTACGCCTGAAAACGGAACCGTATTCCGTCGAAACCGTGCAGGGACTGTTCCGCGACGCGAGGGGGGGGTGGCAGTACCGCATGGACGAAAAGAACGGCGTCTGTTATCTGCGGATTCCCGAATTCTGTCCCGAAACTCCCCGGCGGCTTGTCAATCTCCTTCGCGAGATGGAAACCCCGCGGGGCCTGGTGCTGGATTTGCGCGACAATCCCGGCGGGGTTTTGTCCGACG
Source organism: Phycisphaerae bacterium (assembly GCA_016931655.1). Lineage (GTDB taxonomy): Bacteria > Planctomycetota > Phycisphaerae > SM23-33 > SM23-33 > JAFGEJ01. Next base: position 5,131 of record JAFGEJ010000042.1, read on the forward strand.
GCGTGGCGGTGGCGGACGTGTTTCTCCGCGAGGGGATCATCGTCCGCATCGTGGAACGTGACGGGAAGCCCCAGGTCTACCGCGCCCACTCAGACACGCCCCACGCCGAGATGCCGATGGTGGTGCTGATCGACGAGCGGACGACCTCAGCCGCAGAGCTTGTTGCCGGCGCGCTGGCGGCCAATTCCCGGGCCGTTCTTCTGGGCCAAAGGACGCGGGGCAAAGGGCGCGTGCAGACCATGATCCGCCTGCCGGACAAACTGGGGCAGATCAATCTCACCACGGCGGAATTTCTCGTTCCGCCGGACCAGGCGATTCAGCGTCACGACGGCGCGAAGCAGTGGGGCGTTCAGCCGCAGGTAACGGTAGCGCTTCGTGACGAGCAGTCCGAGGCGATTCGCCGGCGGCGCAGGAGCACGTGTCTGCTTCCCCGGCCGGTGAAATCCGCGGCGACCGACGAGCCGGATAAAAATCCCACCTTGCTCGCGGTGTCAAAGGCGCGGGCAAATGATCCCCAACTGGCCCGGGCCGAGGCGCTGCTGCAAAAACCGAAACAAATGCAGGCGATTCTCCGCGAGCTGGCCGAGCGCAATCGCCTTGCCCGGGAAGCCTTTCTGAAAAAGCAGGCCGAGGAGGCCCGCCGCGCCGAGAGGCAAGACGAGGAAACCCAATGACCCCGCGGGACGGCGCGATTCTCCTTGGGGTCGAGAGCAGTTGCGACGAAGCCGCCTGCGCCTTGGTGCGCGACGGGCGCGAAGTGCTCGCCAACGCCGTCGCCAGCCAGATCGACCTGCACACCCGCTACGGCGGCGTCGTGCCCGAAATCGCCTCCCGCGCCCACGTCGAGCAGATCAACGCCGTCATCGCCGAGGCGTTGCGGTCGGCCGGCGTCGGCCCGGAGGATATCTTCGCCGTGGCGGTCACGCATCAGCCGGGGCTGATCGGCTCGCTGCTGGTGGGTCTGACAGCCGCCAAGACGCTCGCGTGGATCTGGGACGCACCCCTCGTGGGCGTGAACCACGTCTATGCCCACGCCTACGCGCCGGCGCTGGACGGAGAACCCATCGACTACCCGGCTGTGGCGCTGGTCGCCAGCGGCGGACACACCGCCCTGTATCGCTGCAAAAGTCCCACCGACATGACGCTCCTGGGGACGACCATCGACGACGCAGCCGGGGAGGCCTTCGACAAGGTGGCGAGCATCCTGCAACTGGGCTATCCCGGCGGGCCGGCCATCGACCGGGCGGCGAAGGACGGCGATCCGAAAGCGGTGAATTTCCCCCGCACGCTCCTGAAAGGCCGATCCCTGGACTTCAGCTTCAGCGGCATCAAGACGGCTGTTCTGTATCACGTCAACGGTGTGCCGGGCGTGAAGTACGATCACCCGCGCGGGCTGGAGCATTTCTCGCGGCGGGAAATCCGCGACGTTGCGGCGAGTTTCCAGCAGGCGGTTGTGGACGTGCTCGCGACGAAAATCCGCCGGGCCGTCGAGAACACCGGCGCGGGGACGATCCTGCTGGGCGGCGGGGTGGCGGCCAACTCCGCCCTGCGCGCCGCGGCCGAGGCGCTGGCGAAGAAACTCAACTGCACACTGCGTTGCCCACCGTTGAAATACTGCACCGACAACGCGGCCATGATCGCCGCGCTGGGGTGGCACTATCTGCGGGCCGGGCGGACGGCTGACCTTCACCTGGCCGCCACCGCCACCGTACGCCGCTGAAAAACCCCAGCCGATGGTAAGGTGAACCGAGGCCGCGCAAAAATACATCGGAAGGCGTATAATCGCAGCCATGCGGATTTGTCACATCATCACGCGAATGATCCTGGGCGGCGCGCAGGAGAACACTTTGCTGACGTGTCAGGGCCTGCACGCCCGCGGCCACGAGGTGATTTTGATCACCGGCCCGGCGCTGGGGCCGGAAGGCGATCTGCTGAGCCGCGCCCAGGAAGCGGGATATCGCGTGATTGTCCTGCCGGAGCTTCGGCGGGAGATTTCCCTTTGGCGCGACTACAAGGCCTTGCGGGCGATCAAGGCGCACCTGGCGGAAATCAGCCCGCGCGTGGTCCACACGCATTCGTCGAAGGCGGGCATCCTGGGCCGGCGGGCCGCTCACCGCCTGGGGTGCATGAAAATCGTGCATACCGTTCACGGCCTGGCGTTTCACAGCCGGGAAAAGCCCCGGCGAAACCGCCTGTACATTCGCCTGGAAAAGCAGGCCGCGGCGTGGACCGACGCGATCATCTCCGTCGCCGACGCCATGACGCACCAGGCGCTGGCCGCCGGCGTGGGTCGCCCGGAACAGTACACCACGATCTACAGCGGCATGGAACTGGAACCCTACCTGTCCCGTCCCGCGCAGGCCGACGCCTTCCGCGCCTCGCTTGGGCTGGGGCCGGACGCGACGCTGCTGACGCAGGTCTCGCGCCTGGCGGAGTGGAAAGGGCATGAATTTCTGCTGGCCGCCGCCGAGCGGATCAACGATCCGAACGTGCATTTCTGCTTCGTCGGCGACGGGGCGCTGCGGGGGCAAATCGAAAAGCAGATCGCCCGTCGCAATTTAACCAAGCGCGTGCACCTGACGGGCCTGCTGCCGCCGGGGCAGATTCCCGCCGTTATGCACGCCTCGGACGTCGTGGTGCACTGCTCGCTGCGGGAAGGCCTGGCGCGCGCCCTGCCGCAGGCGATGCTGGCGGGCCGGCCGGTCGTGAGCTTCGACGTGGACGGCGCGCGGGAAGTGGTGGACGGGCAGACCGGCGCCCTCGTGCCCCCGGAGGACGTCGATGCGCTCGTCGAGGCCCTCGGCACGCTGATTCGCAATCCCGAGCGGCGATTCCTGCTCGGCGCCGCCGGCCGGGAGCGATGCAAACAACGCTTCGACCACAACGTGATGGTCGAGCGGATCGAAACCCTGTACGAACGAATCTGTCACACCGGGCCATGAAAATTCTCATCACCGCCGATTTGCATTACGACGTTCGCCGGTCCCGCGCCCCGGCCGAGGACCTGGCGCGGCGCGTCCGCGAAACGCCCGCCGACGCGCTGGTGCTGGTGGGCGATTCAGCCGGTGCGGACCTTAGCGTGTTCCGCCAGGCCCTGCGCCTCTTCGCCGACTTCCCGGGCCGAAAGCTGCTCGTGCCCGGAAACCACTGCCTCTGGCGTCACCGCGAGGAAACCTCCCTCCATCGCTACGAGCAGCTCATCCCCGCCGCGGCGCGGCAGGAAGGCTTTTCCGTGCTGGACCAGGAACCGGCGATGCTGGGCGAAACGGCCCTGGCCGGCTCGATCGGGTGGTACGACTATTCCCTGCGGGAGGAATCCCTGGGCGTGCCCGTGGATTTCTACCGGGGGAAAATCTCCCCCGGCGCGGCGAAATACTACGGCGGATACGACGAACTGCTGGCGAAACACGCAGCCGTTCTGGGCGAGCGGCAATACGCCCTCGGCGCGCGGTGGATGGACGGCTGGCGATGCGACCTGGAAATGACGGACGAGGAATTTCTGCAACGCCTGCTCGAAAAGCTCGAGTCGCAGCTTTCCGACCTGAGCGCCCGGGCCGAGCGAATCGTCGTGTTCCTGCACCATTTGCCCTTCGCGGCGCTCGTGCCGGAGAATCGGCCGGACCGGTTCGCCTTCGCGGCGGCCTACATGGGCTCGGAGAAAATCGGGGAATTACTGCGGCGGTACGAAAAAATCACCGACGTGTACTGCGCCCATTCCCACTGGCCGGGGCGGCTGCGCGTCGGCGGCATGAACGTCGTCAATATCGGAAGCACCTACATGCAGAAGAACCTGGAAGTGCTGGACGTTTGATTGGTATAAGGCGGCCTTGCAATAACCCCGGAATTGTGCGGTGCAAATCCAAAGTTGTACTTGCGATTTGCGCCACTTGCATTATACTGACTTCTGATGATCACGCGAAAAATTCAGGATGAACTGGCACAGTGCGCGGCGGAATACCCCGCCGTGACCATCCTCGGACCGAGGCAGTCCGGGAAAACGACACTGGCGAAGATGGCGTTTCCCAAACGTCCCTATCTTTCGCTGGAAGACCCGGACATTCGACGGCAGGCCACGACGGACCCTCGCGGGCTTCTCCGGCACGCACAGGACGGAGCCATTCTGGATGAAATCCAGCGTGCCCCGGAACTGCTCAGTTATCTGCAGGGAATGATCGACGAGGATCGAAAACCCGGCCGATTCATTCTGACCGGTTCCCATCAACCGCTGGTCCATCAGGCGATTTCGCAATCGCTGGCCGGGCGCACGGCGGTGCTGGAATTGCTCCCCTTTACCGTGGGGGAAGTGCGGCGATACAAAAAGCACCCCGATACCGCGTTTGAATGGATTCTTCAGGGATTCTACCCCGGCCTGCATGAAAACAAGCTCAATCCCACACGATTCTTTCGCTCATACATGGCCACCTATATCGAAAGGGATTTACGACAACTGATTCAGGTAAAAGACCTGTCCCAATTTGAAACGTTTCTGCGGTTACTTGCGGGACGGGTGGGGCAACTGGTGAATTACGCCTCCCTGGCCGGCGATGTCGGCGTTTCCGCGACGACGATCAAACACTGGCTTTCCATTCTCAAGGCGTCCTATATCCTCTTTGAGCTGCCCCCCTGGTTCGCCAATATTCGCAAGCGCCTGGTGAAGTCTCCCAAGCTCTACTTCACGGACGTCGCCCTGGCGGCCTGGCTGCTGGGCATGGAAACGCCCCAGCAAGTGGAACGGGATCCTCTGCGTGGCGTGTTGTACGAAAACCTGCTGATTATGGAGGTCGTCAAAGCGATCCTGAACCAGGGGAAAGAACCGACGTTGTATTTCTTCCGCGACGGGAAGGGCAACGAAGTCGACCTGTTAATCACAACGGCGGGACGATCCTTCACCGCCGTCGAGATCAAGTCCGCCACGACGTTTCAGCCGGAGTTTGTAAAAGGGATCGAGGTGTTTCGGGACAGCGTGGGTAAAAGCGCCCGAGTCGATTCCCTCGTATGGTACAACGGCCTGCGAAAAACAACATACCACGAGACCGCCGTCAGCAACCCGCTCCAACATGGTTTTTCAATTCCTGAATAACTGCCCCTTGTTCACCTTCACCCTTTGATCTTTGCCGAAGCGGGCAGCGGGAATTGGTAATCTGTAGCCTGTAGTCCATAGTCGGGAAGAAGCTGTCGCTTTTCAACCGGCTACTGACTACAGACTACCGGCTTCGGTAGAAACCGGGACGGAAGAGGGATAATCATTACGTCGTCTGTATCAATTCGCAATCCGCACGATTTTCCCGTCGACGGTCAGCCGGCCTTCGGCGAACAGGCGAATCGCTTCGGGATAGGCAAGGCATTCCTGCTCGAATACGCGGGCGGCCAGGTCGTCGGGGCCGTCCGTGTCGTATACCGGAACGGTCTTTTGCAGGATAACGGGGCCGTCGTCGTAGTCGTTGGTCACGAAGTGCACCGTGCAGCCGGACTCTTTGCACTTAGCGGCCAGCACCGCCTCGTGCACGTGCCGGCCGAACATGCCCCGCCCGCCGAAGTTCGGCAGCAGGGCGGGGTGAATGTTCATCACGCGCCCGGCGTAGTGCGGCGGAATGATCCACATCGACAGGAACCCCGCCAGGATCACCAGGTCCACGCCGGCTGCGTCCAGGCGTCCGGTGATGCGGCGGGAATACTCCTCCAGGCGGTCCGGGCCGAAGTCGCGGTACGGCACGAGGTGCACGTCCAGGCCGGCGTCTTCGGCCTTCTGAACGCCGCCGCACGGGCGCGACGCGATTACGACGGCGACCTCGGCTGGGAGATTCGGGGCTTGCAGGAGATTCACCAGCGTCCGCCCGCCGCCGGACAACAACACGCCCAGGCGCAACTTTTTCGCCGCCTTCTCGCTCATGGGCCACCATTAGACCCATCCGCTACGCGGGAGTCAATGAAGTCCCATGAGAAGTCCCAGTGGATTACCCCAGTGCGTTTTTATAGGCCTTGTGGACGCTTTTGCCGGTTTTCATCTGGGCGAGCTTCTTGGCCATCTCTTCGTGCTGAGAGGCGAGAATCAACCCCAGTTCGTGGTGGAGTTTTTTCATTCTGCCGATGGCTTCAAAGGCGACGTGCGTAATCGGCGCCTCGGCGCGGGTCACGTCGTTGAGCATCTCTCCCATCGCCGGGCCGAGTTCCATGAACTCGTCGTATTTCTCCTGGCGGACCAGTTCGATGCCGCGCTGCAGGAGGGCCTCGATGTCGGCCAGGTGCTTCTCGAAGTCCGCCGCGTCGCGGATCGGTTCCCGTGCGGTGGAGACGGAGGGTTCGTTGTCGGCGTTCATGCGACTTCCTTTGGGCAATCGGAACGGAGTTGTTCTTCCACCTCGCGCAGCAGGTCCAGTGCTTCGGGCTTGCCCGGCTCCTGGGCCAGCACGGTCAGCAGGGCCTGCTTGGCCTGGATGGGCTGGCCGTCGCGGGCGTACAGGGAAGCGAGACAGAACAAAACGGCCTGGTCGTCGGGATGCGACTCCAGGTATCTCTCCAGGTAGTGGATGATCTTGAAAAACGTGCCCATCTGGCAGGAGGTCTGGAAGAGTCCCAGCAGGGCCATCAGGTTGGCGTCGTCGATCTCCAGGCAGCGGAGGTACATCTCGAAGGCCTGGGGATATTTGCGGCGTTCCTGGTAGATCATGGCCGTGCCCGCCCAGGCCTCGGCACAGCGGGAGTCCATCAGGCGGGCGGTCTGAAACGCCCGCAGGGCCTCGTCGATCCGCCCGGTCTGCATGGCCGTCACGCCCAGCCCGACGAACGGTTCGGGACGGTCCGGCCAGAGGACGGCGGCCCGGCGATAACAGCGTTCCGCCCGCGGATAGTCCTCCGCGGCGATGTGACAGGAGGCCAGCTCCTGCAGTTCGTCATACGCCTCTTGCCGGCGGCGATACTGCTGCAATTCTTCTTCGTAAATGACTCGCACGGTCTTCCTTTCACGATATGTCAAAAGCGAAACTCGCGGACTTCCAATAAGAATTGCAAACGCCGTGCCGAAATCGGCGGGGAGAGACGTTTTTGTAAATCTTTGATATATAAAGATATATAAGAATACCATTGTGTAGCATACACCGGGACATTTCCGGGGTGTTTAATTCCTGTTCATGCGCGCTGAAAGGCGGATTGCTTTGGAGAAAAAAGACATTGCGGCGGAACGGCAAGCCGGGTCCAAAGTGGTGGGGGAAAATTCATGTTGCGTAATGTTCCAACGTGTCGAACGTGGCGGAGCGGGTCCCGCAGGGATGCCACAGGTATGCTCCGCCACGCAAAAAATGCGGCGTTGTTGGAAAATGGATTTGAAGAAGAATGACACAGGCATCCCATAGAGGGTGGCTGTGTGCGGGGTATATAAGGTAGCGGGGATGGGGTACTCTGTTTTCCTGTGACAAGGAGAGC
>JAFGEJ010000043.1 GCA_016931655.1 Phycisphaerae bacterium
GCTCTCCTTGTCACAGGAAAACAGAGTACCCCATCCCCGCTACCTTATATACCCCGCACACAGCCACCCTCTATGGGATGCCTGTGCCACGGATAATAAAAACGGATTACACGAATAAGAGGAAATCAAAATAAAATCCGTGAAATGGTTTTGGAATCCGTGTAATCCGTGGATGATGTTGTCCGGTGAAGTGGTTTTCTGCCGCGCCGAAATCGTGTACTCAAACCGGGCATTCGCCGATATAGATAAAGAAATCCGGGGGGGATGGAAAACATCCCCGCGGGGGGATAGAGAATAAACCATGATCGAATCCCGTTCCCTACAGCCTGAGGATCTGGAAATCAGGACGCTGGGCCCCTGCCGGGTGGACTCTCCTTTGGCGTCGGACGTATCGGCTTCGGGCAGTATCAGCGACCATTTCATCCACGCGGCGGAGTTCGTCCGCGACGAGCACCGCATCCTGGTGGAGGACCGCATCGACCGCCTCATGGAAACTCCCCTCGTCGCGTTGCCAGCGTTCGAGTCGGCCGGTCCGCGACGTAAAATCTTTTTCGATCCCAAAAAAGTCCGCGTTGGCATTGTCACGTGCGGCGGCCTGTGTCCGGGCCTGAACGACGTGGTCCGCGGCCTGGTGATGGAACTGTACTATCGCTACGGCGTGCGGAGCGTCGCCGGATTCCGCTACGGCTACGAGGGATTCATCCCGAAGTTCGGACACGACGTGATGCAACTGACCCCCGACAACGTGAAAAGCATTCATGAGACGGGGGGAACGATTCTGGGAACCAGCCGGGGCAATCAGAGCAAGCCCGAAATCGTCGACTGCCTCGAACGGATGAACATCAACATCCTGTTCACCATCGGCGGCGACGGCACGCAGCGCGGCGCGAAGGAGATTTCCGAGGAACTCGCCCGGCGAGGCGGGAAAATCGCCGTCGTGGGCATTCCCAAGACCATCGACAACGACCTGATGTTCATCGACAAGAGTTTCGGTTTTGAGACGGCGGTGCACGTGGCCTATCACGCCGTGCAGTGCGCCCATACCGAGGCCGAGGCGGCCATCCACGGCGTGGGACTGGTCAAGCTCATGGGCCGGGACAGCGGATGGATCGCCTGTCACACGGCCCTGGCCACCAGCCTGGCAAATTTCGTGCTGATTCCCGAAGTGCCCTTCCAGTTGCACGGCCCGAAGGGCTTTTTGCCCTGCCTCCAGTCGCGCCTGCGCCATCGCCGCCACGCCTGCATTATCGTTTCGGAAGGCGCGGGGCAGGATCTCATCACGGGCGAGACGGGACGGGACGCCTCCGGCAATGCGAAGTACAAGGACATCGGTCTGTTCCTCAAGCAGCAGATCAAGGACCACCTGACGGCCGAGGGCATGGAGCACACCATCAAGTACATCGATCCGAGCTACATGATCCGCTCCGTGCCCGCGACGCCCAACGACAGCCTGTATTGCCTGCGCCTCGCGCAAGCCGCCGTCCACGCCGCCATGAGCGGGCGAACGGAAATGGTCGTCGGACGCTGGCGGGAAAAATTCGTCCACGTGCCGATTTCGCTGTCCACCTGCGGCCGAAAGACCGTGGACCCCGAAGGCGACCTGTGGCTCAGCGTGCTGGAGAATACCGGTCAGCCGGCGGTGTTCGAATAGCCGTTTGCTCATTGCATTCGCCCCCTGCCGCTCTCTACAATGCTTCTTTCCCGTCAGGAGAAGCCACGATTCCCATGCCATTGTCTTCCGAAATCAAACGAACGTTCCTCAGCCCCGTGCGGGTGATGTGGCATACACCCAACGTCCGCGACGCGGAATTGCTGCTTCGTCCGGGTCTGGGCCAGGCGCTGCATTTGGCCAGTCCTCCGCCGTCCTGTTGTATGGACAGCCGCGAAGGCGTCGCTTCGCTGCTGGTCGACTTCGGCCAGGAACTGTTCGGGGGATTGCAGTTTGTCACGAACAGGACCCGTCCCGATAAGGCGCCCGTGAAGGTGCGCGTCCGGCTGGGCGAGTCGGTCTCCGAGGCGATGGGCCAGCCGAACAACGATCACGGCGTGAACGACGAGGTGATCTCCCTGCCGTGGCTGGGCGTGACGGAGTTTGGCAAGACCGGCTTTCGCTTTGCGCGGCTGGATGTGGAAGACCCGCGGGCGTGCCTGGATTTGTGCGAATTGCGTGCGTACACCTATGGCCGCGACCTGGCGTTCCGCGGCACGTTCGAATGCAGCGACGAGAAAATCAACCGTATCTGGGCCGCCGCGACGCGGAGCGTGTACCTGAACATGCAGGAATACCTCTGGGACGGGATCAAGCGGGACCGTCTGGTGTGGATGGGCGACATGCACCCGGAAATCCGCGTGATCTCCGCCGTCTTCGGCGAGGCCGACATCGTGCCGAACAGCCTCGACCTGCTCCGCGACCTGACCCCCCTGCCGGAATTCTTTAACCGGATTCCCAGCTATTCCATGTGGTGGGTGCTGGCGCAGCATCACTGGTATCTGTGGCATGGAAACATGGACTATCTCCGTCAGCAGGAATCGTATCTGCGGGATCTGCTGAAGGTCTTCGAGGGATATATTGACGAAACGGGCGGGGAAACGCTGCCTGAGCAACGGTTCATCGACTGGCTGAGCGTCGGCGACGACGCAGCCGTTCACGTCGGCTTGCAGTCGTTGCTGGTGATGACGTTATCGGCCGGGGCGGACCTGCTGAGAACGCTGGGCGACGCACAGGCGGCGGAGCATTACGCTTCGCTGTGCCGTCCAATACAGGCGTACGTTCCCCCGGCGACGATGAACAAGCCCGTCAACGCGCTGCGCGTGTTGGCCGGCTGCGGGGATGCGGTGGAAGTGAATCGGGACGTGCTGAGTCACTCGCCGCTGGAAGGTTTGTCCACGTTTTACGGGTATTACGTGCTGCTGGCGCGGGCGGCCGCGGGCGACTACGCGGGGTGTTTCGAGCTTCTGCGAAAGTATTGGGGCGGCATGCTGGATCTGGGCGCCACGACGTTCTGGGAGCATTTCGACGTCGGCTGGCTGAACAACGCCGGACGCATCGACGAACTGCGGGACGAGAAATCCGTGGACGTGCACGACGCCTATGGCAAGCAAGGCAACGGACGTCAGCGGAACAGTTTCTGTCACGGCTGGGCGGGCGGGCCGACGGCCTGGCTGTCCGAATACGTCCTGGGCGTCTCGCCCGCGAGTCCCGGCTGTCGGACGGTGCACATTCGGCCGAACCTGGTGGACCTGAAATGGGCTAAAGGCACGATTCCCGCGCCCGTCGGCGAAATCGAAGTGTCGCTGTCTCGCAACGCCGACGGAACCACAGCCGTGAAAACCGTTCTGCCCGACGGCGTCCGCCAGGCTGACGATTAAACCATTGGCCGGCGCGTTACTGCCGCAGATACTGCACGACGGCCTGGCAAAGAACTTCCAATCACGCCGTCCAATCACTTCGATTGCATTTTTTACTTAACGATTGTTTGGAGAGTATTCAGCAGGAATGGAAGATCATTTTGGATTGTGCTCCAGACAATATCCAGGTTAATGTCGTAATACGCATGGACCAGGCGGTGTCGCATATCAATAATATCCCGCCATGGAAGTGAAGGAATTTTCGCCTGGCTTTCAGAGGAAACCTGACCGGCTGCTTCCCCGATAATTTCGACGCATTTGACGACAGCCATCACCAATTGGCGATCTGTGTCCAAATCCTTTCGAGTATGCCCCTGCGCAAAGGAAATTGCGTCCCGGGCGGCGTCGAGCATGTGTCGCAGGCGGATCCTATCTTCAGGCGGCATATTGAATCTCCGCGTGAGAGACAACGTCGTCCCGGAAATAGCGGCTTAAGTCTTCCGCCGTTCGAAGATCCGCTTTTTGCCCCAGGATTTCGGTAAGTTCGCGTTCCAGGCCGGCCATTCTCAGCAAGCCGGGGACATGCTCCGGCTCGAATTCCACCAATACATCCACGTCACTGTCCGGGCCAAAGTCGTCGCGCAGCACAGACCCGAACAACGCCAATTTTAAAATATGGTTCGTGCGGCAGAATTCCGCAATACGGCTTTTGTCAATATGGATGGATTTTATCATCGTTTTCTCCCGGTCCTGAGAAATATGCCGTGCGACACGTGGAATCCATACCTATATTGTATCGCCCGACGAAATCACCATCTACAGCCTTTTGTATTCTCGCTACGGCGATCGTGTGCTATTGTCGCAGATATTGCACGACGGCCTGGCAGAGAGCTTCGGCGAGGCGACGCTGATAATAGGAGGAAGCGAGGAGTTGTTCCTCGTTGCCGTTGGTCAGGAAACCCAGTTCCACCAGAACGGCTGGGCAGGTGGTGCGCTCCAGGACGCGAAGATTCTTCTCGTGCGTTCGCATTCCGCGCCCGCCGGAGGAAACCGCCCCCAGGGCGCCCACAATGGCTCGCCCGGCCTGGTATGATCGGGAGGAAGTTCCCTCGCGCCGCGGGACGTACACCGTCGCGCCGCGGACGGAGCGATTTGGGCTCGCGTCGGCGTGGATGCTGAGGAACAGGTCCGGGCGAACGCGATTGGCCTGCTCGACGCGCCCGTCCAGCGTGACGAACACGTCCGAGGACCGCGTCAGTTTCACCGTCGCGCCCCGCTCCTGGAGCCGACGGGCCAGTTCCAGCGTGACGGGCAGTACCACGTCCTTTTCCCGCAGTCCCGTGCGGGCGATCGCGCCGGGGTCCTCGCCGCCGTGCCCGGCGTCCAGCAGAACCGTACCCAGGGATTTGGCGGCGATCGGCGCGGGCGGCGCGACGGGTTGCGGCGCGGGACGCGGAGAGGCGGGCAGCAGCCGGGCGCGAAGGGTCTTCACCAGGCGGCGGGTCACGTAGGTCTCGCCGCCGAAGACCATCACGTCGTCGGGCGTTCCGACGCTCTTGCCGTTGACGTACGCCCCGCCGGCGGCGGGGAACAACAGGACGACGTTCCGCGCATCGCTCAGCCGTGTCATTCCCCGGCCTGCGCGATCCACCTTCATGTCCAGCGTGCGGGCCAATTCCGTCGCGCGGAGCGGCTCGTCGTCGGCGGTGACGGGAAAATTCGCGGTCCTGACGTTGTTTTGCTCGCAGCCGCCGACCGACGCGACCAGCGGCAGGAACAAGACCAGCAATGCGAAAATTCGATACAGCATGATTTTTACACTCGCGCCGCCAGCAGGCAGTAGATCAGAAACGCCGCCCAGCCGGCGAAAATCGCCAGCACCAGCGGCAGGCGCCAACGGGACGGTTTTTCCGCGGCGTCCGGCACGCCGTCGACGACGTTGACCGGTTTGGGCGGCGGGGAGGAAGGCGACGTTTTGGCCGTCCCTTTCCCAGCCGAGGCGTTTTGAGAAGTTCGTGTCTTCATTCTTTCTTCATTCGGATCGAGCCGGATGTATCGAAGTCCGTCTCCAGGTGAAACACGTCGCGGAAGTCCTCGACGGTGTCTTCCTCGGTTTTTCGCATCATCCCGTGTTCGATGAGCAGGTAGACCATGTTGCCGAAGTCGATGCTTTCGCGGACGCCCCAGGATCGCAGTACCGCCGGCGCCATCAGGCCGTAGCGTTCCATCGCCAGGTTCCGCAGGGCGCCGCAGAGCTGTTGGCCGGTGACGTGATGGCCGGGGCCTTCGGTATCCTCGTACACGTCCTTCACGGCCCGCGACAGGCCTTCATGCAGAAATCCGAACGCCTCCACGCGATACCGCCCGTCCTCGGCGATGACTTCCTCGATACTCTTTGCGGGTTGTTCTTCGCTTTTGTCCATCATGCATCTCAAAAAGACAGATACTCGTCCACGAATTGCACGAATTTCATGAATTCAAAAAATAACACAAAAGATTTTGCCACAGAGGGCACAAAGGTCACAGAGATAAGAAATTTACATCCTGATTCTTTGTGAACTTTGTGTCCTTTGTGGCGAAAAATTCTTTTTGTAATCTGTTTCTTTTCGTGCAATTCGAGTAACCTGCCTGCCGGCAGGCAGGTTCGTGGACGCTTTCTTATTTCTCCGCGCGGGGGAACAGGGGCTCGCCCGGGGAAACGTTCGTACCGGGTTTCAAACCGCCCCAGCAGGCGATTTCGGAAAGATGTTCCTCGGTTTTTTCCAGGCCCAGTCTCGCCAGGCCTTCGACGGCCTTGTCGGGCATGACCGGTGCAAGATACAGCAGCACGATCCGCACCGCCTCGGCGCAGGTATACAGCACCGTCGCCAGGCGGGCGCGCCGCGATTCGTCTTTGGCGAGCTTGAACGGCTCGGTGTCGTCGATGAATTTGTTCGTCGCCCCGACGAGCGCGCTGATCGCGTCGAGATACCTGCCGAACGCGCAGGCGTCCATCCAGCCGGTTGCGCCGTCGTGCAGCGCGTCGGCAGCCGTCTTCACCCAGCGGACGTCCTCGACGTCCTCAGCCGGGGCGGGAATTTCGCCGTCGAAATATTTTGAAATCATTTTTACCGTCCGGCTGAGCAGATTGCCCACGCCGTTGGCCAGGTCCGCGTTGTAGACCTGCTGGACCATGTCATGGGCGAAGTCGCCGTCCGACCCGAACGTCACCGACCGCAGCAGATAGTAACGGTATACGTCGCGTGAATATTCCGAGCAATACTCGGCGATTTTCTCCCGGCTGACGAAGTTGCCCAGGCTTTTGGACATCTTTTGGCCTTCGCTGGTCCACCAGCCGTGCGCGAAGACGCACTTCGGCAGGGGGATGTCCAGCGCCATCAGGAAGCAGGGCCAATACACCGCGTGAAACCACAGAATGTCCTTGCCGATCAGGTGCACGTCGCAAGGCCAGTATTTCGCGTCGCGGTTGTCGTATTCGTCTCCGACAGCGGGTAAGCCCAGCGCGGAGTAATAGTTGCTCAGCGCGTCGATCCAGACGTACACGACGTGGCCGGGGTCATTGGGCATCTCCACACCCCAGGGCAACTTGGCCTTGTTGCGGGAAATGCACAGGTCCGCCAGGTCGCCGCTCTCGATGCCCATGCGAAGTTTGCTGAGCACCTCGTTACGTCGCGCGTCCGGCTGAACGAACGTCGGGTTGACTTTCTCGATGTGCTCGATGAGTTTGGGGGCCCATTTTTTCAGGCGGAAGAACCAGTTCTCCTCGCTGTAACGGGCCAGGGGCTTTCCGTTGATTTCGCTTTTGTAGTCGTTGGCCCGGGCGGTCGACTCGGTAACGTATTCCTCCTGGCCTTCGTCGTACCAGCCTTCATAGGTGGCAAGATAAATTTCATCGCGTGCGACGAGTTCGCGGATCAGCGCCTGGACGCGGTTTTCGTGCCGCGGCTCGGTCGTGCGGATAAAGTCGTCGTTGGAGATGTTCAGATCGCCCCAGAGTTTTCGGAAGTGCGTCACCACGTCGTCCGCGAGCGCCCGCGGCGTCGTGCCTTTTTCCGCGGCGGCCTTGACGATCTTGATGCCGTGTTCGTCCGTGCCGGTCAGGAAGTGCACGTCGCGCCCGACGGCGCGGAAGAACCTCGCCAGCACGTCGGCGGCGATGGTGGTGTACGAGTGCCCGATGTGCGGCACGTCGTTGACGTAGTAAATCGGCGTTGTTACATAGTAGGTTTCGCTCATGGTCTCCAATCCTGAGTGAGCCTAATAAGATGCTCGCCCCGCCGTCAAAACGCAAGAGAGAACTGGCCGATTCCCAGGGCTTACGCATCTAAATTCTTTGTTTTTTTTGTATCTTTCGCCTGAAAGGCGTAAACATACCAGCCCAGGGCGAAGCCCTGGGGGAAGATTGATTTTTGTTTTTCAGCCCTGAAAGGGCGTGACATTATGTCTCGCCCTTTCAGGGCTCGGAAATAACGGCCTCGGGTTCCCAGGGCTTCGCCCTAGGCTGGTATGTCTCAGCCCGTTGGGCTGAAAATAAGAATTTAGATGCGTAAGCCCTGGGGCGATTCCAACGAATCGGCGTCAAAAGTAAGGGCGGGAATTCGGGGAAGGAGGATCACACCTTCCTGCGATTCACGAAAGCGGCGTAGTCTTCGGGAGTGTCGATGCCGGAGCCGGTGTAATCTACGACCTTCACGGCGATGGGGTAATCGTTTTCCAGGGCGCGGAGCTGTTCGAGTTTTTCCACGCGCTCCAGGGGCGTAGCCGGCAGACGCGAGAACGTTTTCAGAAAAGCGACACGATACGCGTAGATTCCGATGTGCAGGTGATATTCGGCCGGCGGTCCGGCTGGGTCACGCTGAAACGGAACCGCCGCGCGGGAAAAATACAGCGCCCGCCCGGCGGCGCTGAAGACCACCTTGACCTTGTTCGGATCGCCGGCCTCTTCGGGGCGCATCGGCGTGCAGAGCGTCGCCATCGGACAGCCCGAAGTCTCCAGGAGCGAGACAAGCTCCTCCACCAGCGACGGAGGCATGTCCGGTTCGTCGCCCTGTACGTTCACGACGATATCGTCGTCCCGCAGGTGCAGCAGGTCGGCGGCCTCGGCCAGTCGGTCCGTGCCACAGGTGTGATCGGCGCGGGTCATCACGGCTTCGGAGCCGGCGTCGCGGACGGCGTGGGCAATCCGCTCGTCGTCTGTGGCGACCACCACGCGGGCGATGTTCTTCGCGCCCTCGACCGCGCGGACGACGTGCACGATCAGCGGCAGGCCGGTCTGGGCCAACAGGGGCTTGCCCGGCAGGCGAACCGACGCGTACCGGGCCGGAATGATTACCACGGCGCTCATCTTATGGGCGTATCTTCTCCGAATCGCCCCGGTCCGTCCACGAATTTTGCCGGACGATCGTGCAGAGTTTTTGCAGGTCAGCCGGGACGGCGCGAACGAGGCGCTCCGCTTCATCGCGGTCGTCGCACAGAACGAACAGGCTTGAGCCGCTGCCGGTCAGGTGCACCGGGGCCGGCAGAAGTTTCGCCAGACGTCCGTGGAGTTCGCCCAGCGGCGGGCAGACCGCAAAGGCGGCCGGGGCGAGGTGGTTCACCAGCCGGCTGCGCCATTGCGACGGCGGCTGGGTGAGAATCGCCGAATCCAGCGGTTCGTCCCGCGGCGCGGGCAGAGCGTCGAAGGCGCGGTACACGTCCCGCGTGGAGCAATTCAGCGCGGGCAAAATCAGCGCCGCCCAGAACGCAAACACGTCGATGGGTTCGAGAATTTCCCCCCGCCCCGTCATGCGAGAAGGCAACGGCCCGAGGAACATCGGCACGTCGCTGCCAAGCCGCCCCGCCGGTTCGCGCAGGGCTTCGTTCGAGAGGTTCAGGTTCCAGAGATCGTTCAGGCCGGCCAGAGTGCACGCGGCGTCGGAGGAGCCGCCGCCCAGCCCGCCGCCGGGCGGAATGTTCTTCACCAGGCGAATCTCCGCACCGGCGACGCTTCGCCCCTCCGCCAGGAGCTTCGCCGCCCGATAGACCAGGTTATCTTCCGCCGGCCCGCAGGGAAACCCTTCGCAGGCGAGCGTGATTTTTCCGTCCTCCCGCGCGTGAAGATCGATTTGATCGTACAGTGTGATCCCGGCTACAAGGGAGTCCACGGCGTGGAATCCATCCTCCCGCCGCGGGCCTACCCGAAGGGAAAGGTTGATCTTCGCGGGTGCGTACAGGCGCAGGCCTCCTTCGGGCGATGCCTGCTTCGGCGGCATGTAAACGGTATTTTCACGGAAGGAATCCGACACGATCCTCGGCCCTGGGAAAAAGGAAAAGTGACACTTCGATTGAGGGGAGTATACACTCCGAGAAGCCCCCGGAAAAGATAGAAGGATAAAGCCCGGACTCACAACGTCCTACGCGGCCCGCTCCCTCGAGCCTGAGCATCGGCGTATTGGATGACGTCGGCCGCCGAGGCGACCGCCTCATCTACTGACCCAGAACGGGTGCGATTCCCGAACCGCGAACCTGCTCTTCCTCAAAGATCGGCAGGCCTTCACGAACACGGTCCATATATCGCTGCACATTCTCCTGTTTCGCCCGTTCGAAGTCGTCCGCATTATCCTCACTTCGGACATGGAAATAGCTTGGCCTAAAACCACGCATTCCCAACCTCCAATCCGACGTCCAAACGTACTGCGGCGATCTACTGCGTATTAAGAAGAAGTCTCCTGATTTTTCTGGATTCCATTATGTGGGTATCCCAAAGGGATACTCTCTTTCTTATCCTCCGGTACAACTTATCGGACCTTCTGAGTCTATATTATGGATATCACCGGGGAAAATTGGCAAGGACAATTTTCAGGAAAATGGGAATTTTTTTTAGCGTTCGGTCCCCCCTTGCTCCCCCGCCGATGGTTTGCTATGGTGTCCGCCTTGTGGAGTTCGCAGGTTAAGGAGTCAGACGTGTCAGAAGAAATCGCCTATGCGTTAATTACCCCCCACAGCCTGTATAAAAGCCGCACGGGCGGCATCGTCAGCCGGCTGCTGGCCAACGCCAAGCTGGAATTCGTCGCCGCGCGGATGTTCGTGTTCTCCGACGAATTTCTCGACGCCTACAAGAAGGTGCTCTGCCCGTCGGGGATGGACCCCGCCGTCGAGAAGGCCTGGCAGGAATACGTGGACACGAACCTGCGTCAGGACAATCCCTATGGCCTGCTGCCCCGCTGCATGGGAATGCTGTTCCGAGGCCCGGACGCCGTACGCCATCTGAAGGACGAGGTGATCGGCTCGTTCACCGAGCGTCCCGTGGGCGACACGATCCGCGGGACGTACGGCGATTTCATCCGCGACGCGGGCGGAACGATTCACTATTTCGAGCCGGCCGTCATCACCGCCCCCAATTCCGAGCAGAACCGCGTGCACCTGAAACTGCTGGCCGACTACGCCCGTAGCGACGGCGGAATCCTCGCCGGCCGCATGACGTACGACGAGGGAAAACCGCAGGTCACGCTCGTGATGCTCAAACCGGACAATTTCTACCGTCGCAGCCGCCGGCCTGGCAATATCATCGACACGTTCAGCCTGACCGGCCTGCGGATTGTCGGGGCCAAACTTTTCCGCATGACCGTCGCACAGGGCGAGGAATTCTACGGGCCTCTGAAGGATATTTTCGTCGGGAAACTGCAATTTCTCGTGAGCAATGTCGTCCACGACCGCCTGGGCGACGCGTTCGGATTCTGCTTCTCGAAAGAAGACGCCGAGAAAATCGCCGAGATGTTCGCCGAGCGCAACGCGATCTGCGAATTCAACAAGATCGTCGAATACATGACGGGGCTGAACCCCGCCGGCGTGGCGGAGAAGGACAAAGCCACCGCCTCCAACACCCGTTGCCTGGCGCTGTTGTACGAGGGCGTCAACGCCGTGGAAAAGGTCCGCGCCGTTCTGGGCAGCACGGATCCCTCCAAGGCCGAGCCGGGAACCGTCCGCAGCGACTTCGGCAGGGATCTCATGCGAAACGGCGCGCACGCTTCCGACTCGCCCGAAAACGCCATGCGGGAACGGCGTATTGTCGGCCTGGCCGACGATTCCGAACGCGACGCCTGCGACTTCGCCGAGATCATCCGCGACCATCTCGCGGGTCGAGGCGATTCATGACGCTGCACATCCACACGATCCCCATGGGGCCGCTGGATACGAACTGCTACGTCCTCTGGCCCGCCGACGGCGAGGCGAACGCCTCCGGCGAAACGCCCTGCTGGGTCGTGGACGTGTCCATGTGGTCCAAGCCCATGGTCGAATTCCTGCGGAAGAATCACCTCACCCCTGAACGGGCGTTGCTGACCCACGGCCACGGGGACCACATCGGCGGACTGACGTATCTGCGGGAACAGTTCCCGCAAACGAAAATCTACTGCCCCGCCGCCGACGCGGACATGCTTCAAAGCCCCGAACTGAACCTCTCGGCTACGTTCCTTATGGGCATCGTGGCGCCCGATGCGGACGAACTGCTCCAGCCCGGCGACGAAATGGACCTGGCGGGCCTGCCCTGTCGCGTGCTGGACACGTCCGGCCACACGCTCGGTGGGACAAGTTTTTACTGCCCCTCCGAGGGCGTCGTGTTCACGGGCGACTCGCTCTTCGCCGGGAGCATCGGGCGGTGCGACATTCCCAACGGCGACCACGCCCGGCTGGTCCGCAACATCCGCGAACAACTCCTGACGTTACCCGACGAGACGCGCGTTTTCCCCGGCCACGGACCGGAGACGACCATCGGCCGCGAGAAGACCGCCAATCCCTTTTTGCAATAGGCGCGATTTGAAAACGTGTCGCGGGCCTCTGGCCCGCGCGTATCGCGGCCATCTTGGCCGCGAAAAATAAGGCTATTCCGAGAGCAAGATGCTCTCGGCACGCGTCCCTCAGGGACGACACGATCTTTCGTTGTAGTACTTAAGCTCGCGTTTCAGTTTGTCCCCGCGTCGTCGGTTTGTTGTTCTTCCGCCGCTTCCTGTTCTTTCAGGCGGTCGGCTTCTTCCCGGACGGCCTCCCGGCGGGCGCGCTCTCCGAGAAGGCCGCGACGGCGCGTGTCCAGATCGTCGATGGCGGGCGTTCGGCCGTAGAGCACGAGAATGTCATCCGCGAAGATGCACGTCTCGCCGCGCGGCACGCCGACGTATCCGCTGGGACGCATGATCCCCAGAACGGTCACGCCCTCGGCCGGCAGGTTCAACTCCGCCAGCGTCTTGTCCACCACCCAGTCCTCCGGATCGACCTTCATTTCAAAAATGCTGAACCCGGCTGAGAGACGAAACAGGCTGACGTAATCGCGCACGTCCACCTTCGTCCATTTCCGCAAAGCCCAGAGGATCGTGCGTTCCATCGCGCGGGTCACCGGCGCGCTGCTCGATAACAGCCAGATCACGATAATCCCGCCAACCAGCGTCGCTAAGCGCACCAGGCCCTGGGTTTTGTCCTGCGAGCCGATGAACGCGATGACGAAAAGGGACACCACCGTCACCAGCCCGGCGTTGCCCAGCAGCATGAGCAACATGATGATTTTTCGGCGCACGGGATGGCTCATGATCTGCTCGGACTCGGTGGTGGTAAATCCGCAGCCGGTGAAGGCGGACCTTGCCTGAAACCGCGCCAATTCATGGCTCAGCCCCGTGAGCGTCAGCGCCACGGTGGCGATACGGGTGGCCGTCAAGGACAACAACAACACGATGAGCACAATCGCGACGGCAATCATGTTCGTCGAACTCCCATTAATACGGATATTTCACCACAGAGACACAGAGGTCACAGAGTTTTTTATTGTTGAAGAAAATCAGTTTTTTTCAAGAACCATCATTGCCGAAATGCCGGCAATGCGAAAGTATCGGACGCATTTTCGATCAATACCAATCAGTACGATAGCACAGCTTTTACGGAAAAGCCAGATTCGAACATGGATTCTCTACGGCGAAGACAACCATTTCGCCAGGGCTATTCCGATGGCGCCGTGCACCGCCGCGGAGGGATGCCGGTCGAAACGGCTGGCCTGGAATTCATCGGGAGTGAATTTCTCCGCCAGACCCGTCAGGTCGATCACTTCCACGCCGTCTTCACGCAACTGCCTTCGCAAGGCCGGGCTGAACGAACTCGCCTGGGACGGCAAGAGTACCACGGCGCTGCGCCAGTCTTGCTTCCGGGCAAAGTCGTGAAATTTTTTTATATACGGATATGACGTGGGCAACTCGTTCACTCCGCCGGCCGGCGGGTCGTTCCGATGACGCCACCGCCACAGCAGGTCGCGCAGCCAGTAGACGGAATGCACGTTGCGCAGCGCCCGCTTCAGCCGGGAATCCCGCGAAAGGTCACCGCTGAGCTGTGCATTGTACGTATAGCCGTAGGCGTCCACCTGCGGCGTGCGGGCAAGGTCGAAATCCTCCGGTACGACGGCCATCAGGACAATATCCGGCTGAACGAGTACGGCGCGGTGTACGAGCGTGTTGTACATGTCCTTCACGCTGTAGGCCGACACGCCAAAATTGTACACGCGATAGCGATCTATCCCGGACGCGGTGTTGAGAACATTTTGCAACACGCGGCAGAACGTCTCATCGTTGTCCTTCACGCCCTCGCCGAACGTCACGGAATCGCCCAGAACGGCGACGCGGACTTCCCCCGCCGGCTTCGTTGCGGGGGTGTCGTCGCCCGCGGAACATCGCAGGCCCAACTCGTCGGTGTGGACGCCCGTCAGCCCTCGCCCTTTGGCGCCGGACAAATTCGGCTTGTGAACGAAGGGAATTTCCGCGCTTTCCGCGCACGGCTGATAGATCGGATCGTAGAGATAATGCTCCGAATACCCCCACCACCGAACGGCCACTTCGAGCAAAACAGCCGTAACGACCACAACCCACACAACGAACAGGAACCATCGCATCGACCGACGAAACAGTTTTTTTCGCGGTTTGGATGTGGCCGTTGAGGGTTCGCTTTCCTTTTTTGGCGTTTCGGGTGCGGTCATACCGAAAGAATAGACTCCCCCGGCCTGTGTTTCAACAACGCGAATCAACCAGTTGGCGTCCGCGTGCTATAATTTCCGCCGCCCGGTGGGGCGACGGTTGCTGCGAACGCTGTTGGGGTTGGGACGCGTTTCCGGCTTTTTGGTCAGCCTCGGAAGATTCGAGGGATAGGGATGGTCTTCGATGATCGTGACCGGCTGGCCGATGAGTTTTTCAATGTCCGTCAGGAGCGTGCGCTCTTCCAATGTGCAAAATGACATCGACACGCCGCGCGACCCGGCCCGGCCGGTGCGCCCGATACGATGTACGTATACTTCCGCCTCACGCGGCAGTTCGTAATTGATCACGTGCGAGACGTCGTCCACGTCCAGCCCGCGCGCGGCGATGTCGCTGGCGACCAGGATCGGCCTTTTCCCGCTGCGGAAATTCTCCAGCGCCCGCTTCCGGGCCTGCTGGTTGCGGTCGGAGTGGATCACGTCGACTTTGAATCCCGCCAATTTCAGTTCCCGCACCAGCACGTCCGCCCGCCGCTTGGTCTGCGTGAAAATCAGGGCGCGGGTGACGTTTTCCGTCGAAAGCAGATGTTTCAGCAGATCGCTGCGGTTGGCCCACTCCACGAGATACACCCGCTGCTCAATGGTGTCGATCACGGGCGTTTCGGGCGTGACGCGGATTTCCACCGGATCGCGCAGAATCGCGTTGGCGAGATGCTGAATCTTCGCGGGCATCGTCGCGCTGAACAGCAGCGTCTGGCGGTGTTCGGGCACGTAGGACAGAATGCGCCAGATGTCCTCGATAAAACCCATGTCGAGCATTCGGTCGGCCTCGTCGAGGACGAATACTTCCAGTTGGCCCAGGTTCACGTGTCCCTGTCCGATCAGGTCGAGCAGTCGGCCGGGCGTCGCGACGACAATGTCCACGCCTTCGCGCAGGGCGCGGGTCTGGCCGCGCTGCCGCACGCCGCCGAAGATCACGGTGTGACTCAGGCCCGTCCCCGCGCCGTAGACTTCGATGGCCTCGCCGATCTGGGCCGTCAACTCACGCGTGGGCGAGAGGATCAGGCAACGGACCGGGCGGGCGTGGTGGTCGGCCTGCTTTTTCGTCGGGTGCGGGTGTTCCAGAAGGCGCTGCAGGATCGGCAGGGAAAAGGCCGCCGTCTTGCCCGTACCCGTCTGGGCGCAACCCAATACGTCCCGGCCCTGAAGGACGGAGCCAATCGCCAAAGATTGAATCGGCGTCGGCTCGGTGTACCCTTCAGCCTGGACGGCGGAGAGAATCGGTTCCTGTAATCCCAGCGTTTGAAACGGCATAAGCGGCTGTCGCGTCTCCCTTAAGAGCCTATCCGAATAACCCCTCGTCGGTCCGAGACCGAGCGAAACGTCGATATGCAAGGAGTGCGAAGCAGACAACCTTTTGCAGGTTGTCGATGCAGCACGACGAAGCAGATCGACGTTGCAGCCGGTCGAAACCAGAGGGTGATTCGGATAGGCTCCAACCGCGCGGGACAAATCCCGCGTCACGAACATAACATTGTACAGAATTTCAAACGCAATAGCACGAAAAACTGCGGCGTTAATTCGGAAGGTCTTTGGTTTGGAAAAATGGTACGGGATAATTGTTTACTTCTTCAAAGGGTCTGGTTTCCTGGTCCCGAAGGGACCCTAAGCGTCTAGCAGTCCGTTTAGAAAGTCCTATTTTGTGTCGCGGGCATCCTGCCCGCGCGTATCGCGGCCATCTTGGCCGCGAAAACAAAGCCA
>JAFGEJ010000044.1 GCA_016931655.1 Phycisphaerae bacterium
GTCCTTCGACTGCGGGGCTCGCTCTGCTCGCCCCTCCGCTCAGGATGACAATCTATGGTATGTCCGCCAGAAAAAATCCTCGCACACTCCCCATGCGGAAAGCCTTTTCTCCATTTGACGCCGCGAGGGGTTTTCTGTATTGTGTGACGTTTTACACACAGCCTTTCGTATTCCAGCAACAGGACAACAGGAACAGTGGCACGAAACAGGTTGTTTATCGCGTGTAGCATGGTCCTTTGGGTATGTCCGTGGGCCTTGGCCCAGGAAGAGGAAGGTCTCGTGTTCCGAAGCGGCTGGGGGGCGTTTCTCACCAACGTGCAACAGGGCGTCTGGTCGCAATGGGCCGTGAAATTTTCCAACCGGGGCGATGAAGCTCGCCTCGTCCGCGTCGGTTGTCCGACAGCCGAGCCGTCAGGGGCGCAAACGCTTTTTTCCCGCGTGGTTTCGCTGCCTCCGGGCTGCTCGCGGGAGGTGAGCCTGGCCTTTCGGCCGGGCGAACCGCAAATCCCACCGACAGGGCGGGACGCGGAACAGAAATACATTTTGTGGGACGCCCAGATCGGCCGGCAGGTTCAGGTTTCCACGGGGATACTTACCTATGCTCCCGCGGGAGTGAATTTCATCGGCGTGTTGCAGGGCGATCGCATCGAGCATGACGAAAACAGCTATCTCAAGTCGGGCCTGCTTCGTTCCCTGCTGGGTGAGGTGAAAGTGGTCTCGGCCAGCCGGGGAAGTTTGCCCGATTGCTGGTATGGGTATTCGCCGCTGAAGATGTTTGTCCTGGGCAACGTGGAGACGGCGGAATTTCGCGCCACGCAGATCGAGGCCCTGCTGCGATGGGTTCGCGCCGGCGGGTATCTGCTGATCACGGGCGGGGAGAATACCCCGGACCTGCTGGCCGGTCCGATCGGCCGGGCGGCGGGAGTTCGCGCCGTCGGCGTGCATTTCACCGACGCGCTGCGCGTCAGAAACCTCTCGAAGCCGTCAGAGGAGCCGATATCCGTCTCGCTGCCCTGGCCGCTGCCGGCGGTGGAGTTGTACGCGACGGACGCGGAGGTTCTTTACGAAGCCAACGACTTGTCCCTGCTGACGTTGCGACGCCTGGGCGAGGGGTGCGTTCTGGTCTCGGCTGTCCCGGTCGGCGCCCTGAAACCGCAAGGAGATTTTAACCTCTGGCCCGACGTTGCCCGGACACTGGCGGTGCGACCCGCCCTGGAAGCGGAAGCATTTCTCGCGCCGGGGCGGGAAACGCTCCAGCAGATCGCGGGCCGACGGGGCCCGGACCGAATAGTTCCCATGACGGTTCTGGCGGTTCTGCTGGGAATTGTGCTCGTGGCCGGTTCGCTGCTGCGGCGGGCGCGGCGGGGGGAATGGCTGTGGGGCCTGCTCGTGCCCCTGGGGTTGGTCGTCGGCCTGGGTTTGTTCTTTTATAACCTGCGGCAGGGCGATCCGCAGCGCCTCAGCCACGTCGGTTTGATGACCGGCCTGGGCGACGGGCAGACGCGCCTTCAGCAGGCCTTCGCGTATTTCAGCGGCCCGGAGGCCCAAACGCTCAGCCCCGCCTCGGGCAGTCCGGCGGGGCTGATTTCCGACCTGGGCCGATCCACCGCCGCGGCGCTGAAACTCGCCGAAATCCGCACGACCGCCGACGGAACGGAACTGCCCGATCAGAACGTCGAGCCCAACGACACGCGAATCTTCCACACGCTCGCCGTTACGCCGACGTCGGTCCTGAGCGGCTCGCTGCAATTCAATGAAGCCGGCCTGGGCGGGGAATTGACCAACAACCTGCCGGACGATATCGAAGACGCCGTACTGCTGGTCAATTTTCACACGTATCGTGTGGGGTCGATCCCAGCCGGCGAGTCCCGCCGCGTTCAGATCGGCGACGACGATTTATTGGGGCTGGTGTCGTTTCCCCCGCCTCCCGGCAGCCGGGGCGTCACGGCGGCTGGGGCAAAACCGCCCGCCGAGCCACCGACGGCGGAGGGCGAATTTTCCAGCGCCATTGCGCCAAACAAACTTCAAACCGCCCTGGTTCGCCGCCTCATCGCCCAGCCGGGATTTCAAAACGGTGTTGCCGGCGGCACGAGGCTTATCGGGTACACGTCTTCGGCGGGGGTGGATCCCCTGGCGGGGCGCAACCTGCAGCGGCAGGGATGGTCGGTCGTGAACTGGCCGATTTCGTTTCTCCCGCCGCGAGCGGGACAACGGGTGCACATTCCCGCCGGCTGGGTGAATATGAACATAAGGGCAATGAACTGGGACACCCGCCGTCACAGCTTCCTTGAAGTGTCGCGCGACGCGAAAATCCCCTTCACCGTCGAGTTGCCGGCGGGCGTGCGGCTGGGGGATCTCGTCGCGGAAATCGTGATCGACGCCCGCGCAAGTGATTATCGTCTGAGCGTTCTGGGAATCCCGCCGGGCGAAGCGCAACCGGCTGTTCCGCTCGGCGCCTTCGACCGCCCCAACGGCGAGGTTCGCCTTCGCGTTCCGGAGGCGGAGCGGTTCCTGGATGCGCGGGGCCGGCTGGCGTTTCAACTGGACGTTGCGCGGGCAACGATGGATTTACCGGACCTCCGGGCCGGCCGGGTTCAAACCAGGTCCATTTCTCCCTCCGCCGCTGGGGCGCCGTGGAAACTCCAACGCGTGGACGTATCCCTGAAAGGAACCGTTCGGTGACATCGGAACAACAGGACAATTCGGTCGTCTGGTGCGAAGGGCTCACGAAGAAGTACGACGAAATCACCGCCCTGGATCACCTGGATCTTTCCATCCCGCGCGGGGCCATCTTCGGGTACATCGGGCACAACGGCGCGGGCAAGACCACGACCATTCGCATTCTGGCCGGGCTGCTGAAACCCTCCGGCGGCCGGGCGAGCATCTGCGGCGTGGACGTGGTGAAACACCGCGATAAGATCAAGTCGCTCCTGGGCTACATGCCCGACAGTTTCGGCGTGTACGACCAGATGCGCGTGTGGGAATACCTCGACTTTTTCGGGGCGGCCTTCAAAATTCCCCGCCGCAAACGGCGCGAACGCCTGGACTACGTGCTGGACATCACCGACGCCGAGTACATGCGCGACCGGTTCGTCGATACGCTCTCGAAGGGCATGAAGCAGCGCGTGGGCATCGCGCGAACGCTCATGCACGATCCGGAGGTGCTGCTGCTGGACGAGCCGGCCAACGGCCTGGACCCCCACGCCCGCATCCAGATGCGCCAGCTTTTGCGAAAGCTCGCCGACGGCGGAAAGACGCTGCTGGTCAGTTCGCACATCCTGCCCGAGCTGGCGGCCATCTGCGATTACATCGGCATTATCCACCAGGGCGTGCTGCGGGCGTGCGGACCCATCGAATCCGTGTTGCGCGACCTGCGGCGCGACCGGCTGATGGAGATCAAGTGCCTCGCCAATCCCGACGCGGCGCGGGAGAACATCCAGGCCGATCCCCACAGCCGCAAGGTGGAAACCTCCGAACTGGAAAAGGACGTGCTCCGCTTCCGTTTCACCGGCGACGACGAGGCGCTGGCCGATCTGCTCCAGGCCGTCAACGCCGCCGGGGCGCGAACGGCGATTCTCCGGGAAGTGCCCTTGAGCCTGGAAGACGCCTACATGGCCGTCAGCGGCATCGACGACGGGGAACATGAGAACCAGGACGAATCCCCCGCCCCGACGAACGAAAAAACCACCACCGACCAGGAACCGGCTTGATGTTTCGAAACCCGATCATTCACAAGGAAGTGCTCTCGGCCCTTCGCACGAAGAAGGCCGTCGCGTTGCAGGCGGGGTTCCTGCTGGCGGTTACGGTGATGGTCTGGCTGCTCTGGCCGGCCGGCGGTTTGCAGGACCTCGGCGGGCAACAGGCGCGACGCATCCTGAGCATCCTGGCGATGGGGGAACTGATGATCGTTATCCTGGTCGCCCCGGCGTTTACCGCAGCCGCCGTCACCAGCGAAATGGAACACAACACGCTGGAAGGCCTGTTTGCCTCCCGCCTGAAACCCCGGGAAATCGTCGCGGGTAAGATCGTCGGTTCGCTGACGTTTCTCGTGCTGCTGACGCTCACGGGCGCACCGGCGCTGGCGACGCCGTTTCTGCTGGGCGGGATCGGGCACTACGAGGTGCTGACCCTCCTGGGCCTGCTGCTGCTGACGGCGGTGTATCTGGGGATGATCGGCCTGTTCCTGAGCACCCTGATGCACCGCAGCTACCGGGCGATCATTGTGACGTACGGCGTGCTGTTCCTTGTGTGCATTATTGCGCCCCTGCCGGCCTGGCCGGTCTCAAACCACCTGCTGGCCCGCGGCGATCCGTTCTGGCAGAACGCGCTGCACGGAATTGCCTCGCTGAGTCCCGTCCAGGCGATGATGTCGCTCGTCTGGCCGGACTCCGTCTACGTGCAGGGCGCCAGGGCGCTGCCGCCGTTCTGGCAGAGCTATCTGTACGTCGGCGGCGGAATGATCATACTGATGGCGCTGCTGTGTCTCTGGCGGCTTCGCCGGCCGCCCCAGCCGCCTCGCCCGCGTGAAAAACTCCGCGTCGTCGAGCGGAACCAGGTTTCCGCGCGCAGCCTGTTCTTCCTGTTCGATCCGCGCAAGCGGAAACGCCCCGTCGCCTGGTGGCAGAATCCGGTGCTCTGCAAGGAATTCCGCACCCGCCCGATGCTGCAGGTCCAGTGGCTGCTGCGGTCGGTGGGCGTTTGCCTTGTGATTTCCGTGCTGCTGATGTTCCTCGTGAGCATCGGCGTGCAGGCCTTCGTGAGCGAGGGCGCGACCAGCCTGTACCAGAACATGGCCACCGCCGTCGCGGCGATGATGGTGCTGCTCGTGGTGCTGCTGGGGCCCGCGATCGCCGGCGGAGCGATCTGCACCGACCGCGAAACGGGCGTCTGGGACCTGATGCGCGTCACGCCGATTCCCTCCTGGCGAATCGTGACGGGTAAGTTCCAGGCCTCCATCATTCCGCTGGTGCTGCTGATCCTCTCGGCCTTGCCGGCGATGTTTATCCTGGTGTACTTCGACGCGTCCTTCGCGCCGCAACTGGGCGAATTCATCGAGAGCCTTCGATTCCAGAGCATCGTGCCCGCGACGTATCTCCGCGTCCTGCTGGGCGGGGTGATGCTGCTGTTCGTGGTGATGTTCTTCGGCGTTGCTCTGCGCAAGAGCGCCCTGGTGACGGGGCCGACCGTTATTTTTGTGCTGCTCTTAAGCGCCGCCCTGGCGGCGGTGTACGCGAGCTTCCTCGTGTTCAGCCCCATGCTCCAGCGCGTCTGCGCCGTGATCGGAATCACGATTCTGTTTACCTGCACAGCCGGGACAATGTTCTCCAGCCTGTTTTCCCGCACCAGCGCCGCGACGGCCTGGACGTACGGACTGGTGGTGACGCTTTCGCTGCTCTCGCTGCTGGGGCTGCTCATCGAGGACCTGCTGTCCCGGCGCGTTGTCGAGGCGGCGTTTCTGCTCAACCCGATCATCGCCGCGATGGAGGCCTCCGGTGCGCCGGGCGTGCAGAAATACGGACTGCTGAACGATCACCTGAAGGTCATGGCCGTCGCCACGGGCGCGATGTTCGTGATTACCGTACTGCGCGTCTTTCAGCTCCGCCGGGCAAATTAATAAAGTCAGGAGTCAGAAGTCAGGAGTCAGAATACAAGATGGCCGTGATAGACAAAAAAACGGTTCTTTTGGTTCTTCTGCTTTATGGCGGTTTTTGCTTTGCGAATCCGTCGTCGGCGATTCCCGAACCGGTTCTGGAAGGCGACGAAGTTCCGATTCCGACGTTCGGCGACGCGCGGAGCGTGGAACTGCTGGGCGGCCTGCTGGCGGAAAAGGACCCGCGCGTCCGCGAGCGGGCAGCCGGCGAACTGGGCCAGACGCACAACCTTGCCGCCTTGCCGCGCCTTCAGCAGGCGGCGAAAGACGCCTCCTCCGCCGTGCGCGCCGCGGCGATTCGCGGGGCGACGGAACTGGGCCTCGCCGGTAGGGAAATCATCCTCGCGGGCCTGCGGGATACGCACGATGCGCCCCTCTTGGCGGCGATGGACGGGCTTGTGGCGCTCCGCCTGCAAGACGCCGCCGATGCGCTGCAACCTCTTACCCGCCACGAACGGGAGGAAATCCGCTTCACCGCCCTGCGAACGCTGACGGCCTTGCGCCGAGCCGCGACGCCGGCCGACCTGAAAGCCCTGTTGGACGAAAAAAACAGTTCCTCGTCGGATATTCTCGTCGAGGCCTTGCGAAACGCGCTGCTGCTGGAATCGGCGGGGGAACGGCAAAGCGATTTTACTCGACTTGCCGAGGCGCCCCAGCCGCCCGTGGTTCGCGCCGCGGCCGTCGAGTGCCTCGGAAAATTCGTCTCCGCCGTTCCGACGACGCGACCGGCGGAACCTGAGAAGTTCGAGAACGTTGGAAAGGACCCGAATCCCCTTCTCCGCCGGGCCGTCGTTCGCGTGTATCGGCAACGGGAGGCGCCCGGAAACATTGTCCCGTTCCTGTCCGACCCGTCGGGCCTGGTTCGCCTGGCCGCGGCGGAGGCGCTGGGGGACCTTCCAACGCTCGAAGCCCTCGGGCCGCTCGTTCGGGTTTTTCTGAACGCCCCGGACGACCGGATGCACGCCGCCGCCTTCCGGGCGCTGCGGCGCATCGGCGGGGCGCCCGTGGGACAGGCCGTCGCGGATCATCTGCGCCGAATCCAGGCCGATCAGAAGACCAACAACGATGCCCTCGCCGACGTTGTAAAGCAGCTCAGCAAACTTGCGGAAGCCAAGCCCGCCGAAAAGAAGAATACAAAAACCATTGATCCCGAAATTACCCACCGGACCGAAGCACTGCAGAATCGGAAGGAAACCCTCCAGCGGCGCAGAGAACTGCTTCAACGCAATGTCATATCCTGCTGCCGTCTGCTGGGCGTATTGCGACGAAAAGAAGGCTTCGACGAATTGCTGCGCCTCACGACGGCGCTGCCCATCGACTCGCCGCTCCTGGGCGAAGTGGCCGCGGCGCTGGGGCGCATCGGCGATCCGCGGGCGGTGGAACCCTTACGGGCGGTGCTCGATAGGTGTTCCAGGCAGGCCCTGCCGTACTTAAAAGCCCTCACCCGCATGGTCATTCCGCCGCCGTTCAGCGAGAAAATCACCGGCCAGGTTATCCAGGCCTTAGCGGCGCTGGGAGACACCGAATCCCTCAACGCGACCCTTCGCCTCATGCGGCTGTATGTGAGCAGAAAGCGTCTGGAAACCGTTATCGCCTTTGCCCTGGAATCCCTGCCGTCGCTGACGCCCGCCGAGCGCCGAAGCGACGTGGAAGCCGTTGTCGTGGCGTTACTGAAGGATCGCGATCTGTTTCTGTCGATACAGTGGCGGGCCGTCAAGACGGCGGGCAGGATGAAATTTCACTCCGCCCTGCCCCTGCTGAAGCGGATTTTGTACCAGCGGCGCGAGTGCCCCGCGATGATGACCGTCGCGGCCTGGGCGATGCAGCGAATCACGGGCAGCAAACAGCCGCCGATGATTCCCGAACCGGTTCTTCACGAGGGAACAACGTGGATTATCACCCAGGTCGCGGGATGAAACCATTACTTCACCAGGAGTCATTCGTATGAGCAAAACCGTTCGCGTCATGCCGTGCCTGGACATGCAAAACGGGCGCGTTGTCAAGGGCGTGCATTTTGTGGACATCCGGGACGCCGGCGATCCGGTCGCCTGCGCGCGGGCGTATTGCGACGCCGGCGCGGACGAACTGGCGCTGCTGGACATCACCGCCACCGTCGAGGGGCGGGGCACGATGCTCGACGTCGTGAAACGCGTCGCCGAGGCCGCCACCGTGCCGTTTACCGTCGGCGGCGGAATTTCGGACGTCGCCTCCGCCGAAAAGGTGCTCCAGGCCGGCGCGGATAAAATTTCCACCAGCAGCGCCGCGTTCCGCCACCCCGAGCGAATCGAGGAGATGGTCAAGGCCTTCGGCCCGGAGAAGGTGACGGTGGCGATCGACGTGGATCAGAACCCCGCCATGCCCTCCGGCTATGAAGTCTACATCGACGGCGGACGGACAGCCACCGGCGCCGACGCGGTGGAATGGGCCAAGCGCGTCGATGGATACGGCGTGCCGGTGATTCTGCCCACCAGCAAGGCCGGCGACGGCGCACGGACGGGATACGACCTGCCGGTGATCCGGGCCATTCGGGAGGCGGTCTCCGCGGAGGTGGTTGCCTCCGGCGGCGCGGGCGAACTGGAGCATTTTCACCAGGCCGTCCAGGCCGGGGCGACGATTCTGCTGGCGGCGTCGGTGTTCCACTTCGGCGTGATCGGCATCGGCGAATTGAAGGAGTTTCTCCGAGGCAAGGGCGTAGCCGTCGGCTGAAATCACGCGATCTGCTGTGGCGTCTGAAAGAGCAGGTGATTTCGTTCGCGGCGGGCGGTAAAGCCGGCGGGGAGATTCACCGCACCGGCGGGGGTTTGCAACAGCGCGTCGACGGCGGCCAGGTGCTCGGCGGACAGGTCCCGCTGGGGCATGCCCAATTGTTCCAACACCAACCGGTAGGCGGTCGTGCGAAGGACGATTTCGGCGGAGGAGGGATCGGGGGCGAACATCGTCACGTCGAGCAGGATTTTTTCGGAATCTTCGTGGCTGATCGCCTCGGCCAGTCGCTGCTGCGCCTGGCGCGTCAGAAACGCCTCCACCCGCCCGGCCAGTTCGCCCAGGCGCAGCAGCGCCTCGTCGGCATGGTCATTGATCTGCCGCACGAGCGGCAGCAGTTCATGGCGCAGAAAATTGCGACGATAGTACGTCTCATCGTTGGTGTGATCTTCCCGCCAGGCCAGCTCCGCCGCCCGCGCATAGGCGAGAATCTCCTCCCGCCGGAATCCCAGCAGGGGACGGACGAGGAAAATTGGGGACTGGGGATTTGGGACTGGGGACTTGGTTTGTCCCGCTGCCGGCTTCCCGCTTCCCGCTTCCTTTTCTGTTTTCAATTCCCTCCTGGCTTCCATGCCGCGCAGGCCTCTCATTCCCGTTCCGCGCAGGAGGCGGAAGAGGATCGTCTCGACGTTATCGTCGGCGTGGTGGGCAACGGCGACGGCGGAGGCGTTGTGTTCGCGTGCGGCGTGGGCGAGGAATTCATATCGCGCCATGCGTGCGGCGTGTTCGACGCCCTGGCCCTGCCTTTGGGCGAGTTTGCGCACGTCGGCCTGTTCGATTACGCACGGCAGGTGCATGGATTTCGCCAGTTGCGCCACGAAGGCGGCGTCGGCGGCCGAGGCGTCCCGCAGGCCGTGATCCAGATGCGCCACCGCAAGGGAATACGCCCGGCTGGCTTCTTCCGCCACCGCCGCCAGCGCGTGCAGCAGGACAACGCTGTCGGCCCCGCCGGAGACGCCCACCAGCACCCTCTGGCTGTGGTGGAGCAAATCCCCCGCGTCGAGTGCGTCGGCCAATTTCCGCTGGAAGACAGCCAGGATGTTTGTCTCGCCGGTCAGGGTTTCTCCTTGTACTCCGGGTGGTTCATGGGTTTATACTACCATGACGCCCAGCGGAGACGAAAAGCGAAATGAGGCCGGTTCCCTCGACCAAACATGTGCTGTCCGTTACGATTTTCCTGGCCTTCGCCGCCGGCAGCGGATACCTGGCGTGGAAGGACCATCGCCTCGGTGAGGAGCAGATCGGTTTTGCCACGGCTTCTCTCAAGCGTCACCAGCCGAACCTGCTGAACTATGACACGGTCTACGGCGAGGTGCACGCCCAGGGCCGACTGCCCCAGCTCCACACGCCCGTGTTCCTCAGCCTGATGGAACTATCCCTGATCCCCACAAACTACGAGGATCTCGCGTTGCCGTTTCGGGTGGGCGTCGCGCCGTTCGTGTTTCTGTATCTCTGCGGCATGTATGCGCTGCTGTGGCGGCAGAGTCGCAGCAGCACGATTTCCTGCTACGTCGCCGTTCTCAGCGCGACGGTCATCCAGACGTTCGGGAACTGGTTCTGGGGCATCGGCACGCTGGCGTCGATCACGCCCCAGGGCGTGCTGATCGCTTTTTCCCCGCTGCTGTTGCTGTCGTATCTGCAAAATGCGCATCGCTCGCAGGTGGTCGTCACGTTCGGCGCGATCGGCCTGTGCGCGAACCTGCACCTGATCTCGGCGATGAACCTGGCGCTGATTCTGCTGGCCGTCCACCTGGGGCGAAACCGTTTTTCGCTTCAGGCGGTGATTCGGGGCGTCGGGTGCGCGGTGTTCTTCGCCGCCGGCGCGTGCCCGTATGTGCTGTATTTCATTCTGCTGCGGCGGTCCGTCGCCGCGGCGGCGGGCGACCCGGCCGTCTCCTCCCAGGCCGTCCTGCACGCGCTGCGCATCAGCGAACTGGCGGTGCTCTATCCCGAACTGCTTCGGTCGCTGCTGAACTGGGGGTTGTACGTCGCTGCTTTGGCGGTTCCCGCCGGCGTGCTGCTGTGGCGCCTCGAGCGGTTTCGGGCGAGGAACCTGGACCTCTGGCTGTGGATGGCGGGCATGGCGCTGTTCGTGGCGCTGGGGCTGCACGGCCTGAACCAGGCCCTGGGGCGCGTGGGAGATTCCGCCCCGCCGATGATCGACTTCATCCAGGCCTCCGCCTGGGTCATGCTGCCGCTGTACGTCATCTTCGCCCAGGCGCTGACGCACCTGTTTCGCATCGTCCGCAGGAACCGGCGATATCTCCGGTACGCCTTCGGCCTGTTCCTGCTGATCTGGATGCTGCCTTCGGAGAATCTCCGTCTGGTGCGCCACGAAATCTACGACCTGGCGACCCGCTTTCTCGACGAGGCCGACCGGCCCATGCGCGTTCAGGAAATCGACGAGCAGGACGCCGAACGAAACGAGCTGGCCGCCATCGCGGACTGGGCCGGCAGCCGAACCGACGTGGACGCGATCTTTGTGACCGATCAGGACGAATTTCGCATGCTGGCCCGGCGGGGCGTGCTGGTCTGCCGCGACGACGTCCGCATGTTCTACTACCTGGCCCCCTGGTCGCTGGGGGAATGGACCGATCTGCTGCTGAAGCAGTACCAATGGCTGCGCCCGCCGTACGCACCGCGCAAGCTTCAGGCAGCCGTTTCGGCGCTGGCGGATACGGACGCGTATCGCGGCGTGCCGGAATGGTACGTGCTTCTGCAAGCCGATCCCACCACCTCGCCCGTCGCGCCGCTTCAGGCCGTCCCCTCCGGGAGATGGGGAACCCACTGGCGCGTTTTTCGTATTCCCTTGCCCGCGAAAATAAACCAAACCCCGGAAACATCCCCCGTCCTGAAAGAAAAATAAGGCGATCTTCTTCTCACAAAACCCGTGATTGGGCTTGCTGTTCCGCGGGTCTTTCTTTTTCAGTCGCTATCGTTTCCGTCGATAACCAAGCAATCCACCAACCGTCAGGAGCAGCAGACTCGCCGGTTCGGGAATCGTTGTCAGCGTAGCCGTGTCGGTGGTCACGTTGCCTTCATCGTCGGTCACTTCGATGCCGAACAGCCTGCTGGCGTTGGGACCGATCAGGGCCGCCAGTTGCGAGTAGGTCCGGGACGTTGTCAGGCCCGTCGTTTCGTAAATGCCGTCGCCGTCCAAATCCCAGCGGACCTGGGAAATGCCCGACCAGCCGGCGTCGTAGTAGTGGGACCCGTCGCTGTTCCACTTGATGTTGTCCGGGTCGCGCAGGTCGGCGGCGGTAAACGTCGCCGTTTCGCCCGGACCGACGGTGACGTCTTCCACGGCCCCTTCGGCGGCCGGGCGCAGAGCGAGGTAATAATCCGCCAGGATCACCTTCGCGAGCTTCTGGGAAAGATCCCACGCGACGTGCGCGGAGTAGTTGGCGTTGCTCCAGGGTTCGACGGTCAAAAAGCCCGTGCTGACGTTATCCACGAAATAATGCACGTTGACCATATGCTCGTCGAAATACTGGTCGATGCACTGTGAAACGGTTCCCGTATACGAACTGCCCGTGTACAGGGAAGGGCTGCCGTAGGAACCAACGTCCGCCTGGCCTTCAAAAAAGGCTTCTTTCAACTGGTCCGGTTCCGCACCGGGAACCTGGTTGGCCGGCGAATGGCCGATCGGAACCGCCACGTCGCCCAGGTTGTGCATCATGTACTTCAGCCGGGTCGTATCGTCGATGTCGAACCATTTGGTGGGGTGAGACGGATTCGCGGGAATCAGAACGTACTGCCGATATCGAACCATATCCCATTGCCCGCTGTGATACAGGCCATGATCCGGATCGCCGACGAGGTCCAGGTCTCCCGCGCCGGCGGTAACGGCGTCGATGTCCGTATTAAATTCATCGGCCAGGGCGTAAATGAGGGGGTCTTCGTAGTATCTGTCAGCCAGGTCCTGATGAATACTCGGCCCCCAGGCCGATGCCAGGGAAGCCGACAAACCCAAAAGCCCAACACAGATAAACATCCGCCGTGTGGTACGCATACATTCCTCCGAATTTTTATAAGCCATTGTCCTCGTTGGACTTGCCCGGAAAAGCGTGCCGGACAAAACCGTTTTTTGAGACAGGCTCCGCGCACAGACAAACTGTACACTGCCGTTATTATAATTCCCGCCGTCCATAATTCCCCACGAAAAAAGCTGAAAAATTTTCCGTCGTTTTCCTGGTGTGGAATCGCGGCTGCGGGGTGTGCGACAACATGTTCTGGCTGTTGGCATTTTCAGGTGGCTTGGACATCTTGTCCAAGTGTCGCACGTCCCTCAGGGACGTGCTCCTCCACGGGCAAGATGCCCGTGGAACCCTTGGGCGAGACGCCCAAGCCACATGGTAATCCCATTCCGTTGGCTGCCAGAAATTGTTGTCGCACACGCGGCGGGAGTTTCTTCCGCCGGGCGCTTGCCAAATCGCCGCCGGGGATTATAATTGTCCCGCTCCGCCGTAATTGGAAAGGACAGCGTGCATTCATGGGACAACGAAGAGAACGACTGGACCGTCGATTGAAAGACCAGGCCGAGACGCGACGCAAAAACGCCCCGCGCAAGGCTAAAGAGCGCGCCCGCAAGGCCGCCCGCGTCGCCGCCAAGGCCAAGGGCAAATAGGCTGCGCCGGATTTCATCCACCGAGACCCCCATGCCTCCGTCCGAGGAACGGATCGTCCGCCTGGAAGAAAAAATCGCCTACCTTGAAAAAACGGTCGGCGACCTGGACGAGGTTGTGCGCACGTTGGGGCGACACGTCGGCGATCTCCGCACCTCGATGCGCGATCTTCGCTCGCACCTGACGCCCATCGACCCGGGCCGTAAACCCGAAGACGATATTCCGCCCCACTACGGCCCGGGAAGATGAGAAACTACACCGCTCGCAGTAACATTTGAACAGCGCAATCGTATTCCAAATGCGACGCCGTTGCAAAACCGTCCACGGATTACACCGATTTCATAAGGATTTCACGGATTTTCCGATAAAAAATCCGTGTAATCCTTCTTGAATCCGTGAAATTCGTGGAGTTTTTGTGAATATAGGGTAGGGGCGGGGTTATGAAAAAATTTCTCCGACGGTGTGGATGACGAGGGAGTTGGTGCGGTCCGGGCCAAGCAGCGGCCGGCCTGATACGACGATAATCCGATCGCCCCGCTTCGCCAGGCCCTTCTGTTGAGCGATGTCGGAGGCCATTGTGAGAATTTCCCGCGTGTGTTCGGGCGCGTGGTCCGCGCGGGGGACGACGGCCTGGACGCCGTAGTACAGGCAGGTCCGCCGCGCGGCGCGAAGCTCAGGCGTCAGCGCCAGGATCGGACAGGTCGGGCGGTTCTTGGCGATCATGCGCGCCGTGGCGCCGGTGGCGGTGAACACGGCGATGGCGGCGATGTCCTCGGCCTCCAGGATCGTCCGGACGGCCCGGGCGATGGCAGCCATTGTGGGCGAGGCTTCGTACGTGACTATTGCGGTTCCGTGGGTCTGATCGTCGTAGGCCTGGATGGCCTGGACGGTGCGGTTCATGGCCTGGACCGCCTGGACGGGATATTTGCCCACGGACGTTTCCCCGGAGAGCATGACGGCGTCGGCGTGGTCGAGCACGGCGTTGGCGACGTCGGAGACTTCCGCTCGCGTGGGCGTGGGACACTGGATCATGCTCTCGAGCATCTGCGTGGCGATGATGCAGGGCTTTCCCAGCTGCCGCGCCCGCAGGGCGATGCGCTTTTGCGCCACGGGCACAGCCGGGAAGTCCATCTCCACGCCCAGATCGCCCCGCGCGACCATGACGGCGTCGGCGGCGTGCAGGATCGCGTCGAGTTGATCCAGGGCCTTGGGCTTTTCGATCTTCGCGATGATCTGCGCGTCGCAGTTGTGCTCGCGCAGGATCGCGCGGAGGGCTTCGACGTCCTCAGCCCGCTGCACGAACGACAGCGCGACGTAATCGAAATCGTGTTGCGCGATCCAGGCGACGTCTTTGCGGTCCTTTTCCGTCAGGGCCGAGAGCTTCAGTTGCGTTCCGGGCAGGTTCACGCCCTTGCCGTCGGCCAGGATACCTCCGACGACGACGCGGCAGAGGATCTCCTCCGGCGGGCGGGTTTCGACGACTTCCAGGCGGAGCTTTCCGTCGTCCAGCAGAATCGGCTCGCCGGCGGTCACGTCGTCCACCAGTTCCCCCAGCGTGGTGGAGATGCGCGTCGCGTCGCCCTCGACGGGCTCGCGCTGAATCACAAGCTCCTGTCCCTCGGCCAGCAGAACCGCGCCGCCGTGAATCTGTCCGACGCGGATCTTCGGCCCGCACAGGTCGCCGCAGACGGCGATGGGTTCGCCGCGTTGCTGTTCGACGGCGCGAATGTCGGCGAGGAAGCCTTCGCGCTGCTGTTCGTCGCCGTGGGAGAAATTGATACGGACGGCGTCGCACCCGGCCTCGAACATGTCGTGCAGCGTCTTGCGGGATGCGGTCGCCGGCCCGACGGTCGCGAGGATTCTCGTGCGTATGGTCATGGACGAATTGTACCGCCGCGCTGAAGCGGCATGCAACACCAACCCAGCAGTAAAAAA
The DNA here is from genome assembly GCA_016931655.1 of Phycisphaerae bacterium. GTDB lineage: Bacteria > Planctomycetota > Phycisphaerae > SM23-33 > SM23-33 > JAFGEJ01. The sequence goes on from JAFGEJ010000044.1 coordinate 14,974, forward strand.
GATAACTCATTAAGGCTTTTGATCATTCGGTTACGCCGTCCCCGCATCGTCTCCCGCCCCTTTTCGTTCCACTTATTTGAGGCCGTCCAGAAGTTACCATGTTGTCTTTTCTTCTCTTCGACCCGAAGGGTCGGGGAGCGTCTAGCCGGGGGTGAGCGAAGCGAACCCCCGGAGACGATCTCTTTGATTCGAGTCCCGAAGGGACGGCAGCGAGTTCGATGAGAAGGAATCGTTGCTGTCGCCCCGTTGGGGCTATAAGAAAATAAGCCTTTTTCCGGGGGTTCGCTTCGCTCACCCCCGGCTAGACGCTTTCTGTCCCTTCGGGACGAAGAAAAAACAACAAAATTTCGGGGAAACTCCATCCATATTTTGGTTACCTGAATTCCCAGACGGCCTCACACCTATACTGTGCAGATGCACCTCAGATTTTGACCCGGTCTTCCCATCTGGGAAAGGGGGCGTACTGCTTGTGTTCCGGCCTGTCAAGGTACCAGTAGGCCGTCGACGCCCAGTCATCGGAGCGGTTGTTCGCATGGCCGTGCTCGATGGACATCACCAGCGACTTGGTGAACGGCACGGGATCGACCACGTGCAGGCGATAATTCGTGTACAGCCCTCGCCAGTTCGCGGGCTTGCCGGCGGGAACGTTCTCATAGGGGCTGATCGCCAGGGAAACGCCGTGGTAAAGGTGGGCGTTTTGCGGCTGCATTCCCCAGGCGTGGCAGAAATAGTCTTCCGTGCCCGTGCCGTGCAGGTCCGGTGGGAACGATTGGCCGTCCACGAAGAACATGTCGTCGCCTTCGCCCCACCAGCCTTCGTACAGGTTTTTGATTGAGACATTGCAGCCGACGAAGTGTCCCCGGCCCTCGGTATCGAGTACAACGTAATTGCCCTCGCCGGTAAGATTGATCCCGTCGGGGGTATTGTCGATGCGGTCGCGCCAGTCCGGGCTGTGCCAGACGCTGCCCTTGCCGTGCCAGCCGTCCGTGGGCCGCTCGTTGCGCCACTGGGCGTGGAAATACGTCATGTCGTCCGGTGCGGCGGGCAGTTCGCGGTAGTCGATGTAATAGTAGAAGGACCGAACGTCCTCGGCGGAATCGTTGAGAATCTCCAGGCGGGCGGATTTCGCGAAGGGCATGGGGATCCAGCAGTTCATGGCCATGCCGCCGCCGTGGCCGGGCGCCGGGGCGCTGGTGGAGAAAAACGCGCACTGATACGACGCGGCGTGGCCATGCCCGATGCCGAAGAAATCGCCCACCGGCGTTTCGACGGCGGGAGTTTTCGCCCCGTCCCAGTACGCACGAAAGATCAGGCTGCGCAGGTAATTCTTGTCCGAGCAGGAAATGGTGAACCAGATATGGGCAATCTGCCCGGGGCCTTTGATCTCCGCGAGAGTGAGAGTTTCACCTTTGGGGATCGGCCTGGAGTCGTCGTTTTTTCCGGTGCGGTCGTAGCTCGAGACGCGCTTAGCGCGGTATTTCTGCAAATGCGTCAGATGGTCCAGAAACATGATTGGTTCTCCGAAACAGGTGTTATGAATTCCACCAGAATACGAAAAACAGCATACGAAATTAACAACAGGCCGTCTTTGGCGATTTCCACGAAATTGTAGCGCCGCTGACGGTTTTATGGATGGCTTCTATGTGTCGCGGGCATCTTGCCCGCGCGTGCCGCAGCCGTCTCGGCTGCGGAATTGATGGTTTGCCCGAGGGCAGGATGCCCTCGATACGCGCGGGCGGGACGCCCGCGACACGATTTAATTGCTCATGGGGCAGCCTTCGGCGGGGACGTCGGGTTCGGTCCGTCGGCCCTGGAGGAAGTCGCTCGGACTCATGCCGGAGACCTCTTTGAACGCCCGCGAGAGGGCGTGGACGGAGGAAAAGCCGCATTCGGCTGCAATCTGCGTCAGCGTGCGGTCGGTCGTTAAGAGCAGGTGCTTGACCTGTTCGATGCGGTAATTGCGCAGGAACTGCATCGGCGAGGATTGATAATACTGCCTGAACAGCGAACCAAAATGCGAGGGACTCAGGTGGACGGCCTCGGCAAGGTCGTCGAGACTCAGCGGTTTTTGGAATTCGTCGCGGATGAGTTGCATGGCGTCTTCCATCGCGCGAAGATGCCGCGGGTTCTGATTCACCTCGCGGCCCTGGCAGGCCCGCAGAAGCATGGCGATCAGTTGCAGAACGTATCCCCGCTGTTCCAGCATCGCAGCCGGCGAGGATTGGCCCTGCAGGGAGATGATGTTCATGAGGCATTGAAGCGGCGCTTCGTAATACAGCGGCTGAATCACGGCGTCCAGACGCAGTTCGGGAACCTGCTCGTGGATCGGCGGGCGGAACAGCCGGCGGTGGGCTGTAAGCTCCTCGGCCTGCTTGAAGCTGACAAACACGCTCCCGGCGTCGGGAAGCGTGAAGAAATCGAAGTGCAGATGCGGCAGCCGGACCGGGACGTTGTCGTAGCAGCGGAATTCGTGTTCCACGCCCGGCTCGATGAAAATGAAGGTTCCCGGCTGGAGTTCCTGCTCCTTGCCCGCGATGTTCACCAGCAGCGCGCCCTCGGCGACGCAGGCGAGGTAATGGTCGAAAATGACGCGCGGGTGCAAGTGCATCCCAGGCCGGCATCGCTGGTTCGACGCGACGCGAAGATACGGCCTCAGATCGGACCATCCAATAGTCATTGGCGAAATCGTATCCCCGCACAACGCCTCTGACAAGCTCTTCGCGTTTCTTTGCGAAGATAAAGAAGCCGGGCGCGGAAGCAAAAGAGCGCCGCGGTCACCACGGCGCTCCCTGGAGACGGCATTAGGGGTTTTGCTCAGACTTTCTTGACGGCGACGGCTTTGGCGCCTCGGGGACCTTCGGTCATTTCAAACTCGACAGAATCCCCGACATACAGAGCCTTAAATCCGTCCCCGTCGACGTCACTGTAGTGCACAAAGGCCTCGGTGCCGTCTTCCGTCGTAATAAAACCCCAGCCTTTCGAGTTATTGAAC
>JAFGEJ010000045.1 GCA_016931655.1 Phycisphaerae bacterium
AAGCTAAGATACAGAGAAACAGAGAAGATTTTTGTTTGTTTTCCTCTCAGTTTCTCAGTCTCTCAGTGTCGTATATTTTTCGTCCACGGGGTTTGGAGCCATCATCGACTTTCCGCCTGGAAAAAAAGGTCGCTCACAGTGGAACTTTGGGTAAGAGAGGAAAAATTTCCGATTTTTTTGTCCTCCATATCACATCGGGCAAAAATGAATCCTATGGTATGTATGGTACGAACCGATCGCCTCCCGCCGCGGGCGGCGGTTCGATAGCGGATAGAGTAAGTGTGTTTTCTCTGTAGTGTGTAGTTTGGAAGGGTATCGGCCGTCCGAGGGATGTGTAATTCGATGGTGCGTGACCTCGGTCGCCGGGCCGCGTTGGGAATGGGCGCATTTGAAGCGCGCCGCTCGGACGAATGGTTTACCTCACCGGAAGCCTGCTGTGGCTTCACTCCGCAAACTCAGACATGTTCCCTAAGGAAGAGGAACTCCGTGTGTGTGTCTCCGTTCGTCGTTTCTGAGCGTGTGCCGTTTTTTTCCCTAATTCGGGCGTGTGCCCACAGTAAACAAGGAGTGAGTACCATGAAACGCAAGAACGATGCCTTCACCCTGATCGAGATCCTCGTGGTCGTGATCCTGGTCGGTATCATGGCGGCCATCGTCATCCCGCAGTTTACAGACGCGTCGGATGACGCCCGCGAGAACCGGGATGTCATGAACCTGAGGATTCTCCAGAATGCGGTGGACTACTGCCACTATGAGACAGGCGCCTTTCCGGCGACCCTGGACGCCCTGGTAACGGCTGGATATCTCCGGTCGGTTCCGGAAGGAACCTGGGGCTATGACGCCGGAACCGGCGTGGTCTCAGCACCTGAATGATGCGGTATCCCCGTGTTTGAACCCAAAGCCCCCGGTCGGAGCGGCGTTGCGTAGACGCCGGTTCCGGCCGGGGGATGTCCTTTACCCTTATTTTTCATCCCGCCGCGTGCTCATTTGAAAACATAACCAATGGATTCTTGCTGAGCCCCCGCGGGGGGTGAACAATCCGGAGAGGCGCAACCATCATGCCGGCCCATGTTGCACCCAAAAAGACCCTCCCCATTGGGGTGGAGTTAGGTTCGAGCGCCGCGAAGCTCGTGCAGTTGAAGGGAACGTCCGAAGGCGTGGAACTTTCCGCGTTCGGCGCCGTGACGATCCCTCCGATTCTGCGCGGGGACCTTTCGCGGCGTTTGGCGTTTCTCTCGGAGCAATTGCCCATCATTCTCAAAAGCGAACGCTTCAAGGGGCGCAAGTGCATCTTCGCCCTTCCCGCGGAAAACAGTTTTGTCCGCCATGTTCGCGTTCGCCTCTCGGACACGCGCAGCCTGGAGTCGGCCGTCCGCCGCGTCGCCCGTGACGAGCTGCCGTACCCCGTACATGACGCCGTGCTTCGGCACATCGTCGCGGGGAACGTGCATCGAAACGGAGAGGCGTGGAAGGAAGTCATTGTGGTGGCCGTTCCCAATCACACCATGGACGCGTATCTCACCATGACCAGCCGGGCCGGCCTGGAAGTGGTCGGGGTCAACGTGGAACCCATCGCGATTGTGGAATGTTTCACCGGACTGTTCGATCTTACCGAACCGGCCGACCGGGCTGTGCTGTATCTGGACCTGGGATACGACGGCGTCCAGGTCATTATTGCGCGGGGACAACACCTTGTTTTCGCCCGCAATCTTCTGTTCAGCAATGATCGGGCAGTTCCCGATCTCGACAAATCCACCGCGGCGGAAATCTCACTTACGCCGGTGGAAGAAAACACCGGCGGCCCGCCGCCGCTGACCGAAGCGCAATTACAGGAAATATGTGAAGAAATTGAAAAGTGTCTCCGCTATTACGCCTACACCTTCCACGCCGAAATGGTGGATCGTCTGTTATTGACCGGCGATCGAGCCGTCGACGGCGCCCTGTGCCGGCGACTGGCCCAGGGCCTGAACCTGACCGCGCAGATGGGCGATCCGCTGCGAGGCCTGCAGGGTGCAAAGCAAATGGAAAACGGCCGGACTTTCCCCCCCTGCCCCGGATTGGCGATCGGCGTGGGACTGAGCCTGGCTGGACGAGATATGTAAGGATCGAACCATGAGTCACATGAGCCAAATGAACCTGCTTCCGGAATACTACGTCAAGCGGCGGTTCCGCAATCGCGTGGACATGCTCTGTGTGATCCTCTTTACGCTGGTCATGGGCGGCGTGATTACCGTCGGAACGGTCCAGGGGCGAAAATATCGCGACGTCCAGGCGCAATACGAAGCGATTTCGAAACAGCTGGAACAGGAAACCGGTTCCATGGACGAATTCATTCGCCTGCGGGGCGAAAAACGCCGCCTGCTGGAGGAAGCCAAGCAGGTCTCCGATCTGGAGGAATCGATGCCGCGCAGTTACCTGGTGGCGATGGTGACCCGAGCGCTGCCGGCCGACGCGAACCTTTCGGTACTGGAAATCAACGAGAAAATCACCATCACCGCCGCCATGACCCAAAAAGGAAAGGGCGCCAAGACCAAAGGCGCCAAGGGGAAGGGACAGACGCAGATCACGCGCTCCAGCGACCCCCAGGACGCTCCCCCGGCGCCGCGGTGGCTCGTTCGGATCGCCGGATACGCCGCCAGCGACTCGGACGTCGCACAGATTTACACGACGCTCAAGGGCCATTCGATCACGGACGACGTGCAATTGCGCCATACCCGCGAATACGAGGCCGATACCGGCATGCGACGCGAATTCCAGATCGACTGGCTGCTGAAGGAAAAGGTGGACGTTCTGGATCACCTCACGGACGAGGTGGGCGTCGTGGAGGCCGCCCCAGCCGGCGACGACGGACAGAGGGAGGACGGGTAAACCATGAACATCAATCGCAGAGAAATGATTTTCATCGGCCTGACGCTGGCCATCCTGCTGGCGGCCTGGCTGTTCATCCTCAAGCCGCGCGAAGACGGTATGGATCAGATGCAGGCCCAGATCCAGGAAAAGCAGCGTCTCCTGGAGGAAATCGAGACGTCCCGTCCACGGGCCATCGGAAATCTCCAAAAGGACATCGAGAACCTGAAGGACGTTGTTTCAGGGCAGCAGGCGCGCCTGCCTCAGGACGAGAAAATCGAAAAGGTCTTTGAAGACCTCTCGAACCTCGCCGCGGTCAACCAATTGCGAATCCATCAGATTCGGACGAACCAGACCCCTTCAAACCCAGCCTCGGAGCAGGAGCATCCGGGCATTGAGGAACAGGGATTTCTGCTGGAACTGGAAGGAGAATTCCAGGGCGTGCAGGCGTTTCTGGAAACCCTGGAGAAACAATCCCGCATTCTTCGCCTGGACGAGATTCGTCTCCTGCGGGACTCGAAGAAATCCGAAGACTCGACGGTACAGGCAAACTTTCGGCTGCGATTCTTCAGCCGGAAAGGGACAAAGGCATCATGAAGGCTGACGCTTCCAACCAGGAACGCTTCCCAGCCGCCGGCGGCGAACCGGAGACGTCCGTTCCGCACACGGACGCGTCTCTGTTCGGCCGACGGGTGCACCGCAGCACCCTGCTGATCGGACTGATGTTCGCCCTGGGTGCGGGATGGGTTTTGTGGGAATCCCGAACGGTCGGGCCTAAACCCGCCGCCGCCGACGCCGACCCCGTCTTGGGCGATCCCACCGTCACCATGAGTCTGGACCAGATGCGGATGGATGCCGCCATCGGGGCGGCGCACGAGGCGCGAACGAAACAACTTTTCGCTCCGTTCCTGAACGATCTGGAACGTCGCCGCCTCCGGTTGCACGCCCTGCCGCGTGATCCGTTCGCGCCGCCGGCCAAAAAAGAAGCGCCCGCGGCGAAACTCGCCGCGAATACAACGGGAACCCCCGCGACAATCGTGGAGGCGCCCCCGGATGTGGAACACCTGGAACTGCGCTCGATCCTGATCGGCGCCAGCCCGACCGCCATCATCAACGGATATCTGCTCCAGGAAGGACAGGTGATCGATCAGTGGAAAGTCGTGGAAATTCAGCCCGAACAGGTCGTGTTGCAGTGGCGGGATCGAAAACATGTTTTGAAAATGCCGTAAGGCCGTTTGTGTATGGGAGATGCAATACCGCGTGAATGAACAAGGCACAACGTGGACGGACGCAACGCCTTCGAGCCAGACCGGCGGAGTCGTCGGCCTGGAGGTGGTCTGGAGTCCCGATAAACCGCGGGCGAGCAATTTCGGTCCCGAGACGATTCTGGTTGCCCAGGGATGCTTTTCGCCCGAAGAGATTCAGCAACTGCCTCACCGGCGCAAGGAGGATGAGACCCGCACCATACTGGAGTTGATGGTCTCGCTGGACATGATCAGCGAATTGCAGTCCCTGGAAACCCTGGCGCGATATTTCAAGGCCCCCTTCCGCACGCTCACACCGGAAACGATCGACCGGGACGCCTTCTCCGCCCTGCCGCAGGAGTATCTCCAGCGAAGAAACGCTCTTCCAATTGCCTGGGAAGACGGTGCGCTGGTGGTGGCCTCGTCGGATCCGTCGGACATTTTCCTGCGTGACGACCTGCGGTGCCGCCTGGGCGGCCCGGTGCATCTGGTAACGGTAACGCCCGAGCAGATTCACGAACTCATGGAAGAATTCGCCGCCGGTCCCGAACACTGCGTGGACGAAATCGTCGCCGACTTCGACGAGGACAGCGTCGAGATCGAGGACGAGGAAGACGAAAAGCTCGAGGACCTGGAACGAATCGCCGGCGAAAGCCCCGTCATCCGCTACGTCAACTACGTCATCTCCTCGGCGGTCAACGAGCGGGCCAGCGACATTCACATCGAACCGGGCGAGAAAAAACTCCGCGTCCGGTTTCGTATGGACGGCATTCTGTTCGACCAGGCCGCCCCGCCGCCGCAGATGCACGCCGCCATTATCTCGCGTCTGAAGATCATGGCCAATCTCGACATCGCCGAACGCCGCCTGCCCCAGGACGGACGCATTCGCGCCAAAATCCACAACCAGGGCGTCGATCTGCGCGTCAGCACCCTGCCCACCGTCCACGGCGAAAAGTGCGTCATCCGCATTCTGGACAACCGCTCGATCTGCGTCGGGCTGGAGAATCTGGGATTCTCCCTGGAGACCCTCGAACTCTGGAAGCGGGAAATCCTCCAGCCGCACGGCATTATCCTGGTGACCGGGCCCACCGGCAGCGGTAAAAGCACCACGCTGTACTCGTCGCTGCAGATCATGGACCGCGAGAGGATGAACATTTCCACGGTCGAGGACCCCGTGGAATATGAACTGGAGCACATCAACCAGGTCAACGTGCGGGACACGATCGGCATGAGCTTCGCCGCCGCCCTTCGCAGCCTGCTGCGTCAGGACCCGGACATCATCATGGTCGGCGAAGTCCGCGACCAGGAGACGGCCCGCATCGCGGTGCAGGCGTCGCTGACGGGCCACCTCGTGCTCTCCACGCTGCACACCAACGACGCGCCGTCCAGCATCACGCGACTGATCAACATCGGCGTGGAACCGTATCTCATCAGCGCGTCGGTCAACGCCGTGCTGGCCCAGCGCCTCGTGCGACGCATCTGCCCGAACTGCAAAGAGGAAACCACCACCCTGCTCGAACACGAGGAAGGCTTCCTGAAACGACGAAACCTGACGGTCGAGAAATTTTTCCGCGGGCGGGGATGCGAAAAGTGCCGCAAGACCGGATACAAAGGCCGGCTGGGATTGTACGAACTTCTGCTTCTGAACGACGAACTGCGCGACGTGATTACCTCCAGCCCCGCCCTGGGCGACCTGCGACGCTTCGCCCAGCAACACGGCATGGTGAGTCTGCAACAGGACGGGCTGCGCAAGGTCATAACCGGCGAGACCACCATCGAGGAAATCATGCGCGTCACGGAAACCTAGTTGGGAAAAAAATATGTTGCCCCGCGTGGAAATTTTGACCCGAGCCGTCGAAGCCGGCGCCAGCGACGTGCACATCGTCACCGGCCAGCCGCCCATCATGCGTCTGCACACCGTCCTTTCGCCGATGGAGGGATACCCCGTCGTCACGCAAGCTGACGCGATGGACATGGTTCGCGAAATAGCGCCGGAGCGCATGCTTCCTCGGCTGGAGGAAATCCGCGACCTGGACTTCAGTTCGCAGGTCGAGGGCATCGGGCGATTTCGTGTCAACGCGCACTACCAGCGCGACGTGCTGGGCATCGCTTTCCGCGCCATTCCGAGCGAGGTTCCCCCGTTCGAGTCGCTTCAGTTGCCCAAGGTAATCGGCCCGTTCGCCGACCTGCCGCGCGGCCTGGTGCTGGTGACCGGACCGACCGGCAGCGGAAAGAGCACCACGCTGGCGTCCATTATTGATTCGATGAACCATCGCCTCAAGCGTCACGTGATCACGGTCGAGGATCCCATCGAATACGACCTTCTGTCCGATCAATGCCTCATTGAGCAGCGGGAACTGGGGCTGGACGTGCCCTCCTTCGCCAGCGGCCTGCGCCACGCCCTGCGCCAGGACCCCGACGTGATCCTCGTGGGCGAAATGCGCGACCTGGAGACCACCTCCGCCGCCATCACCGCCGCCGAGACCGGTCACCTGGTGCTTTCGACCATGCACACATCTTACGCCTCCCAGACCGTCGCGCGGATTGTGGACATCTACCCCGCCGAGCAGCAGGCGCAAATCCGCAACATGCTCGCGGGCAGCCTGGCCGCCGTCGTCACGCAGACCCTGTTCAAACGGATCGACCAGCCGGGCATGATCCCCGCCTGCGAGGTGATGATCTGCAACGCCGCCGTGCGAAACTGCGTCCGGGAAAATCGCCTGCACGAAATTCCGAACATCATCGGAACGAACCGCGCAATGGGCATGTGCATCATGGACGAGTCGATCAAAAACCTCGTCGTAAACGGGAAAATCAGCAAGGCCGACGCCCTGAGCAAGGCGATTCAGCCCGAAGCTCTGGCACGCGTCCTGGGGGGATGAGGACCCTACCATGCCGAAGTACAAATATGAAGTGCAAGCCAGCGGCCAGGACGTCACGTCCGGCGTTGTGGAGGCGGCCAGTCTCATGGAGGCCTCCGACTGGGTCCGCGCCCAGGGCGGCTATCTGCTGAACATCGTCGCCCTGCCGGACAACAGCGGGTTTATGTCCCAGTTGCGCCATCTGCGTATGGATCCCAAGCCCGGCCTGAAGGACCTGCTGAGCTTCACAAAGCAACTGTCGGTCATGATCAAGGCCGGCATCAGCATCCGCGACGCCGTGGAGGGCATCGCCGCACAGGTCGAAAACATGCGGTTCCGAAAAATCCTGGAGGAAATCAAGGACGACGTGGAATCGGGCGTGCCGTTTTCCGGCGCGCTGGCGAAACACCCCAAACTGTTCAGCCCCCTGTACGTCAACATGGTCCGGGCGTCGGAAATGTCGGGCACGTTTTCGCACATGCTCAACCGCATCGCCGCGTACCTGACCCAGCAATCCGAAACTCGACGCATGGTCATCGGTGCAATGGTCTATCCGTCCGTGCTGTTCTGCATGTCCATCGGCGCGGTGACGTTCCTGCTGACGTGGGTCCTTCCGCGATTCCTGACGTTCTTCGCCGGCAAAGAGCACCTGCTGCCCAAACCCACGCTGATGGTGATGGCCATCAGCAATTTCCTCACCCACCAGTGGTATTTCCTGATCGCGGGGATCGCCGTGGTGGTTACGGCGCTCAGCTTCGCCCTCCGCACACCCCAGGGCCGATGGATCTGGGACGGCGTGAAATTGCGCATCCCCATTTTTAAGCGTATGTTCCGGGCATTGTACATCACCCGAAGCCTCCAGACCATGGGCGAATTGCTCACGGCCGGCGTGCCGATCCTCGAAACGCTCGACATCACCGCCGACGTGGCGGGAAATCAGCGATATATGGGGATGTGGAAAGAAGTTAGGGATTCCGTCCAGCAGGGAAACCAGATCGCCCAGCCGCTCCACAACCAGAGGCTTCTGCCCCCCAACGTGGTCCAGATGATCGGGGCGGGAGAAAATTCAGGAAATCTTGGCCCCGTGCTTCAGGATATCTCAGACTTCTATCAGAAGGAGTTGAAAGACACGATCAAGGCCGTTACATCCTTGATCGAACCGTTCATGATCGTGTTCATGGGCGTGGTCATTGGAGCCATTGCGATGAGTATCATGTTGCCGGCCATCAAAATTTCCAGCATTATGCGACCCACATAAATAAGAAAGAAGAAAACATCATGACGCCGCGACACCAGAACCAGAATCGCCGAAAGGGCAATCGGAGGGGCTTTACGCTGGTTGAAGCCCTGATGACGATTCTCTTGCTGAGCGTCGGTCTGGCGGCGGTGATGGGGGCGGTGAATCTGGGGATTCGTAACAGCGGCGAGGGCGCGGTGCTGACGCAGGGCGTCTTTCTCGCCCAGGAAATCCGCGAGCGAACGCTGAACATGAATTTCGCGGACGTCGCGGCCCTGGACGGAACCACCTACGGGCCGCCGATCAACAGTCACGGTGAAACCATTTCCGGTATGAGCGGCTGGTCCCAGGCGGTCCAGACCTCGTACCGTTCGCCGAATGATCCGAGTGTGGAGGTGGGAGTGGGTGCAAGCGACCTGGTGTATGTCCAGGTCCAGGTGGCCAAGGACGGCAACGTTCGCCTGACGACGGGTTGGCTTGTCGCTAGGAAGGAATGAGATCATGCGAACACGACGTAGGTCACGTCGACGTTTCCGCCGCAGAGGCGCGTCCTACGTGTTAGCACTCATCATGACGGCTGTGTTGTCCACCATGGCGATGGCCATGGTCAAATCTTCCGGGGTGGAAGTTCGAAAGGCGATCAATCAGCGGGAATCCGTTCGTGCCCGCCTGGCCGCCGAAAGCGGGGTGGCGTTCCTCTCGAAGAAACTCGGGCAATTTGAAATCAGCGGTTCGCCCACGCCCGAAACGGTTCTGAGCAACCTCGCGACGTTCCTGAACGACGAACTGCCCGGCGGAACCGTCAGCTACGGCGGCGGGCAGATTCAGGTCACCGGCCTGAACATCGATTCGTCCTGCGGAACGTTCTCCGCCACGGTGGGTCTCAGCGCCGAAGACGACATCGAACTCGACGTGGAAGGTTTATCCAGCCAGGCCCGCCGCAACATCGGGCTGCAGTATGAACTCGTGCCCGGGGGGCAGGGAATTTTCGACAAGGGCATCGTCGCCGGCGGACCGATCTGCCTGACGGGAAACGCCCACATCGACGGCGCCAACTCGTCCGACGAGGCCACCATCCTTTCCCTCTCGGACCAGACCACCGTCTACGACATGATGGGCAACTGCTCCGTCCAGGGCGATATTTATTCCTCCAATCCCGAAGGCCAGTGCGACCTGACGGGCAACGTCACTATCGGAGGCGTGAACGCCAGCGACCCCGCCGTCGCCGACCACATCCACTTCGACGCGGAAGACGTGGAAATTCCCCGTCCCGATCCGGGCGTGTTTGAATCCTTCGCCACCAACGTGCTGAGCAGTCCGCCCAGCGGAAGCGGCACGTACGTGAACATCCGCATCCCCGCCGGCATGAACCCCATCTTCGCGGGCAATACCCAGCTTCGGGGCGTGGTTTTTATCGAAACCCCCAACACCGTGACGTTCGTGGGGAACATGAACCTCCAGGGCGTCATTGTCACGCAGGACCCCGGCAGCGGAGCGACGGCATCGAATAAAGTCCTGTTCGCCGGAAATACAACTCTTCAGGGCGTCGAAACCCTGCCGGACGAACCGCAATACTCCGGCCTGCGCGACATGGCCGGCGCATCGGTCCTGGCGCCGGGATTCAACGTCCAATTCACGGGCAACTTCGGCACGGTCGGCGGAACGCTGGCCGCGGAGAAATTCGGCTTCCTCGGAAACGCCTCCGCCACCGTCAAGGGAAACATCATCAGCTTCGGTGACGAACCCTACAGCATGACGGGCAACGCCCATATTACGATAGATCGGTCCGAATACGGTGAAATCCCGCCGGGCTTCAGCGTCCCCTCGACGCTGTCGTCCGTCGCTTCCAGCTACGTGGAGTACTAACCATGACTCGATACAACGCCGCACATCGAACACAACGGATCCGAAAGGGAATGTCGTACGTCCTGGCACTGAGCGTCGTGATGCTCCTGGCGGCGCTGGGGATGGCGATGATTCATACCACAGGCCGGGAGATCAACAAGGGGATGAATCAGCGCGACGGCATGAGCGCCCGCCTGGCTGCCGAGAGCGGAATGACCTACCTGACGGAGGTTCTGGAAGATTTCGAGATCACCGGTTCGCCGGATTCCACCGCCCTGCTGAACGCCCTGGGTGGGTTTTACCAGGGTGAACTGCCCGCCGGAACCGTTTCGTACAGCGGCGCCGGCGTGACGATCACCAATGTGCAGACCGGTCCGGCCGGCTCGTCGTTCACGGGAGAATTTACCGCCGGCGTCGAGGCCAACCAGTTCCAGCTCACCGTCACCGGGCAATCCGGCCAGGGGCGGCGAACGATTGAAATGCGCTACGATCTCGTGCCCGGCGGAAGCGGCATTTTTGACAAGGGCATCGTCTCGGCCGGTCCGATTCACGTCTCCGGCAGCGCCCTGATCGAAGGCGCCAACGGCGCCGCGGAGGCCGACGTGCTGAGCCTCTCGGAGGACGGCATCGTCTTCGATCTGTCCAGCAGTTGCGACCTGGCGGGCGATATTTACACCGTCAGCGACGACCCGGAAGCCATCGACCTGTCGGGAGCGGTCACTGTTGCGGGCATCCCGCGAAGCGACCCGGCGATCTGGGATCACATTCACCTGGGCACGGAACCGCAGGAACTGCCCCGCCCGGACGTCTCTATCTTCACGTCCTTCGCCACGAACACGCTTTCGGGAACCCCCGAAGCCGGCGAGACGTTCACGAACCTTCGCGTCCCGGCCGGGACAAATCCGACCTTTAATGACAACACCACGATCGTGGGAGTGCTGTACATTGAATCGCCCAATACCGTGACCTTCGGTGGAAGCGTAACGGTTTCGGGCGTAATCGTAACGGACGACCCCGGCGCCGGCGCCACGGCGGACAATAAGCTCATCTTCCAGGGCAACGCCTCCATCCAGGGCGTCGAAGGTCTGCCCGCCGACCCAATGTTCGACGAACTCCGCACGATGGAAGGTTCGTCCATTCTCGCGCCGGGATTCGCCGTGACGATGACCGGAAGCATGGGCACGGTCGGCGGAACCATCGCGGCGGAGAAAATCTCGATGCAGGGCGACGCCTCCCTGACCGTGCAGGGGCTGATTATGAACCTGGGAACCGACCCGATGGACATGGGCGGCAGCACGCACGTGGTGATCGACCGCTCCCAATACGACCAGGTTCCAGTGGGATTCACCGTGCCGTCGGTCCTGGCCGCCGTCCCGGAAACGTATACGGAACACTAACCAAACCATGAAACGCACATCCACGACAATTCGCCGTTCCCACTCGCCGGCGCGACGCCGCCCGCCGGCCCGCGGGGGCTTTACGTTCGTGGAAATGATGATGGCCCTGACCATCATGGGCATGGTGATGGTGGCCGTCGCCGGCGCAACGTACATCGGCACGCAGACCTACGACGCCAACCAGACCGACGCCCAACTGGGCAACTCCGCCCGCGCAATCATGGAACGCATCGCGCGGGAAATCCGCGCCGCGTCGTCCGTCTCGTGCAGCACGAATCACCTGACGATCATTCCCGCCTCCGGGGACCCGGCCCAGATCGACTACGTGCTGGAAGGCGGGCAGTTTTTCTGCGACCGCACGGGCGGCGCGGGAACACAGCGATATACGCTTCTGGGCGCCGGCGACGAGGTGGCCGCGACCCAATTCGAGATTACGATCTCCACAACCGTCGTGGAAGAGGTGACCGTCACAGCCATGGTCACCGTGCAGTTGAATCTGCTGGCCAACGGGCGACCCCTGGTGGTCTCCGCGTCGGCCTGCCCGCGACAAAACGTCAATCCCTAGGACGGAACGTCCCAACCAGACAGGCGGGATTTCCTCCCCATCGCTGAGGGGACTTCAGAATTCGGAGGGCTTGGTGAAATAAGGCGGCCTCCGTAAATCCGTACATCTGTCTGCGCGGTATCTGTGCGCTCGCCGCGCGAGGCCGCCTTGTTTCATCAAGCCGTTTTTGCAAAATAGAATTTCATTTCTATTTTGCAAGAACTATGTCGCGTACGTGTGCAGGCCGGGAAAGAGGCGGGAGAGATTTACCCACAGCAATGTGATGACAATAAACGCCAGGCCCGTCACGACAAAAGCGACTTCCACCCTCAGCCGACGCTTCGACGCCATGCGCCGCACGTGGAAATAGGCTACGTAGATCAGCCACGTCGCCAGCGACCAGAGTTCCTTCGGATCCCAGTTCCACCAGTCGCCCCAGGCCTGTTTGCCCCATAAGGCCCCCGTCAACAAACCGGCTGTCAAAAACGGAAACCCCAGGCACACCAGCCGATACACCGCGTTGTCGTATGAAATAGGGCTCTCGGACTCTTTCAATTTGAAATTTGAAATCTGAAATTTGAAATCTGAAATTTGAGATTTGAAATTTGAAATTTGAGATTTGAAATTTGAAATTTGAGATTTGCCTTTCTTTCGTTCTCGGACCATTCCCACAATGCCTACCATTGTCGCCTTGGCAAGGACGACGTAGGCCAGCACGTAGGCCGAGACGTGCGGGATGAACAGCGGGCTTTGCAGCGCCGGCGGCAGCGGCTGAACGTCCGCCGAGAAGACAAAGCCCGGCGGAACCAGCAGCACCGCCGCCAGCAGAGCGTCAAACATCTCGCCGGGCGCCTTCAGGACAAATCGCCCGAACAGGCTCAGCGGGAACATCAACGCCGCCAGCACGAGGAACACCTCGTACAGATTCCGCATCGGTACGTGTCCGACGTGCAGGCCGCGAACCACGACCGCCGTGATCGCCATCAGAAACGCCAAAGCGTATTGCGCCCAGCCGAGGCGACGCTGCTTCAACAGAAACGCCAGACCCGCCAACACAAACTCCGCCAATGTGACGTAGATCAGCAGATTCCCAGGCCGGAAACTACCCATTCCGCCCTCCTCGCCGCACGACCGGCTCCATCCACAGCCGCAGGACCACGCCGAGCATCAGAAGGGCAAAACCCGCGTATACCCAATACAGCCCGTCGTCGCTGACGGCCCGGACCACCAGCGCCATCGGCGGATCGTAGGCGGAGAGATAAAAATGATATCCCCGCGCATGGAGGGGATGATTCACCTCGATCACGCCGCCCTCCGCCGGCCCATCGTTCGCGTCGGAAATGACCAGCTCGGCTTTGTAGTCGCGCACGGGCTGCCTCGGCGGCAGGAGCACGATTTCAGGCCGCCCCGCGTCTCGCCACTCTGCCGGCGAAGGAAACGCCTCCGCCAGCGAAAGCGTCGCCGGCTCGTCCGCCGGTCCGACCGTAACGCGATTGGTCATCGTCTCGCCGCCGTGGGTCAGTTGCAATTCCACTTGCCGCAGCGCGTGATTGTATCCCATCACTGTCACGTCGCCGACGGCGGAGAACCGGCTGGGCTGTCCGACGCCGCCGCTCAGGGGCGCAGCGTCCCGCGGGGCGCCCCGATCATCATATACCAGCCCCAGCAGGCGCCATTCATTTTTCTTCGGCGGGTAGTATTCCACCCACGCGCGGCGGACTTCCACGTCGAAGGGCAACTCCCCCGCCGGCTGGGGTTCCTGATCAGCCGGAAGACGCCACAGCCGGCAGGATGCTTTGGTTTGCCGGTCATACGGCTGAAGCAGCAAATACCCGTCGGCTGACTTGGTCTTTTCCGGGTTGAGAAAATTCCCCCGCCATTCGTGGGCGCCCCGGCTGCCCCAGATGCCGCCCGCGAGGATCAGCAGCAGGCCGACGTGCACGGCGACCAAACCCGGCGATCGCCACATCGCTCCCCACGCGAACAGACCCACAGCCAGCAGCACAGCGAAGAGAACCCAGAAAATGCACAAGGGTGTGGAGTTGAACATCGTTTTGGCGCGATCCGCGCCCAGAAACGCCCCGATGATGCACAGAACCACCAGTGCGGAGATCAGCACCAGCGTCAACCAGAACAGGATTTGTCGGAATCGTTTCACGGGGGGAAGGGTAACAAAAAAAAGCGTGGTTGTCATCCTGAGCGGAGCGAGTCTTCGAGCGAAGTCGAAGGATCTCACGTGTTCGTTCGTGTGAAATCCTTCGACTTCGCTGCGCTTCGCTCAGAATGACAGTTATCGATTTCTGATATTCGTTACGCCTTGACGATCTTGTTCCGTCCCGCGCGAACTTTTTTCGTGGCGTTGCGGGTATCGACCACCAGTTTGGCGTGTTTGACGATGAACTTCGGATCGTAGGCGGAGTGATCGGTGCTGATGAGCACGGCGTCGAATTTTTTCAAATTGGCCGCCGTGATGGGTGTGGATTTCATGCCCGCCAGTTGCGGATGCTCACGCGTCATCTTGATCACGGGGCAGTGCGGATCGTTGTACGAGACCTTCGCCCCGTGCTGCCGGAGCAACTGGATCAGCTCATACGACGGGCTTTCGCGGTCGTCGTCCACGTCCTTCTTGTACGCCAGGCCGAGTACGAGAATTCTGGCGCCCTTCAGCGCCTTTCCGCAATCGTTCATCGCCACCATGGTCTTGTGGACGACGTATTCGGGCATACCGACGTTCACCTCGCCGGCCAGCTCGATGAACCGCGTGGGCATGTTGTACTCGCGGGCCTTCCACGAGAGGTAGAACGGGTCGATGGGAATGCAGTGCCCGCCCAGGCCCGGACCGGGATAAAACGGCGTGAAGCCGAACGGCTTGGTGGCCGCGGCGCGAATGACCTCCCATACGTCGATGCCCATGCGGTCGAAGAGCATTTTCAGTTCGTTCACCAGGGCGATGTTCACGCAGCGGTAGGTGTTTTCGAGGATTTTCGCCGCCTCGGCCGCCTCGCAACTGCTGACGGGCACGACGGTGTCGATGGCGATCCGGTAGCACGCGCAGGCCGCCGCGAGGGAATTTTTGTCGTATCCGCCGACGACCTTGGGAATCGTTTTGGTGGTGTAGTCCACCCGGCCGGGGTCTTCGCGCTCGGGGGAAAAGGCCAGGTAAAAATCCTTCCCCGCCTTCAGGCCGCTGGTTTCTAGGATCGGCAGCATCACTTCTTTTGTCGTGCCCGGATACGTGGTCGATTCCAGCACAACGAGTTGATCTTTGCGAAGGGTCTTGGCCACGGCGCGTGCGGTGGCCTCCACGTACGCCAGGTCCGGTTCGCGCATCTTGCTCAGCGGCGTCGGCACGCAGATCAGGATGCAGTCGGCCTGGCGGAGTCGCTTGAAATCGCTTGTGGCGGCGAATCGCCCGGACCGGACCATTTCCTTCACGACGCCGGAGGGAATATGCTCGATGTAGCTCCGCCCGGCCGTCAGGGCTTTGACCTTTTTCTCGTCCACGTCGAAACCGAGCACCTTCGCTCCGCCGCGTGTGAACTCCCGCACGAGCGGCAGGCCCACGTATCCCAGGCCCACCACGCCGATGACGGCCTTGTTCGACTCGATCTTCCGCAAAAGCTGCTGAATCATCTTTTTACCTGCTTTCTTAACTGATTTCCGCGGTGGGAAGAGATTCCACCAAGGCTGCGTACTATACCGTATCGGCCCGGCAAGCACCAGAGTTCAACGCGACCTTGACCGCCGGCGTCCCGGCCCTCTATAATGAATCCGCCATGGTCCGAATCCATGCAAGGGAGTGTTTTGTGACGGACGGCTATCGGGTTTTTCGATGGGTGATACTGCTTGTCTCGCTTTGCGCGGCGAGCGGCTGCACGCCCAAGGGCAATCGCGGCGACGTGAACGCCGGCGGCGGCGTCCCCCCGCCGATCGACCTGCTGCTGCCTAAAACGCTGGAGATTCACTCCTTCACGCAGACCGAAACGTTCGAGCAGCAGCAGAGCGGCATTCGCGCGCGGGTCAAGGCCCTGGACGCCTACGGCGACGGCACGAAGGCGTTCGGGCGGTTTCGCTTCGTGCTGTACCAATATCAGCCGCAGACGCAAACCAAGCGCGGGCCACGCCTCGCCGACTGGGAAATCGACGTCTCCCAGCCGGAACAGAACCTCCTGTACTGGGACCGCCACACCGGAAGCTACGAATTCAAACTCGGGTGGAATCAGCACCTCGGCGCGGGGCAGCGACTGATCCTGGAAGCGATGTTCACCAGCGCCTTCACGCCGCGCTTAACGGCCGAACGGGAAATTATCGCGGGGGAATAGCCCGCGAGTGATATGGGTACGTGTTTGTCACCGACACAAGGAGATCGCCATGAAACGAACACTGCTGTTGCTGCTGGCTCTGGGGATGATCGCGGGCCTGACGGCCGGGTGCGAGGAGAAATTCACCCAGAAGCGGTTTGACACCATGATCGTCAAAGGCCAGACCAAAATGGAAGTCGAGAAAATTCTCGGCAAGCCCGACGCCCGCTGGGAAACGTCCTGGAAATGGGTCGATTTCGACAAGGGGTGCAGCGGAAAGGTCGTGTTTGACAAGTCCGGCAAGGTGATCGGAAAGAAGTGGACCGATTCGACCCGCGACGACCCCGATCCGGAAAAGGAATGGACGGAAGACGAACTGCCGCCATCGAGCGACGGGGCGGCCCAGCCCGTCGGCGGAAGCTCGGAAAAAACCGAGATGATGGTCAATCCGTAGTACTACAACGTAAAGATCGTGTCGCGGGCGTCTCGCCCGCGCGTGCCGAGAGCATCTTGCTCTCGGAATAGTCTTATTTTTCGCGGCCAAGATGGCCGCGATACGCGCGGGCCAGAGGCCCGCGACACAAAAAATTGCCGATCTTTCGTTGTAGTAGTAGACGAAATGACGAATATTCAAATGACGAAATTTCTGCATGGCGGAGCACTAGCTCCGCCATGTTTTTTCTATTCAGCCGGTTTGGTTTGCGGGGTTGGGGTTTCCTTCGGCGGCAGGGAGATTTTGAGCAGTTTCTGCGAGGTGAAGGATCGGCCGGTGAGGTAGTCGGTGAACGTCACGCGAAGATTGATCTCCGGATGCTCCGGCGGCGAATCGTCGGGAAAGGGGCACTGGAAACTGTACTGGTTGGCCAGTAGTCCCCCGGCCCAGTATTTCCCGATGTCCTTGACGGAATAGGTATATTCGGCGAAGAGCGTTTTGTCTTCCGGCTGAGCGAGATCGAAGAGTTGAATCTTCACGTCGCCGGCGGCCTTGAGGACGTGGCCGTCCTTGTCCAGCGGCCTGAGGAACACACGTACGGCGTCCTGCCCTGGCTCCTTGTCGACGTCGATTCCGCCACTGTGCCGGCCGATCTCGATCGAGGCAACCGTAAAGACGTTCTCCATGCGCTTCTCGCCGAGATTCTGGAGTGTTTCGATCTGTTTTTTCCGCGTTTCCACTTCGGCGGAGAGTTCCACGACCTGTTTGGCGAGTTCATCGGCGTGGGCCAGGGCGGCGTCCCGCTGCTTCTCGGCATCCACCTCGCGCTGATACGAGAGGTTTTCGCATCCCGCCAGAGCGCCGAGAGCCAAGATTACGCCCAGTACGATTCGCCGCATTGCATTTCCCCAATCAAAAACTGTGTGGCACCTTCAAGCGAGTTCTCCCGAAGGGACAGGACGAGCTTGTGGGTGCTATATTTTTCATCGCAAGAGCACCCACAATCGTCGATATGATTCTATCATACCGACGATTGAAGGTGCCACAGGACTATTCTTTCGTATCGTCTTTCGTTTCGGGCATGCGTTCGAGGACCTTGTCCACGCAGCCGTACTCGACGGCCTCTTCGGCGCTGAGCCACTTGTTCCGCTCGCAGTCGCGTTCGATGTCGGCGGAGTTTTTCCCGGTGGCTTCGGCGAGGATGTCGTACAGCCGCTTGCGCAGGCGGAGGATTTCCTGGGCCTCGATGTCCAGTTCGGTCGCCGGGCCGGTCAGCACGCCCGTGATGAGCGGCTGGTGGACCAGCACCCGGCTGTTGGGCAGCGTGTAGCGTTTGCCCTTCGCGCCACCGGCCAGCAATACCGCGCCCATCGAGGCGGCCAGCCCGACGCAATACGTCGCCACGTCGCAGCGGACGAACTGCATGGTGTCGTAGATCGCCAGGCCCGCCGAGACGCTTCCGCCAGGCGAGTTCAGATAGATATTGATGTCGGCTTCGGGGTCTTCGTTCGAGAGGAACAGCAACTGGGCGACGACGAGATTGGCCATCGTGTCGTCGATGGCGCCGCCGATGAAGACGATGCGGTCCCGCAGCAGGCGGCTGTAAATGTCGTAGCTGCGTTCGCCGCGGCCGGTCTGTTCGATCACGATCGGTACGAGGTGCTGATTGCTGACCATGCTGTCGATTCCTTGCTTTCCGTGGCACAGGTTTTTAACCTGTGCTTCCCGTCACAGTTTATAAAACTGTTCCACCTTATTCCTTTTTCTTCGACTGTTTCTGATTTTCGATAATCTCGTCCACGATACCGTAGTCTTTCGCCTCGGTGGGGTTCATGAACCGGTCGCGTTCCGTTTCCTCGGCGATCTGCTCCGGCGTGCGGTTGGTGTGTTTGGCGAGCAGTTCGTTGAGGAGCTTCTTGGCCTTGAGGATTTCCTCGGCCTGGATTTTGATGTCCGACGCCTGGCCCGTCACGCCGCCCCAGGGCTGATGGATCATGATCTTGCTGTGCGGCAGGGCGAAGCGTTTTCCCTTCGTGCCGGCGGCCAGGATGATCGCGGCGCCGCTGGCGGCCTGTCCGACGCAGTACGTGCAGACGTCACAGGCGAGAAACTGCATCGTGTCGTAGATCGCCAGCGTGTCGTCCACGGCCCCGCCGGGGGAATTGATGTACAGGTGGATTTCCCGCCCGGGGCTTTTGGACTGCAATTCGAGCAGGCGCATAATCAGTCCGCCGGCGGTTCCGGGTCCGATTTCGCCCCACAGGAACACGATCCGCTCGTCGGCGAGGCGCTCTTCGAGCGTCATTTCACGCCGGGAGGCGTAGTCGCGAGCGGCGCTGGAGGTATTGCCTTGCGGCCTCAACGGCAAGGGGTTTGGGCTCATGCTTATTTATCCTTTTTGGTCTTTTTCTCGGGCGTTTTTTTGGCTTTGGGCTTTTCGTCAGATTCCTTCTTCGCGGGCTTTTTCTTCGGTTTCTTCTCCGCGTCGGCCTTGGCCTCGGGTTTGGACTTGGACTTGGAGGCCTCTTTCTTTTCCTCGTCTTTCTTCTTTTCGGAGGCCTGGGCGGATTTCTTTGCGCTCTTCTTATCCTCTTTTTCCGTTTTCGCGGCGGCCTGGATTTCCTCAGCCGTCTTCTCGACGATCTTCGCCTCCTTCAGGAGCACGTCGAGCGTCCGTTCGTCGCGAATCGCCAAACTCACCTGTTCCAGGGAGCCGTCGGCTGCCAGCTCCTGGCGAAGCCGTTCCGGGCGCCGGTTCTGATTCCGCGCCATCTGGGCCACGCGGGCGTTGACCTCGTCGTCACTGACCGTAACGCCCCGCTCCTCGGCGATCTTGCTCAGGACGAACGAAAGTTTCAGGTCCTGGACGGCCCTCTCCGCCGCGGCCGCCTGAAGGCGAGCCATGTTCTCGTCGATCTTCTCCCGCGGAACGCCCGACTGGAGCAGGTCCACGTAATGCCGCTGGAGCGTGCGATACGTCTGCTGCCGCACGACGCCTTCGGGCAGGTCGAAACTCGTTTTCTCGAACAGGTATCGGCAAATCTGATCCCGCAGCGACCGCTGAATTTCCTGCTCCACGCGGCTCTTGAGGCGATCGGAAACGAACGTGCGGAATTCCTCCACCGACTCGAATCCGCAGGCCGTCGCGAACTCCTGGTTCAGTTCGGGAACCATCCGCCGCTGGACCTCGTGGATCGTCAGCTCGATGGTCAGGTCCTTGCCGCGCCAGTCTTCGTTCGGATGGGTTTCGGCGGCCTTGGTGGTAATCGTGGCCACGTCGCCGACCTTTTTGCCCTTGAGCTTTTCGTTCAGGTCCACCAGCGGCAGACCTTCGATCACGCCCGGCGCGACGCGAAGCGGAACGCGGGGATTGTCCCACGAGACGCCTTCGCCGGTGATTTTGGCCGCCGTCACGACGCCGTCGCCCTCGCGGGCGGGTTCGTCGGTCTTTTCGTACCTGGCCCGGCCTTCGCGAAGATTCTGAATATACTCGTCGATCTTCTCGTTGTTCACGTCGAAGACTTCCTTCGTGATTTCGATGCCCTTGACCTCCGGCAAGGCGAATTCCGGTTCGATCTCGACCTGGAAGCTGAAGGTCAGGTCGCCCTCGTCGGGCAGTTCGACTTTTTCCAGGTCTAGGTCCGGTTCGCCGAGGGTCTTCAGCCCGGCGTCCTCGATGGCCGATCCGAGCGACTCGCCGATCAGGGCGTTTCGCACGTCCTGGCCGACGTCCTTTCCGAACCGCTTCTCAATCAGACGGCGCGGCGCCCGCCCGACGCGGAAACCCGGAACCTGGGCGGAATTCTTCAGTTCACCGAACATCTCGTCACGCTTGGCGTCGATTCGCTCGCGGGGGACAGTCACGGTGACCTTCTTTTTGAGCGTGCCTGCCTCCTCGACGTTCACGGTGTTTTTGGGCAGGTTGTCTTGCCGGCCTTCTTCCTGCGCATCGGCGTCCGGAGTGGTGGTTTCGGGGTTCTGGGCCATGGTGTGTTTTGCTCCCGTGGTTTGCCCTGCGCGACCAGGCACACCAACGCGGTGCGCCCCCGGCGCGGGGCCCGCCGATAAGTATCGGCAAGATTATGGATTAGAGGACGTTACTGTACGCCCCCGCCGAGGGGGAAGTCAATGGCCGTTTGGTGATTTTCGGGAAATTTCCGGCTGGCCGAAATCACGAAAAAGTGTTATAATTATTTATCCTGTAAGCCGATTTGTTCACGGTCGAATTATGTTTTTAGGATTTCCCGCGGGCGGTTTTCGAGTCGAGCGGGAATAATAAACGGGAATTTGCCAAATTTGGGAATTGGCACAGGGAGTGGTGTTATGTCGTATCGGGTCGGGAAAAAACAAGGGAAACAACGTCGCATTCATCCTCGCCGGGAGGATTTTGCCCCGCCGGCTATGTTTGAGGCGCTCGAACCGCGGCTGCTGCTGGACGGCGGAACCCCCGACCTGTTGCCGCCGGGCTATATTCCGGGAAGTGACGGCGGGTCGGCTTACGTAGCCCCGCAGACGGCGGGAACCAATGCCGCCGCTGCCCAGGCGGACCTGACCGGTCAACTGGGTCGCGTAATCCTGCCGGAGGCGGTGGTGGCCGGCCAGCGGCTGCGGGGTGTTGTGCAGGTGCAGGTGCTCAACGTCGGCAACACAGCCACCGGACTGGCCGCCCGGGCCAATATCTCCATTCTCGCCCGCAATACCGCCACCGGCGAAGAGGTCCTGCTGAGGCAAGTGAATAATTGCAACGTCGCCCGCCTGGCGCCGGACGGCGCACGCGTTCGCAACTTTTATATCCGTGTGAACCGCCCCGCCGGTCTGCCCACGGGCGAGTATGAAATTCAGGCGTTAATCGAACCCGCCCGCGGCGTCGGCGAAACCAATCTCGCCAACAACCAGGTCGTCGCAAACGCCGCCGGACAGACGGCCAGGATCACCTCCGCCGATCCGTTCGTGGACCTCACGCCGACGATCACAAAGGTCGTCACGGGCGCTCCCGCCCAGCCGGGGAAACTCCTCGTCGCGGCGTCGCAGGTTCTCAACCAGGGCAACGTTTTATATCGAGGACGGGTGAATCTCACACTCCAGGCCGTGGGAAACGGCCAGACGTTCGAACTCCGCCGAATGGAAAACCTCTGGCTCATACTGGGCGCCGGGCGGACAAAAACGTACGTGCTTCGCGTCAAGATGCCGGACGATCTGCCTTGTGGCGACTACGACGTGCGCCTGATCGTTGAACCCGTCGGCGACGTTGTCGAAGGCGGCGGCTTGGGAGATTCCAACAACACCGCCGATTCCGCGGCTGCCTTTACCTTTGACAACCCCTACAAAAAGGAATGGATTCAGCAACTGACAACCTCCGCGTATGGAGAAGGCCGATCCGTCGCCGTGGACCCGTGGAACAACGTCTATCTCGCTTCCCTGGAAACCAAAGGCCCAAACAACATCGCCACGGCCTACCTGAGAAAATACAACTCCGCGGGAAAACTTTTATGGACAAGGATACAACCTCACCTGGACAATGTGGAAGGAAGCCTTGTTCCCCTGGCGGTGGATGCGGCGGGAAATGTGTTCCTGGGCGGAACGACGGTATCGTCGGACAATACATCAAATGCCCTTGTTAACAAATACAACCCCGCCGGGCGGCTCCTCTGGACGCGCCGGCTTGAAACTCCCGCGTATGACGGCTGTTGTTCGCTGGCGACGGATAGCGCCGGCAACGTCTATATGGTGGGATTAACGGGCGGGAACCTGTTCTCCGAAACGTTAGGCGGAAGCGACGCCTTCATCGCCAAATATGACGCCGCCGGAAATTTCATCTGGGGACGGCAATACGGCGGCGACCAGTATGAAGTGGGTTCATCCGTCGCCGCGGACGAGCAGAGCAATATCTTTCTGGCGGGTACAGCAACCACGATCGAAGGGCAAACCGAGCAGAGAGACGTCTTTCTGGTCAAGTATGACAGCAACGGCCAACTGATCTGGTCGCGGCAAAAGGATATTCACAAGTACGACGTCTGCGGTTCCGTCGCCGTGGATGCCGCCGGGAACGCCTATCTCGCCGGGGGAACTCGCAATATAGATTACGACGCCTTTCTGAGCAAATACGACGCAGCCGGGAATAATCTCTGGACCGAACTCCTCAGTTCAAACGGGCACGAATCCGCCAGGGCCCTCGCGGTGGACGCGGACGGTAATTCGTACATGACCGGATACACACGCGGCGTCCTCGGCGCCATGAATGCCGGCGAGGCAGACCTCTTCCTCCACAAACGCGACACGGACGGAAACCTCCTGTGGACCCGTCAACTGGGAACCACAGCCGACGATTACGGCCAGGGCGTTGCACTGGACGCGAAGGGTTTTGTTTACGTTTGCGGAATGACCGGCGGTGTGTTGGGGGCCGCCGGTTCGGGGCAGGATAATCCTTTCCTCGCCAAACTCAGCGGCGATATGTCCCTGGATCCCGGCCTGTCGGTGAGCGTGGGGATACCCGTCGGCGGGAAACCCGTCGCGGCCACGGGGACGGCCCGAATTGATTTCCTCAACGACGGCTATGGAATCGGCGTCGGCAGGGTGGATTTTGAGCTTTGGGCCACCACCGACGGCGTGATCGACGGCAGCGCGGGCGATTTCCTGCTGCGAAGCTTCTGGGACGAAATCTTCGTCCACGCCCCCGACGTGACGCGCTATTTCTGGGCCGACTATGAACTGCCCGAAGGCGTCAACCCCGCCGACGTGACACTCATCTCCCAGGTAAATACGGGCGGAGGAGATAATTATTACGGAGGTGTTGTGGATAATTGGGGAAACTACTACGGCTGCACGATTAGGATGATAGGGGGCAGTGGAGAAAATAATTATTACGGCGACTTCAACCTTGACGGAAATGTTGACGCAAACGATTTTAATAGCCTGACAAACAATTACTACGGCTTAATGCTCGTTGGCAGTGAAGGATAAAGTCCGGCAAATTCGTTCTACACAACACCGTTTCGGCTAAACCTTTTCTCCAGCCGGGTGTCGCTCTGCCACATGTCGGCGTTGGCGCCGATGTGCCGCTTGACGGCTTCCGTGGCATCCGACAAAGCCTTTAATGTCGCTTCGTCGAGAGTCAACTCGGCTGCGTTGGCGTTGTCGCGGGCCTGGCGGGCGTTTCGGGCGCCGACGACCGCGCTCGTGACGCCTTCCCGCCCCAGCAGCCACGCCAGGGCAACGTGGCCCATCGGCCGGCGGAGTTCCGCGGCGACGGCGCGGATTCGCCCCAGCGCGCCGAACACGTCCTCCTCGCACCCGGCCTGGCCGTGGCGCGAGCCTTCGCGCGTCGAGGCGAACAAACGCGACCGCGCCCTGCCGTCGGGCACGTCGGCGGCAGAGGCAAACTTGCCCGTCAGCAGGCTTTGTGCCAGCGAACTATAGCACAAAATGCCCATGCCCCGCTCAACGCACGCCGGCTGAACATCGTATTCAATCGCCCGCCACAGCAGACTGTAGGGCAATTGGTTACTCACCGCCCCGGCGGGCAGGTCGGCCAGGTAACTCACACCGAAGTTCGAGACCCCCGCGGCGCGAATTTTGCCTTCCGCGCGGAGTTCTTCCATCGCGCCCCACGTCTCGGTCAGGGGAATCTCAGGGCTGGGCCAATGGAGCTGATACAGGTCAATATAGTCCGTACCGAGGCGCCTCAGGGACGTTTCGCACGAGGCCCGCAGTTTGTCCGGCGAAAAGTTGCCGGGGCTGGCTTTGGTGGCGATAATCACGTCCTTTCGCACGTCCTTCAGCGCCCGGCGGAGCAGTTCCTCGCTTTCGCCGTCGCCGTAGGCCGGGGCGGTATCGAAGAAATTCACGCCCGCCTCAAAGCTGGCGCGCAGGGCGGCTATCGCGTCGGCGGCGTCGGTATGGCCCCAGGTGAAATCCTTCCCCACAATGGACCAGCAGCCCTGGCAGATCACCGAAACCCGTATATCCGTCTTGCCCAAGGTTCGATAGTTCATGTATATATTTCCCGGCTTAGTAGCATTGGGATTCGTGGACTCTTTCAAAAAAAAAAAAAACAAATAACAAAAAGATTTTTTTGCCACAAAGAGCACAAAGGTCACAAAGAAGAGAAAAACCAAAACTTTTTAGTCGTTTTTACTTTGTGACCTTTGTGTCCTTTGTGGCTCATATTTCTTAATTCGTTCGAATTCATTCCTGCTTCAATTCTGATGCTTGCGGCTGGTTTTTTTCGGCGTCGGAAAATTCCTCGGCGATGGCGATGAATTTGTCCTCGGCGTTCAGGAACGCCTCGACGACGGCGGGGTCGAAGTGGGAGCCCGTTCCGCCGGCGATCAGGTCGCGTGCCTCCTCGTGGGAGAGGGCCTTCTTGTAGCATCGCTCGCTTCGCAGCGCGTCGTACACGTCCGCGACGGCCATCAGGCGGGCGGAAATGGGAATTTCCTCGCCCTTCAGGCCGAAGGGATATCCCGACCCGTCCCACTTTTCGTGGTGATAATAGGCGATTTCCCGCGCGAACTGGAGGAAGGAATTCGTGCCCAGCCTCGCCTCGGCCCAGCGGAGCGTGTCGCCGCCGAGCATGGCGTGCTGTTTCATGACCTCGTATTCGTCCTCGTCCAGCCGCCCGTTCTTCAGCAGAATCGCGTCGCGCGTGCCGACCTTGCCGATGTCGTGCAGCGGCGCGGAACGATAGAGTTGCTCGATCACGCCCGGCTGGGAAAGCAGCTCGCGGAATCGCGGATGGTCCTTCAGGGCCTCGGCGAGTGTGCGAAGGTAGTTGCGCGTCCGCTCCAGGTGTGCGCCGGTGTCCGGGTCGCGGCTCTCGGCCAGCGTCGAGAGCGACATGATCGTCACGTCCTGCGTCAGCATCACTTCCAGGGTCCGCGCCTGGACGCGCTCCTCGAGCGTTTCGTTCATGTCGCGCAGTTCCATCTCCAGGGCCTTGAGCGGCGTGACGTCCACGCCGGTTATCAGCACGGCCCGCTCCTTCGGAAAGCGGCTGAACCGCCAGCGCAGCGTCCTGCCGTGGCGCTGCGCCTCCACTTCCTCGGACGGCAAGTCGCTGCCGAGCGCCTCGCCGATGCGCCGGCGATAATCCTCCGGCAGGATTTCGCCCGCCGCGCCGGCCGGCAGGTGGAGTTTGGCCAGCAGCGCCTCCGCGGCGGGGTTGGCGTAGAGCAGTTCGCCCTCGTCGCCGCATTTGAAGTTGGGATTGGGATTCTGAAGCGGGAAGTGCGAAAGATCGGTGATTTCGCGCAGGGAGTCTTTCAGCAGCGCGTCGCGGTGCTCGCGGTCGTACTGTACGGACGCGAGCGCATAGACCAGATACGCCGCCGCCCCGCCCAGCAAGGCCGCGATAGCTACGCCGAACCACAGCCCCGATGCCGGATGATACGTCCAGAGCAGCAGGTCGATCATCACCAGCAGCGCCGCAGCCAGGCCGATCTTCGGCGCCGCGGCTGAGAGCGTGCGGTGATCCTTCGATCGCCCCAGGTGCAGCCAGCCGTCGATCAGGCGGGCGCCGAGCTTTTCCGTATAGGCGTATTCGATTTCGAGCAGTTGCATCTCCGGCGAGGCGCGGAGAAGCGTGCAGAAGCGCCGCAGGCCGGCTGGGCTTTTGAGTTCCTCCGCCAGGCGACGGGCGCGGCGTGACGGCGGCGAACCGCCCGCCGGCGTATTCGTCGTAAAACCCTCCCCGGCGTACAGCACCAGCAGGAAGGCCTTGATGATCTGCTGGTTCGTTAATCGCGTGTCGAGCAGGAGGTTTCGCATGCCGATTTGCCCCAGGGCGCCGGCCAGGCGGTCCGTACCCGGCAGGGGGCGGTCGAGCTTGCCCGCGTCGCCGGCCAGCACCAGCGCGTCGGTGGAATCGGGAATCGTCAGGAGCAGTTGGCATCGGCCGGTGTCGAGCAGCTGGCGGAAAATATCGTCCTCCAGGCTCTCGGCCAGCGAGCGGGCCTGGCGAAATTCCACCCGAAATCGAACGCGCAGCCGGAGGAACAACACCGCGTCCCGCGCGTCACACAACGCCCGAACCAAACCGCCGAACATCGTCCCAAGCCCTGCCATATCACTTTTACTCCCGGATTCCGATATCCGCGAGAGCATTGTACGTCCCCACCGAGGCGGAACCAAGCGGCGGTTTTAATCCAAATTTTTCATTGACCACAGAGACACAGAGAGCACAGAGAAGAATTTTTTATCCATACGTTACGAATGCTTTGTTCCTTCTGATGAAAACAGGAATAAACAGAGTTTTATTCCAATTCATCCACAATTATTCTTCAACTGTTTGATAAATAAATACCTCTGTGACCTCTGTGTCTCTGTGGTAAAATATCCGGGTTAAGGTCGGGTTGGTCTTTTTTCCAACAGCGCTGAACGGCAAGCCGGGGTCGAACCGAGCTTGCTGCTAGGCGTTGTCGCCTGTTCTTGTCGCCTCCCCCAAAAATTTTCCTAAAAAATTTCACAAAATTCTCAAAAATATCTGGGCGGTTCCATTTGACACGCCGAGATAATAATACGTATAATACAGTAGTGGAAGGTAAGTTGCGTTTGGATGGAGTTAGCGTAACGCCATTATTCTTACCTCTAGCGTCCGCCTTCGGGCGGGCGTCACTCCTCCAGGCGCCGCCGGCCTTCGCCGCGGAATCGGTTTGAACCGACGCCGAAATGCAGTCTACCCCTTGGAGTGTACTGCAACGGAACGGTTTTTCAGATAGGCGCGGCACTGTAAGCCTTGTGAATGCAAAGGCTAATGATCCGTGCCAAAATACAGCATCTCAGCGGTTATACGGGTAAGTTGGGTCGCGTCGGCCCGACGACCGCTTGGTTTTATGGTTGGCTTCGCCCCGTATCGGCGGGCCGGTTGAGAGTGAAAACCGAATACGCACGAGAAGCCCAGGCGGCAAGAGCGCCCCGATAGGGACGCCGCGGTGAAAACGCTATTTTTCGATATTGTTCCCACTCCGCCCGGGCCGCCGGAAAAGTCCACGGGAGTCCACGGATTACACGGATTTTTTAAGAATTACACGGATTTTTTAAGAAATTTATTCTTTCAAAAAAATCCGTGAAATCCGTTTTGAATCCGCGTAATCCGTGGATAATTTCTGATTCCGGCAGAGGGCTTTGGAGCCGCACTCGTGCTCTAAGCGGTTTTTCTCTCGTTCCGCACCGTCGGGAAAAGGCGGAGGCAACGAAGGAGTAGCATCATGAAACGATCCAAAGGATTCACGCTGATTGAGCTGCTGGTCGTGATCGCCATCATCGCGTTGCTGGTGTCGATCCTGCTGCCCAGCATCAATCGGGCCAGGGAACTGGCCAAGCGCGCCGTCTGCAAGACGCGCATCAAGGGCCTCGGGACGGCCTTCGAGCTGTTCTCGCAGTCCGAAAACGGCTGGCCGTTTAACAAAAACGACCCCTCCGCTTCCGGTAACCTGGCGCTTATGGTCGCGGACGGCTATGCCAGCGGTAAAAATTTCGTCTGCCCCTCCGTGGAAGGTGACGGAAACAAAGGCCAGCCTCTTACAGTGAGTGGAGATTCGGGCGCCTATGTGGGCGGAAAAGGTCCTGAAGGCCCCGATTTTGTGGCGGGTAACTTTATGAGCTATGGTTATCAGGCAGCCGATTGGAATGGTTCTTATTACGAAGGCAGTTCCGTTAGTGATGGCACAAAAGGCGCCGTGGCTGTGATGGCCGACAAGGCCGGTGATGTACCTGATACTGACTGGGGCAGCGTCGCAGATAGGGATGCGGAAAAGGTCGGTAACAGTGAAAACCATCAGGAAGAAATTCAGAACGTCCTGTTCAAAGCCGGCCACGTCTCCGAAGAAAAGCGGGCGGACTGCGGATATGACGACGGCACAAACGGCCCGGACAATATCTACAGTGTGGGCGACGGCACCCATCCTTCGGAGCACGGTTCTGCGTATCCTGAGGCCGGCAGCGTCGCGCATGGAGAAGACGACAGCGTTCTGGGAACTAGTACCGGCAATGAAGTCGGCGAAGGCGAAGGCACCCCCGTTGACGACTGATCTTGTACTGCCGCTATTATCTAGTTGTCTGAATTTGATCTATTTTTCCGGGGCGGTCCTGAATTCCAGGACCGTCCCGTTTTTTTACTCATAAAGAGCGGCGGGTGTAAACCCGCCGATTTCTCCATACGAATTAAAGAGCGATGGGTGTAAACCCATCGATTCCTCCAAACACACCGCGAATTTCAAGAATCGGCGGATTCATATCCTAAGGGCTACGCATCTAAATTCCTTTGTGTTTTCGTATCTTTCGCCTGAAAGGCGTACACATACCAGCCCAGGGCGAAGCCCTGGGTAGGTGGATTCTTCTTCTCCGGAGCCCTGTAAGGGCGAGACACTATGTCGCGCCCTTTCAGGGCTTGTACCTTATTACACCATTTACCCAGGGCTTCGCCCTGGGCTGGTATGTTTCAGCCCGTTGGGCTGAAAAAAAGATTTTAGATGCGTAGCGTAGGTCCTGATTTACATCCACCGCTCTTTACCCCCCCCATAAAAAATTTCTTCTTTTTTTGCTTTTTTATCACAATCATCCCATAATGGATTGAATTTTGATGAATGGGGGCGTTTGGCGCAATAGACAAGCGGGTCGGCATGGCTGGCGGGGCA
>JAFGEJ010000046.1 GCA_016931655.1 Phycisphaerae bacterium
GGACGTGCGCGACGTGAACCCCAACATGTACTGGGGCCTGGGACGCGATATCCTTGCTGCCGCGAAAATCGTCGGCGACCACCCCAATCTGCACGTGATCCACATTACCAATTTCAAGTGCGGGCCGGATTCGTTCATCCGGCATTTCATCCGCACCGCCGGCGGAAAACCCTTCCTGAGCCTCCAGTTCGACGGGCACAGCAACGACGCGGGCATGATGACCCGCTGCGAGGCGTATCTCGACTCCAAGGGCATCCTGCGTCCGAGGCAACGGGAAGAAACGCCTTCCCCCGCCGGTGAAGTGACAGCCGGATCGCGGTAAAATAAAACGAAACGAATTCCAACCGTCCGGCGGGAACACAAAGGAAAACTCATGAACGGATTTCATCTCGACCTGAAACGCTCCATGCCCAGCCGGGAATACGTGGAACACGTCGTAAAGACCGTGCGAAGCTTCGGCATCGACACGATCCTTCTGGAATTCGAGGATAAAATTCTCATCGACTGGTTGACGCCGGAAGTGCATCCGGATCACTGGACGGCCAATGACGTTCAATGGTTCCTGCAACTGGCGAAGCGAAATCATATCACCGTGATTCCCATGATCCCCATGATGGGACACATGGAATGGATTCTCCAATGGCCTCGCTGGGCGCACCTTCGGGAGAACCACGACCCCCGCGAAATCTGTCCGCTTCACCCGGAGACGCCCGCTTTCCTTCGGCGGTTCCTGCAAACGGCGCTGGATTTGTTCCCCGACGCACCGCTGATTCACATCGGCGGGGATGAGACGCGTGCTCTGGGTAGCTGTTCTCGTTGCAAGGCAACGAAAAAATCAAAAAGCAAAATCTACCTGGATCATTTCCTTCCTCTGATTCGGCAGGTGGAATCCGCCGGCCGGCGGGCGACGGTCTATGGCGACATCTTTCTTGCCCATCCCGAAATTCTCCCTCATCTGCCGCGCTCGGCTGTCATCTGCGACTGGGACTATCGAAGCGCCACGGGATTGGGGCAAACCGTCTGGGGATACAGGAACATAACAAAACCGAAGCAACTCGACACCTTGCCGCCGCGGCTGCGACGGTTTCGGCGATATTTTCTGGATCGCAATGGAACATTCGTCCCTTTCCCCTATGCCGCGTTTTTGAAAGACCAGGGCTTCGACGTCATTCTCCTGTCGGCGGCCCGTTGCATCGGGGACAATTACTGTGTTCCCCAGACGCTCCGGCATATTCAAAACACCACCGCCGCGGCGCGTCGGGCACGCGAACTGAACCTGATGGGCACAATTGTGACCGACTGGGCGGTGCGGTACGATCATGTGGAAACCACCCTGCCTGCCGCCGCCGCGTCGGCCTGGACGTATCAGGATCCGCAATTGACCACGGAAGAACTTGCGGAGCGATTTGCCGAAGAATACTTCGGCTGCCGCTGGCCGACGATTATCCACGATTTGAATCTTCTCGCGCCGATCCTGCCGGATATCCAGGCCAACGACCAGAACACCTCGCCGGGCGGTATTGTGCGCCCCTACATTCGCGCAATGTACTCCGATCCCAACGGCTGGCCTTGCAAAGATGTCTCCTCGACGCTGGCGAAGGTCAAGCAATCGTATCAGCGGGGTTTGAAACGGCTGCGAAAACAGGCCCCGAAAATTCAGCGTAATCAAGACGCCTTCGCCCTTTGGATGCTCGCCGCCGAGACGCTGGTTCACAAAGCCGCCGCCGTTCCGACGATCATGAAACTCGCGCAAGGCAAACGCGTTCCCCCGGCGGCGAAACAAAAACGCATCGGTGAAATCCGGCAACTTTGCCGAAAACACAAAAAACTCTTCGGCAAAACGTTTCTGCCCGTCTCCGTCGAAACGGAAATACGCCTCCGTTTCACCGAATCCCTGGAACTCCTGCAAGCCTGAAACGCCGCCGGATTCAGGCGCTTCCCAGCGTGAAGAACACCGTCGCGCCCTGGTCCGGGGCGCCCTGAATCCAGACCTCCCCGCCGTGGCGGCGCACGATCCGCTGTACGGTCGCCAGGCCCACGCCTGTGCCGGGGAATTCCTCCCGGGTGTGAAGTCGCTGAAACGCCCCGAACAGTTTCGCGGCGTAGTGCATGTCGAATCCGACGCCGTTATCGCGGACGACGTAGACCGTCCGCCCGCTTCGTCCTTCGGCGGCGGCCTGGGCGTCCGTAAGAGTCGTCAGTTCAATCCGGGCCTCTTCTCCGCGCGGGGCGGTGAACTTCCAGGCGTTCTCCAGCAGATTTGCCAGCATCTGCCGCAGCAGGTTTTCGTCGCCCCGGCAACGCAGGCCCGGATCGATGCTGATTTCCGCGCGGCGATCGGGTTCCGCGTGGCGCAGATCGTCGGCTGCCTGCATCGCCAGGGCGGAAAGGTTTACCTCCTGGGAGATCATTTCGACACGCCCGGCCCGGGAAAGCTCCAGGATGGCGTCGATCAGCGTTTCCATCTGTTGCGCCGCGGTGCGAATCCGTTCGAGATAATTCCGGCCGGTTTCGTCCAGGCGCCGGCCATAATCTTCCAGAACCGCCTGACTGAAGCCGTCCATCGCCCGCAGCGGCGCGCGAAGGTCGTGCGAAACGGAATAGGAAAACGCCTCCAGCTCCTGATTGGCCTCCTCCAGCCCGGCGGCGGTTCGTTCCAGGCGTTCATTGGTCCTGTGCAGATCTTCGGCCAGGTTCACCATCGCCTCATTGAGCTGCTCCACCTCCTTCACGCGGGCTTCCAGTTCCGCCGTTCGCCGCGCGACGCGCTGTTCCAGCTCTTCGTTGAGTTTCCGCAGTTCCTCTTCGTTTCGTTTTCGCTCGGTGATGTCGGAGCAGATGCTTAACACGGCGGGCAGACCTATCCAGGTGATTTTTTGAGCGTATACCTCCAGGGGAAACATCGTCCCGTCCTTGCGGACGTGTCGAACTTCAAAGCGGGCCTGGCCCTTTTCCTCGATTTTCTTCATGCGGGCGGCGATGAGCTTCGCACTTTCCGGCACGTCGACGTCCTGAACGTTTAACGCCATGAATTCTTCCGCGGAATATCCGTGCGTGTCGAAGGTGCGCTGATTGGCGTAGAGCATGCGGCATTCCATGTCGTGCACAAGGATGCAGCTGGGCGCGTTATCGACCATTTGGGCGAATTGGGAAATGTATTCTTCCGCCCGCTTGCGCTCGGTAATGTCGCGCGTAATTGTGTACGCGATGTGTTCTTCACCGATTTGGGCGTCGGAGATACTCACTTCGACGGGAAAAACCGTACCGTCTTTGCGACGATGGCGAGTCTCAAATACGACATTGTCGTAACCGATTTTCGAAAAATGCTCTCGAGCCTGCTGCTCCTCCGTAAAATTCGCGTCCCAGTCCCAGACATGCAGGCCGACGATTTCCTCCGGGGAAGAATACCCCAGCATCTGGGCAAAGCGCTGGTTGGCTTCGATCAACCGGTAATCCGTGTTGATCATGGCGATGCCGTCCATGCTCGCGTTCATCAGAATTTTATGGCGGGAAACTTCCTTTCGCAGCGCCTCTTCCGCGCATTTTCGTTCCGTAATGTCGTGGTCGAAGGCGCAGACGAAAAACTGGCCGCCATACTCGAAGTAATTGGCGTGAACCTCCACGGGGAAGGTTGTCCCATCCTTGCGAATATGATGGGACTCAAAGATCGTGGAACCTTCCTGGAACAAAATTGCATTACTCTTGAGAAACTCTTCAGGGGTGAAATCCGGATCGATAGCAAAGATTTTTCTGCCCAAAAGCTCCTGGCGAGAAAAGCCCATGAACGAGCAGGCCATGTCGTTTGCGTAAATGATATTTGCCTGGCTGTCCACCCAGAGAATGCTGCAGGAGGCGCGGTCCATGGCGAACTGGGTCATGCGCAGTCGTTCTTCGACCCGTTTGCGTTCGGTGATGTCCCGGCTGACGGTGTATACGACCCGTTCGCCCCCGATGATTGCTCCCGAGGCGCTGATTTCCACGGGAAACGTTGTCCCGTCTCTTCGGCGATGGCGGGTTTCGAAAACCGTCCTGGTTTTGGAGAGGTCCGCGAAATTTTCGCGAATCTCTTTTTCGGACATGGCCGCGTCCCAGTCCCAGGTGTGCAGATGAACGATTTCATCCGGCGTGTAGCCCAGCCTTTCGGCAAAACAGCGGTTGGCTTCCAGGATTTTGTGATCCTGATTAATAATAGCGATGGCGTCCAGGCTGGTATCCATCAGTGTTTTATGGCGAAGAATTTCATTCCGAAGATCTACCGTTGTGTGGCGCATTCGTCTCCACACCACCCACAACCAGCCGCCCAAAACCGCCAGAAGAATCGCCAGAGGCGGGAAAACGTAGTAGAAAATACGTTTCAGTCGTCTTTCGTGAGGGCAGGGCGGTTTGGGCGCCGCCGGCGCCGGGGTGGTTACGGAATCGCGCGGAAAAGCGATATCGGCCTTGAGCCCCCTTGTTTTTGGCGCCGCCGCGTGACTGGAATCCAACAGCAGCCAGGGAAGAAGAAATACAATACATCCAATCACTGCCGCCCGTCGCGTCATAAATTGGTTTCCTCAATTTACGGGGTTTTACCCGCCGTTCCTGGCGGCGTTTCATCGTCGATCAACGGATCGCTTGCCTTCGGTTCCATGCCGGCTTCGAGCAATTGTTCACGAAGCGCGTGAATTACGTCCTTCAGTTCCGCCATCCGTATTTCCCGTCCGGCCATCAGATCCACCGTGCGATGCAATTCCTCCGTGCGCTCCCGTACGCGCCGCTCCAGATTTTCGTTCAGGCGGGAAATTTTCCGCTCATTTTCCAGGCGGTCGGTCACGTCCACGCCCACGCCCCAGCTTGCCCAGCCGGGCACGGGAAACGTTTCACACATGTGCGACCAGGCAATGGTTCGCACGTGGCCGTCCTTGCAGGTGAGATCCCATTCCCAATTGCGGAATTCGTTTCCACGACGCTTCCATTCCGCCAGCATCTTCTCGCGATAGTCCTTGTCGGGATACAGAAGTTCCCACGCGTCGGCCCGGCCGATCATTTCTTCCGCCGAGTAGCCGGTCACCCGCTCGCACTCGTCGTTCCATTCGATGATCCTTCGGTTTTCATCGAAGGCGTCGAGCAGGATCGGCATGTTGCTCAGAACCGCGCGAAGACGCTGCTCGTCCTGACGAATCGTCTCCGTCGCCTGCCGTTGTTCGGTGATGTCCCGCGCGGTGGACAGCGAACCGACGACGTGGCCGGCTTTATCCTTCAGCGCCCGGCACCACCAGGCCAACAGGCGCTTTTGCCCGTCGCATCGTCGCTGCCAGCTTTCCACGTAAACGGTTTCTTCCGTTCCCTGAAAAAGTGGTTCCACAATCGCATAGGTATCCTGCTCGCCTTCGAAATAGTCCAAAGCCGGATGCCCGATCACGTCGTCGCCGAAAAACGCCTTTCCGGCGTCGTTGGCCCAGGTGTATACCTTCTGCGCATCCACCTCCATGATAATGTCCGGCACGGCAGCCAAAATAGCGCGATACAATTCCATCAGGGCATGCAGCGCTTCGGTGCTCGACAAAAGAGGTGTTTTTTCGCCGGTCGGCGCTTTGTCAGGCGAAGAGTCTGAAGTTGGACGGGGAGGGGGCATGTCGATCTTCCAGCGAACACTTGTTTTATCCATTCCCCGGCGTTCGACAATATGCATACACACGTTTTGCTGCCGAAACGCCACAGCGGAGTTTTACGAACAACGTTTATATTTTAACGGAAACATACTAAAGTGGAAACAGACATCGTCTCGCGGAAATTCCCCGACCGGGATTTCCCAACCGCTCGAAATCCCCCAGCGCACGGAATTCCCTTGCCGTTAGGAATTATACCGATGGCGCGGAAAAATCCAAATACTTCCCGCGTATCTCAAAACGGGAAAGAAAGAATTATCCCCCAATGAGCCGGGCCTGCCGAAGCCAGGCTTTTTCTTAACACCCCGATTTTACCGAACGGGTTACGCCAATCCCGCCGCCGCCACCACCGCGTCGAAGGCGGCTGGGTCGGCGATGGCGAGCTCCGAGAGCATCTTACGGTTCAGAAGAATATCCTTCTCGAACAGCCCCTCCATCAGCCGGCTGTACCGCAGCCCGCGCTGCCGGCAGGCCGCCGAAATGCGGGTGATCCACAGCCGCCGAAAGTCCCGCTTGCGCGTCCGCCGATCGCGCGTCGCCGTCACGCCCGCGCGAAAAACCTTCTCCTTCGCCAGGCTGTACCGGCGGGAACTCGTGCCGTAAAAGCCGCGGGCGGCTTTGCGAATGCGGTTGTGCTTGCGGGTCCGGGCCGCTCCTTTGCGTACGCGTGGCATGTTTCTCTCTCTCGTTTCGGCTAAACCATTCTTAAACTGCACTCCACGGATTTCACGGATTAAGAAAAATTTACTCGGATTTTTTTACCCTAAAAAATATCCGTGAAATCTGTCTTTTATCC
Organism: Phycisphaerae bacterium; assembly: GCA_016931655.1. Classification (GTDB taxonomy): domain Bacteria; phylum Planctomycetota; class Phycisphaerae; order SM23-33; family SM23-33; genus JAFGEJ01. The sequence goes on from JAFGEJ010000046.1 coordinate 6,445, forward strand.
GCGAAATCCGTGGATAATTTTATGGCACTCTCGTGGACGACCTAGATTCCCAGCATCCGGCGGATGTGCCGCGCGAACGGCGGCGAAACGTCCTTGACCTTGCGGAAGCGGCGAAGGCGTTTGGGGCTTTTGCGGCTCTTGAGATGCCCCGCCCCGGGCGAGCGGCGTTTGATCTTGCCGCTGCCGGTCACCTTGACGCGCTTGACCGCCGATTTGTTGGTCTTCATCTTGGGCATAGGTTTATTCGTTCCTGAGGTCTCGTTCTGTCAAGAAATCATCCACGGATTACGCGGATTCCTTTGGATTTCACGGATTTTTTATTCCTGCAAAAGAAAATCCGTATAATCCGTCTTTTATCCGTGTAATCCGTGGAATATTCATCGGTTACACGGCGCGGCTATATATTCTCCATTCGCTCCGAAGCGGAAAGACGGATTATTGTATCCGGGATTCGCCGAAAGTAAACCCCTCGACAAAAGATGTTTATTCAGCCGGGGTTTCCCCGGAGGCTTCGGCGGCTGGCGTTTTCTCCGCGGGAACCGCCTGCGGCGCGGGGGTTTCCTTCGTGGCTGCCGTTTCGGGCTTAGGGGTCTTTTTCCGCGAGGACTCCGGATTGGGCAGAAGCAGCATCGTCAGGCGCCGGCCTTCAAAACGATGGCTCTGATCCACCTTCGAGATGTCGGAAAGGGCCTCGATGATCTTGTTGAAGACGTCGCGTCCCTCGTCGATGTGGGCCAGTTCCCGCCCGCGGAAGCGAAGCGAAAATTGCACGCGGTCGCCGCGTTCGAGAAATTCCCGCGCGTGGTTGACCTTGATCATGAGATCGTGATCGTCGATCTTGGGCGTCTTGATGCGGACTTCCTTCAGTTCGATCTCGTGGCGGTGGGCCTTGCTTTTGCGTTCCTTTTTCGCCAGGGCGTATTTGTACTTCCCGTAGTCCATAATGCGGCACACGGGCGGCCGGGCGCTCGGCGAAACCTCCACAAGGTCCAGCCCCACTTCCAGAGCGCGGGCGATGGCGTCCCGGGTTTCAACGATCCCCACCTGGTTTTCATTTTCGTCGATCAGGCGGATCGGCGTGATGCGGATCCGGTGATTTCGACGCAGTTCCTTAGAAGCCTGCTGAAATTTTTTCATCCTGTTCTCCGGCTGGGTGATTCGGGGGCCTCGATTTGCCCAGCCCTGCGTGTCAACATGTCCATTATACCGGCCCCGCGTATCATCTATAACTACGCGTTAACTTGCAAGGGGGTACTGCCGCGGCTGGCTTTTTCCGCCAGCAGGCCGTCGCGAAACGCCTCCAGGCTCATCGCGCCGAGATCGCCTTCGGTGCGGTGTCGAACCGCGACGGTGTTGGATTCTTCTTCGCGCCCGCCCACGACGGCCATGTAGGGGATTTTCTGCATGGTTGCGCGGCGGATTTTCGCGCCGATCTTGTCGGGCGAGTCGTCCAGTTCAACCCGCAGGCCCGCTTCGTGCAGGGCCTGGTGGATTCCCTGTGCGTAGGCCAGGAATTTTTCACTGACCGGCAGGACGGCGGCCTGCACGGGCGCCAGCCAGAGCGGAAACGCCCCGGCAAAATGCTCGATGAGAATTCCGATGAATCGTTCCGGCGATCCCAGCGGCGCGCGGTGGATCATTACCGGGCGGTGCGGGGTGTTGTCGGCCGCGGTGTATTCCAGCTCGAACCGCTCGGGCAGATTGTAGTCCACCTGAATCGTGCCGAGCTGCCACTCCCTGCCGATGCAGTCCTTCACAACGAAGTCGATCTTCGGCCCGTAAAACGCGGCCTCGCCCGGCTCTTCGGTGAAGTTCATGCCGAGCTTTTGAACCACGTGGCGGATGTTGTTTTCCGCCCGATCCCAGTTTTCGCTCTTGCCGACGTACTTGGTGCTGTCCGGATCGCGCAGGCCGATACGAACGCGGTAATCGTTCAGGCCGAGCGTCGCCAGGCACAGCTTGGTCAGATCGACGCAGGATTCGATCTCGGCTTCGAGCTGATCCGGGGTGCAGAAGATGTGCGCATCGTCCTGCGTGAAGCCGCGCACGCGGGTCAGGCCGCTTAACTCACCCGACTGCTCGAACCGGTACACCTGGCCGAATTCGCTCAGCCGCACCGGCAGGTCGCGATAGCTTTTTTGTGAGGATTTATAGATTCGGATGTGGAAGGGGCAGTTCATCGGCTTGAGCAGGTATCCGTCCTCGCCGTCGCCCTCGGCGAGGTTCATGGTCGGGAACAGGCCGTGCTCGTAGTACGGGTAGTGGCCGCTGGTGCGCCACAGGTCCAGCTTGCCGATGTGCGGGGTGTGCACCGGCTGATAGCCGCGCTTCAGCAGCTCGCCGCGCAGCCAGCCTTCCAGTTCCATGCGGATGATCGAGCCGTTGGGCAGCCAGAGCGGCAGGCCCGGGCCGACCTTCTCGTCCAGCAGGAACAACCCCAGCTGCCTGCCCAGGACGCGATGATCGCGCTTCTTGGCCTCCTCGATGCGCTCGAGGTGGGCGGCCAGTTCCTTCTTGTCGAAAAAGGCCACGCCGTAGATGCGTGTGAGCATTTTATTGTTTTCATCGCCGCGCCAGTACGCGCCGGCGACGGACATGAGCTTGAAGGCCTTGCCGAGTTTGCCGGTATCGGGCAGGTGCGGGCCTCGACACATGTCGATAAAATTTCCCTGCCGGTAAACGCTGACAAACGAAAGGCCGGAATTTTCTTTCTCCAGATCGCCGATCATTTCAATCTTGTACGACTGGCCGATTTTTTTCATTTCCGCTTTGGCGTCGTCGGGCGACAGCTCGATGCGCTCGAGAGGAATTTTTTCGCCGACGATTTTCGCCATTTCCGCTTCGATCTTCGGCAGGTCGTCCGTGGAAATACTAACGCTCTCCGGCAGGTCGAAATCGTAGTAAAACCCGTACTGGAAGTCGTTTATGAGTGCGGGGCCGATGGTGTATTGCGTACGGTTACCATAGAGGCGTAGAACGGCTTCGGCCATTACGTGTGCGGCGGTGTGGCGCAGCACTTCCAGGGCTTCGGCGTCCCGGCTGGTGATGATCCGTACGTTGTGCTCACCGTCGTCCAGGGCGGCCGTGATATCTTTGAGTTTCCCGTCGACCTCGGCGGCAATCGCCGCCGACGCCAAACGCGGGGAGATTCCCTCAGCTACCTTCAGCGCGGTAACGCCGGAATCATGGGCCTGCTTCGACCCGTCTGGAAGTTGAACCGTTACCATGTCAAACTCGTGTTTCTCGCGAACAAAATCCCTGTACACCATTAAAAAAACCGGCCTTCAGAACATGAAACCCCGCTGGCGCAGAGACGACGCTTCCCAGGCGGGATTTTTCAACAGCACGTCGTCGTTGTGGCGGTGATGGTTCGCATATCCTGCATACCGGAATTGTTGCATGGTCGCAAATGATGTATCTATTGGTTACCTATTAGATTATAGTCCTGTATCGGATTTGCAAAGACAATTTTTTCAAAAAGGACATAACCTGGCGGGGTTATTTCATTTCCCATAACGGCAAGCCGGTCGGCTCGTCAAATGCGCGATGGAAGTCCGGCCCTTCCAGTTCCTGGACGAGAGCCTCGCACGCGAACACAATTGTACCCGGCGCGAGATGTCCGCCGAACGCCCGGCCGGCCTTGTCCGTCAGCGTGACGTGGGCGTGAACGAAGGGTTGGCTGTCCTTCAACGAAACATTTCCCGTAAGATTCGTAATCTCCATCGGCTCGTTGCACTCGTGAAATTCATATTCGCGCGTCGCCTGGTTGTAATATCCCAGCCGGGCCTTTTTCACCGCTCCAATGGCTTCGACGCGCCCGTGCCGAATTCCATGTTCCGCGCAGAAGGCGTTTAATTCCTCCAGCAGATCGCCGTCGTGCGCCAATCGTCCCAGAAAGGTTTTGCCGGGCTGAACTTGTTCCATGCGGGTCATTGGGTCTGCGTCCTTTCCTTGAAGTTCTGTACCACCGCCGCGAGACGATGATTTGAGAATACCAGTTGACCCCGTAAAACATATCGCGGGCACGGCCTGGTTTCCAGGGATGCCCGCGAGGAAAGGCACGATTTTTTCACAATGTGACGGAAGGAATGTTCCCGGATTACGCGATCATGGCTTCTTTTCGAGCGAGTTGTTCGCAGATCTTGGCCGCCATCATTTCCAGGGGGGCGATCTGCTCAACGGCGCCGCATTTGACCGCTTCCTTGGGCATACCGTAGACGACGCAACTGGCTTCGTCCTGGGCGAGGGTATGTGCGCCCGCTTCTCGCATCGCCAGCAGGCCCTCCGCCCCGTCGGCGCCCATGCCGGTGAGGATCACGCCCACGGCATTCGATCCGGCGTGACGCGCGATCGAATGGAAGGTCACGTCCACGGCTGGACGCTGATGGTGGACGCGCGGGCCGTCCTTGATTTCGACGTAATAGCGCGCACCGCTCCGCCGGAGCACCATATGGAAATTTCCCGGCGCCAGCAGCGCCACGCCGGGCACGACGGGATCGTTGTTGCGGGCCTCGCGCACTTCCATGGGGCAGATCTGGTTCAGGCGTTCGGAGAACGATTTGGTGAAATGCTCGGGCATGTGCTGCACGATCAGCGTGCCGGAGGTATTCCGCGGCAGGTTCAAAAGCACTTCCTTGATGGCTTCCGTTCCGCCCGTCGAGGCGCCGATGGCGAGAATTTTATGCGTGGTGGAGATCATCGCCTGCACGTGCCCTTTTTGCGGCGCGACGGCCTGGGTCGCTTCGCGTTTCAGGCACGTGACGCAGGCGGCGGCGCGAATGCTTTCGACCAGCGACGTGGTCAGCTCGGCCACCGAATAGGCCGATCCGGGCTTGGCGACCACTTCCACCGCGCCAAGTTGCAGGGCGCGCACCGCCGCCGCGGAACCCTGCGGCGTGACGGAACTGACCACGATGACGGGCATGGGATGATGCTTCATCAGTTTTTCCAGGAACGTCAGTCCGTCCATGCGGGGCATTTCGATGTCCAGCGTGAGGACGTCGGGTTTGAGGGAAAGGATTTTGTCGCGTGCGACGTATGGGTCGATTGCCGAACCGACCACTTCAATTCCGTCGGCCTTGGAAAGTTCCTTGGTCAGCACCTGCCGCACGACGGCCGAGTCGTCCACCACCAATACTTTAATCATGATCGGGCCTCTGTTTCGGTTTCCGGCTGCCGCGTCGCGGCAGAAAGGTCCACCTGTGGGTCAAGAAATAACGATATGTGCGCCGAACCGACGTCCAGGTGCAGCAAGGTTTGACCGGTCAGCGCAAGGCTCTCGGGGAGAGGCAGCGTCGCGTCCGCCGAAAGAATCGGGGCGTCGATGTGAAAGACCGCCTGATCGCCGCCGAGGACCGGCAGAAGGTTTCCACACGTTACGTTGACCAATTCCTTCAGGGCGTCTTCGAGTTTCACGCCTTCAGGAAGCTCCTCATACTCGTCGATGCCCAGCATGTTCGTCGCCAGGGGAAGAAGCATCTCTTCGGTGATCTTGATATGCATCTCTCCGTTGAACGGGCCGGTGAACTCAACCCGGGTGGCGTAGCCCCAGCGGGGATCCGCGGGGCGTTTCGACTGGGCGATCTCGTCCGGTTCGACCAGCAGAAATGCCAGTTCGCCGAAGGTTTTTTCAGCCACCTGGAACAGGAGATCGTTAAAATTCGGTGTCGGAAGGTTGGGAGACATAGCGTTGTCCTGTGATTTGTTCTATGGTTTGGCACACCACTTCAGGAGAAAACGGTTTATGAACGAATTTCGCGTCCAGCCGCTGGAACCGTTCGATTCGGGTTCGGCTGCCTTCCGTCGAGACGACAATGACCGGAAGAGACGCCCATTTCGGATTGCTCCGCAGGGTTTCGATCATTTCCTCGCCGTTCATCACGGGCATGTTGATATCCACCAGCGCCAGGTCGATGTTCTGTTTCTCAAGCTGCGCGAGACCTTCCCAGCCGTTGGAGGCCTGGTGAATTTCGCCCAGCGGCAGGCCGGTCATCTTCAACGTCTTGATGATCATCGCCCGAGTGATGGAGCTGTCATCGACAACCAGAATATTCAGTGCCATGATGTTGCACCTCCGCAACGACGAATCCGAAACCGCGCAACCACGCGGACTCGCTGCGACTTGTCGTTCCGTATTGTTTCGTTTTCGTTCATCTTATAATTCCCGCTCCCGTCCCGCCGAGGTCAGGCGCACGCGGCCGGAGTCGATGTGCAGATACATCGTCCGCGCCTTGTCGCCGCCAACGTCCTCGGCCTGAATCAGGACGCCGTTTTTCCAGAAAACCTTTTTGAGCGAAATATAATTGCGTTTCCCGATGGCAAAACGATCGGAGTTTCCATTCTGAAGATTGGCGCCGCCGGCGACCTTGACGATCAGTCGTTTTTTCTGGGCGCCCAGGGAGTAAAGTTTTTTGAAAAACGCCGGCAGGCCCGTGTCCACAAACATGAACGGATTCAGTTTGGCCTTGTCCGGATTCACGCTGGAGACGGGCATCATGACGTGCAGAATTCCCCCGACGTGCGCCTGGGGGTCGTACACGCTCACGCCCAGACAACTCCCCAGCGCATGGGTGACGACGACGTCTCCCGACTGGTTGGAGAGTTTCATGTCCGCAACTCCGACAACGTGTATCACGACAGCGTTTCCTTATCCAAAGGTTATTTCACGTAGGTGGCCGGCTGGCTGTAACGGAATCGGTGTTTGGTTCCGGTCAGGCTCTCGGAATGCCCCAGCAGCAACGCGCCGCCGTCGGCCAGCAGGTCGTAAAACCGATTGACCAGGCGATTTTGCGTGGGTTTGTCAAAATAAATCATGACGTTTCGGCAAAAGATCACGTCGAAGGGACCTTTCATCGGCCAGGCGTCCATCAGGTTCAGTCGGGCAAAATGGATCATGTCGCGCAGCAAAGGCAGGACTCTGTAGATTCGTTTGGGGCGGCTTTGCACAAGCTCGAAGTATTTCTGGACCAGAACCGCCGGGGTGTCGCGGAAGGCGTCCTCGTCGTACACGCCCCGACAGGCGGTGGACAACACGCGCGTGGACAGATCGGTAGCCAGGATTCGCACGTCCAGGAACGAGTGGGAAGGAAGGGTTTCCCGGAGCAGCATGGCGATGGAATACGGTTCCTCGCCGCTGCTGCAGCCGGCGCTCCAGATGCGAATTTTTTTTTGCCCCTGGAAAAGACGGGGAAGCATTTTGTCGCGCAAATAGTCAAAATGCTTCGATTCGCGGAAAAAGAACGTCAGATTGGTGGAGAGGGCGTCGAGCATGAGAATCAGCTCGCGCCCGGTCGTATCGTTGCGGACGTAGGCGATGTATTCGTCGAGGCTTTGCAGTTGAAGTTGCCGCGTGCGCTTGGCGAGGCGGGCTTTGACCAGTTCCTTTTTTCCCTCGTGCAGATGAATGCCCGCCAGTTGATGGACCAGCGCGCTGATTTCCTCGAAGTGTTCTTCCGAGAAGCCGATTTGAAGTTGGGCGAACTGCATGTGCATCTTTCATTGCGGTCGCCGAAGCCTCCCCGGCGCCTCGCGAAGTAATGTTTTTTCCTTTTTCCTCATGCCATAACCACGTCAGCCGTCTCGGTGCGTCCCTCCGCCAGTTGCAGCAGGCCGAGGGCGTCGAGGATCAATCCCACGCGCCCGTCGCCCAGAATCGCACCGCCGCTGACGCCGGGAACCGACGCCATGCCCCGTCCGAGGGACTTGATGACCACCTGCTGTTGTCCAAGCAGTTCGTCGACCATCAGGGCGCAGCGCCGGCCGTCGCCCTCGATCACGATCAGCAGGCCCTGCTGGGGTTCCTGAATGGCGTCGTCGATGTGGAACAGTTCATGCAGGCGGAACATCGGCAGCAATTCTCCGCGGAGCATGACCATTTCGCCGCGGCCGGTGACGGAAAAAATCGAATCCGCTTCCGGCTGGAAGCTCTGCTCGATCGAAACGGTCGGCAGGAGGTAGCGGTTTTGCCCGACGCGAAGGATCATGGCGTCGGTGATGGCCATCGTCAGCGGAAGGCGGACGTGGAACGTCGTGCCTTTTCCGGTGACGGAACTCACTTCCACGCGCCCGCGCAGGCGTTCGATGTTTCGCTTCACCACGTCCATTCCCACGCCGCGCCCGGAGACGTCGGTTATTTTTTCCGCCGTCGAAAATCCCGGCGCGAAGATCAGGTTGAAAACATCCGCGTCGGACATTTCGCGTCCATTCTCGATGAGTCCTTTTTCGACGGCCTTGTTGTAGATGCGATCCCGATCGAGTCCGTTTCCGTCGTCCTGCAGGACGATCACCACGTTTCCGGCGGCGTGATACGCCCGCAGGCGCACGGTTCCGGTCGGGTCCTTGCCTTTTTCCTGGCGCGCCTCCGCCGACTCGACGCCGTGATCCAGCGAGTTTCGGATCATGTGCACGAGGGGATCGTTAAGGCTTTCGACCATGTTGCGGTCGATTTCGGTTTCTTCGCCTTCCGTGATGAACTGGACCTTCTTTCCACTCTTGCGGGCCAGGTCGCGCACCAGACGGTTCATTTTCTGGAAGACGCCCTTGAGGGGAACCATGCGCAGGGACATGGTCAGATCCTGCAGTTCGCGGATGATTTTGCCCGCGTGGGAGACGCTTCGCTGCAGCCGGGGGGTCGCGTTCTGGATAATTTCCGGATCCTGGGCGACCATTGACTGTGCGATCACCAGTTCTCCGACCATGTTGATCAGGCTGTCCAGGCGGCTCGTGCCGACGCGAATGGTTCCTTCAACGGTGGTGGTCTGCCCTTCCTGGAGTTGTTTCTGTGTGCGGATGGCGTCGACAACCTGCGGGGCGCTCACGACGCCCTTTTCCAGCGCCGCGGCGCCGAGTTTCTTTTCACCTTTGCTTTTTTCCAGGGTTTCGATCTTTCGGCGCGACGTTTCCTCGCGGGCGACCAGGATGTCCCCGACGCGCAGCGGTTCGGTTGCGGACGTTTGTTCGCCGTAGCCGGCCTTTTCGGGATTCAGGAGAATCTCCAGCAGGTCCGTCAGGTCGTCGGGAATGTACAGCGCCTCGCCCGGCTTGACGCCGCGCAATGCCCCGAGCATGGTCCGAAGGGAGTCGCAGCTGCGGAGGCACAGGTCGGCGTAGCCGCCGCGGATCTGGATCTTTCCCTCGCGGGCGCGGTCGAGCATGTTTTCCGCCAGGTGGGCCAACTTCTGGATGCGGTCGAAGCCCAGGAATCCGCTCGTGCCTTTGATGGTGTGATAGGCGCGGAAGACCACGTCGATTTGGTCGCGGTCGTTGGGATTCGATTCCAGTTCCAGCAGCGCTCCCTCGGCGTTGGAAATGTGGTCCAGGGATTCAACGATGTATTCGGCCAGGAGTTCCGCGTCGGTGTCTTCGGCCAAGACAGCCGGCGTGGCGAATTCGATGGAGTTTTTTTCCGCCTGGCTCAGCGCCGCCGGTTGCGGAGGCGCCGGCTGCGCCGCTGGTTGAGCCGGCGGCGGAGCGGATGCTTCGGGCGCTGACGAAGGGGTTTCCTGTGCCCGGGCGGCCTGGCCGAGAAGTTCCACAACCTGATCGATGGCCGCTTCGGGTTCATCCGTTTTTCCCTGCCGAAGGGTTTCAACCAGCGAGACGGCCTTCTTCAAACACCGCGTGGCGTCGTCCGTGACGTCGGTCGAACTGATCAGCCGCACCAGATGTTCCCGCAAATCCTCCAGCTCTTCGGTTTCCGACGGATCGAGTCCCATCAGTCGCGCCGCGATGCATTCGATGGCGGAGAGCGTGTCAACGGATTCAGACGCTTTTTCCTCCGGCGGAGGCAGGGGGATCGGCGAGGCGGCTTCCATCAGGCACGTAAGTCCTTTCGCGGCCGCCGAAACGGCTTCCGCACAGCCGTCCTTTTGGGACAGGGCGTCTTCGACCGCCTGAACCGCCAGACCCACGACCGACCAGACGGCCTGCGAATCCTGGAGTTTGTTCTGATAGAGGTTTTGCAGAGCAGCGAGGGAATCTTTCAGCAGGTTGAGCGTGGTCTTGTCGACCCCGCCGACGCGCAAGGCGGTCCAGGCCTTCTCCAGCCGAACCCCGATCCGAACGATGTCGTCTTTCGAGGAGGCGTCTACTCCGGCGACGTCTTTTGCCAGACCCTGAAATTCCTCGGGAAGTTTTTTTTGTTTTTTTCCGGTTTTGCGGGTAGCCATGTCATTCCGCCTTTACAATTCTGTTTTTGGTTTGGGTCGCTCTCGACCGCGGTTTTCCACGAGGGAAATACAAAACATCACCGTTTGAAACGGTGCGGATTTTTACTCTCAGGTTCAGGCCACGACTCCCGCGTCACAGCCGGCGATAACGCCCGTCCACAGCGGCCCCAGTGAACAGGAATAGCACGTGCGCGTGGAATGCGAATTTCGCTGCTTCAGAATGTGCAGCCCTTCGGCGCGGAACACGCTGGGCAGGGAAATTTCGACGTTGACGCCTCGTTTGTCGAGAATCTGTTTCACGCCGCCGGCCAGGATATTCGTCATTTCGCCGACGGCGTCTCCCATGTCTTCGCTGTCGAAGGGAATGGCAAATCCGGCGAATCCTTCGGCGACCGCGATGGCCGTCGCTCGCGGCAGGCCGAGGAAGATGGACCACTCCACGCCGCCCATGACCGAAATGACGGAAATGACCACGCCGTCCTGGAACAGGTCTTCGCCGAGATCTTCGCAGGGTTCGGCGACGGTTCCGCAGGTCGACATGAAAATTTCCTTGATTGCCTGGTTTACGGCGTCGCAATGAGGTAATTGGATGGTGCTTTCCGCGGTCACGGGGACGCTCCTTTCATTGGAGTTATTTGAACATTACGAGAATTTGCTGGCCAGGGCGCCGAAGAAGCCGTCACCGCTTTCGGCGGCATCCTGAAGTTTTTCAAACAAAGGTTCGAGCTTCTTCTGAATGACTTCCGTGGTGAACGGCTTGCAGATGAAGGTATCCACGGCGCCGCCTTCCATCGCCTCTTCGACCTTGCCCATGGTGCTTTCGGTGGTGATCATCACCACGGGGATGTGATGATCCGTCATTTCGCGGATTTTCTTGACGAACTCCAGCCCGTTCATATTGGGCATGTTCCAGTCCACGAAGATCATCTCGTGCACGCTCGGATCGAACTTCGACAGCGCGTCCTGTCCGTCCGTACCCTCGGTGAACGTGAATTCGGCGATCTTCGCCTCGCTGAGGGAGCGCATCACCATTTTTCGCATGATGCCGGAATCGTCTATGACCATCGCGTTGATTTGCATGACCAGCCTTCCTTCTGTTTCTTCCGCTCACCGCAAAGGGAGACACGAAGTGTGCGAGACGACCTCGCACGCACTTCGGAATCCCCAGGCGAACGATGAACCGATTCTGGGTCGAAACGCCAAGCCGAATTCCCCGCGACGAGGCACAACGTTGTGCTCTCCACCGGCGGGGACGCCGTTATCTGGACGGACTCATCGCCAAGCCCGCCATGATTTAATCGGAGGGAACGAACGGAAATTTCACGAAATTGCCCGGAGAATTCGCCCCAGAGATCAATTTAATATCTTGCCCTGACGAGTCATCGTCATGGGAAAATTTCCAACCGGCCCCGCGAGACGCGGCGACGTTAAGTGCTTTTGAAAAAGGCGCCTATATTTCGGCGTTCCGATCCGCGAAACAAAGCGGACTCAGGCGGGCTGTTCCCGGCATGGAAGAACATTTTTACCGGGGAAACGGAGAATCCGTTGCAGCCTTCCCGAAAATATGCCGATGTATTCTTGGTACGAGGCACGTTGGTCCGTTCGCATGTGCGGCGGGCGCGGGGGGCGGTATAGGAGTACGCCCGAGACGGCTCCGGGGACGGGTCGGGCCCGGACAAGAAGGACGGCAGGACAGGTGTTGGGTATGGAAATTCACTGCGCCAGGAATCCGATCTTTGATCAGCAGCGGAACGTCTTCGGGTACGACCTGAATTTCCGCTCCGGATTCCAGGACTATTACGACCATCTGGATCCCCGGAACACCTCCGATCCGATTCCCTTTTTCAAATTCCGCGAGCTGACGGACGGGCGGCGTGGGTTTGTGACGGCCTCCCGGGAACTCGTGTTGAATCTCAACACGTCGGTGTTTCCCAAGGGGCTGATTACCCTGGCTGTCCCGGAGGATCTGCCGCCCGAATCGGACGTTCTGGACGCCTGCAAACGCCTGAAGAACGCCGGCGTGATTCTGGCGAAAAACCACGTCCGTCCCGACGAGGCCGACAGCCCCCTGCTGGACCTTCTGGACGTCGCCCGCCTGGATTATCGCTCGGTGCCCGAAGAGGAGCGGCGAATTGTCCACGAAGTGCTCCGCGAAAAGCGGGTCAAAACCCTGGCGGCCGGTCTGACATCCGCGGAGGAATATGAAGACGCCGCCGCGAACGAATTCCATCTGTTTCAGGGAGAATTTTTCTTTCGTCCCGCCACGGCTCCCCAGGGCGAAATCCACACCAACAAACTTACGTACCTGCGGGTGATGAACGAGGTGTTCAAACCCAGCCTGCTGTACGATGAACTGGCCGGGCTGATTGAGCAGGACGTTTCCATGTCCTACAAACTGCTGAAATTCATCAACTCGGCCTGGTTCGGATTGAAGTACGAGATCAAATCCATCAAGCACGCGCTGGTGCTTCTGGGGCCCCAGGAGATCAAGCGATGGCTGAGTATTGCCGTCGTGCGCGACACCGGCCAGGATAAACCCTACGAACTTCTGCTGCGCTGTCTCAGCCGGGCCAAACTCGCCGAGCAGATCGGCGAACAACTGCCCGGATTTTCCCGTCGGGCGTCGGAATTGTTCCTTATGGGGCTTTTATCCGGCATCGACGCGCTGATCGATCAGCCGATGAACGTGGTGCTGGAAGGTCTGCCCGTCTCGCCGAGCATCAAGTCGGCCCTGCTGGGCGAGCGGGGTGGGCTGCGCGACGTGTACGACGTTATCCTGGCGTATGAAACCGGGCGATGGGGCGATTTTTCCGAGACCGCCGGCGTGATTCGCCTTGACGAGAGCGCCATGCCCGACATGACGGCGGCCGCCCTGAAGTGGGGAAACAATATCCTCAGCGAAAGCTGATTCGTTTCATCACGATAAAACGACGCGGGCTTCGACTGTTTTTCGGAACAACCGAAGCCCGCGTTTTTATTGAGAAAAATTGAGAAAAGGAAATACCCGAATCAGAACGTCACGTATTCCTCTTCATTGGTTTCTTCGCTGTTTGCATTCTCCACGGCGGGGTCGCAGAAATTCGCCGAGGCCGGGGGTTCACGTCGTCGTGACGCGGCGCCGTCATAATCCGCGGCGTCGAGGTGATAGTCCGCCTCGTTTTCTTCGCCTTCGCCGCTTTCCGTTATGTTTCCGACCCGGTTGCCGTCCACCAGTTGCCGCAGTTCTCGCACCATGCCTCGCAGTTCGTCGGCCTGGTGGGCCAGCTCTTCGCCGGCCGAGGCCGACTCCTCGGCGCTGGCGGCGTTGGACTGGATGACGCGATCCATTTCCGAAACGGCGCCGTTCACTTCCTCGACCGCGGAGGTCTGTTCCCGACTGGCGGCGGTAATCTCATTGACGAGTCCGGCCACCTTGCCGGCGCGGTCGGCGATCGTCTCGAACGCGCTTTGGGTTTCCTTGGTGACGGACACCCCGTGTTCGGCGCGATGGGTGGAATCGTCGATCAACTCGCCGGTACTCCGGGCCGCCTCCGCGCTGCGCAGCGCCAGGCCACGTACTTCTTCGGCGACCACGGCGAAGCCCTTGCCCGCTTCGCCTGCCCGGGCCGCCTCCACAGCCGCGTTCAGGGCCAGTAAGTTCGTCTGGAAGGCGATGTCGTTAATGGTTTTGACGATCTTGGCCGTCTTGTCCGAGGAGGTTTTAATCTCTCCGATTGCCTCGGCCAGGCGTTTCATCGCTTCCTGGCCATTTCCGACGGCCTGACTGGCTTCGTTCATGAACCCGCTGGCTTCGGTGGTGCTTTGGGCGGACTGGCGGATCATGGACGCGATTTCTTCCATGCTCGCGGAGGTTTCCTGGATATTGGCGGCCTGTTGACTGGCCCCGCCGGCCAGCGACTGACTCGACTGGGCGACCTGCGCCGACGCCGAAGCGATATGCTCCGAACCCTCGTGCAGATTGCGAATGATCCGACGGACCGGACGGGCAATCGAACGCGCGACCAGAATTCCGACCACGATCGACGCGAACAATCCTCCCACGACGACCAGAAACTGAATCCACTGGTTCCGGGCAATGGCCTGGACGCTCTGTCCCAGCGTTCCGGCGATCCGGTTCCGCGTGTCCTTTGCCATTTGCGCCAGGTCGATTTCGACCTTCTGCATCGTCTGACGAAGATCTTCCGAGAAGGTGTTGAATTCATGATCCGCCAGGAGCATGGTGTCTTTGGCGTTCATCGTCTGGACCAACTGTTTGCGCAGCGTGACAAAGGACGTTTTCGCCTGCGTCGTCTGCTCGTTTTCCGGCAGAACGGGGAAAAACGACGCGGCAAAGGCGATGGTTTCATCGATGCGTCTCAGATACATGCTGAGGTCCGATCGTTCCGTTGTAATCAGCGAATCCTTCAGCAAGGCGTTGATTTCGTGGCAGGAGGACTGTAACTGGAACGCCGCCGTGATCGTTTCGGAAGCCTGGCGCAGCGTTTTGGCCAGGCCGTACAGACTTTTTTTCATCTTTTGGGCGTTCTCGTCGGAGGACGCTTTGGCCTTGGTGAGAGTTTCGTTGATGGCCTTGGTGGAGGCGAGTTCGCATTCCTCCACGAGTGCGATGGTATTGGCGTCGATGTCCGCCAGGAGCTTTGTGCTTTGCTCCTGCACGCCGCCGAGGGCTTTCTGGATGTCGGCCCGCGCGGCAAGAGAATCCGTAGCCAGCAGGTTCTTTTTCTGTTTTGCCAGCTCCGTAAAGGTCGCGACGAGTTTTTCCAGGGCGGCGCCCGCGTCTTTGGCCTTTTGGCCGGTGAAATTTTTGATATTTGCCTGGGACTGCTGAATCGTTTTTTGCGCTTCGCCGGCGGCCTGATCCGCGCCCGCGGCGTCTTCAGCGGCCAGGATGTCTCGTGAAATCACTTTGAGGTGATGACAGGCGGCGCGCACGCTCATCGCGGTTTTGACGTCGGCGATGTTCTTCGCCGCCGAGGCGGACAGCGTCTCAAAGGCCTTGTTCGATTCCCGGGTGTTCTGGCCCAGGAAGCCCTGGATCGACTGGATGGCTTCCTGAATGCTCGATGCACTTTGCGATTCAATGTCGTCGGCCGTCTGAACGGCAATTCGCGAAATACCCGTCAGCGTACCGTGGCTGGCCTTCTGGTGAACCTGCAACTCCTTCTGCGCGCGCAATTCCGCCTCTTTGCGCCCCCAGAGTGTATTGAGGCGCTGTTTCTGATCGTCCGTGCAGAGTAGTTCCGCCAGTTGGCTTTGCAACCGCGAAAGGACTTCGTCGGTTTTCGCCCGACGAATGGCCTCCACCATGCCGCGCACGGAGGACATCTCGGCGGTCTGCGCATTTTGATGTTCGATCAGGGTGGTGATCTGTCCGGAGGTGGATATCATATCGTTCCGGGCGCCGTACAGGGCCCAGATGCCCAGACCCCCGCTGATGCCCGCCACAGCCACGCACAGCAGGACCATGCCCAGAATTCGCCATTGCAATCCCAGTCGTCCAAACCATTTTATCACGGCTCGACTCCTTGTGTTGGTTGATGGATTTGCCGTACCTGCATGGCGCAGAGACGGATGGACATAAAAAGAAGATTCGCCAAGCCGGTTGTATTTACCGATACCGTACAAAGAGTTCATCGGAATGAATTATCCGAAGTTTCAGAAAAAATAGTGAAATACCCCGAAACGAAGTGAAGGGAAGACCCGACGAAAGTTGTTTTTTTCCCGCGAGGCAAAAACGGGCGACATTTCCGGTTCGGCAGGTATAATGAACGCCGTGAAACTCGCCACGTGGAACGTCAATTCGATCCGCTCCCGCCTGGGGCGCCTGGAGGCCTGGCTGCGACGGCATCGCCCCGATGTGCTTTGTTTGCAAGAGCTTAAATGCACGGATGAACAGTTCCCCTATGAGGCCCTAGCCGGAGTCGGCTATCAGTCCGCCGTCTTTGGCCAGAAGGCATATAACGGCGTGGCAATTTTGGCGCGTCAGGAACTTCGAGATGTTCGCAGGGGATTTGGCGACGGTTCCCCCGATACCGAGGCCCGGCTGATCTCCGCCGAGATTGAAGGCGTGCGCGTCTTCAGCGCGTATGTGCCCAATGGGCAAGTCGTTGGCTCGGAGAAATTTACTTACAAACTTGCCTGGCTGGCCCGGCTGGCGGATTTGCTCCGGCGGGATTTCGATCCTGCCGCACCCATCGTCCTGGCGGGGGATTTCAACGTAGCCGTTTCGGACCGCGATGTATACGACCCCAATGCCTGGGCAGAGTCCGTCCTTTGCGTTCCTGAAGTACGCGGAGCGCTGGAACTCGTTCGGCAGTGGGGGTTTGTGGACGTTTTCGCCCGGTTCCATCCCGAAGGCGGCGTCTATTCGTGGTGGGATTATCGTCGCCTGGCCTTTCCTCGCAATCAGGGGCTTCGGCTGGATCACGTTTACGCGACAGCGGCCTTCACCGAGCGGTGCACGTCGGCCTACGTTGACCGGGATGAACGAAAGGGCGAGAAGCCTTCCGATCATGCACCCGTGGTCGTGGAGTGGACGTAAGTGGCCGTGCAAACCTGCCGGCAGGCAGGCAGGATTAACTGAGAAGACGTATCTCCTTTTCAAGCTGTGTGGACACAGGTTACAAACCTGTGCCACCATGTAAATTCATCATTTACTTTTGCACGGCCTCTAAAGGCGCCGGCTTCAAAACGCCCGCCCTCTGTTTATTGCTTT
This sequence comes from Phycisphaerae bacterium, assembly GCA_016931655.1. GTDB lineage: Bacteria > Planctomycetota > Phycisphaerae > SM23-33 > SM23-33 > JAFGEJ01. The sequence continues at coordinate 23,326 of JAFGEJ010000046.1, forward strand.
TGGTTTACACGGGGGCTATCATTCCTTTTTCGATCCGCCGCGGAGGCGAGGAGATGATATGCCCCAGCCGCTGGGACAATCCGAAACGATTCTCATTCTGGACTTCGGTTCGCAGTACGCCCAGCTCATCGCGAGGCGGGTGCGCGAGAAGAACGTATACAGTTTGCTCGCCAGGCCCGACGTGACGGTGGAGGAAATTCTCGCCCACAATCCCAAAGGCCTGATCTTCACCGGCGGGCCGGGCAGCGTGTACGAAGCCGGCGCGCCGCGCTGCCGGCCTGAACTGCTCGAACTGGGCCTGCCGATTCTGGGCATCTGCTACGGTATGCAGATTGCCTGCCAGTTGCTCGGCGCGGAGATTCACCCCGCCGCGTCGCGCGAATTCGGCAGGGCGAATCTGAGCGTTCTTCAGCCGGCGGGTCTACTGAAAAACGTGCCCGCCGAAACGACCGTCTGGATGAGCCACGGCGACCAGGTGCGCGACTTGTCCGACGACTTTGAACCCCTGGCCACCACGCCCACCTGCCCCTACGCCGCCGTCAAACACAAAACGCGCCCGTTCTACGGTGTGCAGTTTCATCCTGAGGTAACGCACACGCCGCACGGAAACGAGATTTTCGACAACTTTTTATATGACATCTGCGGCTGCAAGGGATTGTGGCAGATGGGGTCGTTCATCGACGCGGTGGTGGATGACGTGCGTCGGCGCGTCGGCCCTAATGAGCGCGTAATCTGCGGCCTGTCAGGCGGCGTGGATTCTTCGGTCGTGGCGGCCTTGCTGCACAAGGCCATCGGCGACCGCCTGGCGTGCATTTTCGTGGACAACGGCTGTCTGCGGATGAACGAGGTGGAACTCGTCGAAACCACCTTCGCGGATCATTTTCACATTAACCTCACGACCGTCCATGCCGCGGACGTTTTTTTAAAGCGGCTTGAAGGAGTGACCGATCCGCAGGAGAAGCGGCGCATCATCGGCCATACGTTCATTGACAAGTTCAGGGAAGCCGCCCGGTCGATTCCCAACGCGAAATTCCTCGCCCAGGGCACGCTGTACCCGGACGTGATCGAGTCGGGCCATTCGCTGGCCGGTCAGGCGGCCAACATCAAACTGCACCACAACGTCGGGGGCCTGCCGGCCGAGCTGGGCTTCGAGCTGATCGAACCGCTGCGGGACCTGTTCAAGGACGAGGTCCGCCGCATGGGCGAACTGCTGGGCCTGCCCGAACGGATGGTCTGGCGGCATCCGTTCCCCGGCCCGGGCCTGGCGGTCCGCTGCCTCGGCGAGGTGACGCCGCAGCGCCTCGATACGCTCCGCCAGGCGGACAACATTTTGATCGAGGAAATCACGGCCGCCGACCTGTATCGCAAGACCAGCCAGACCTTCGCCGTTCTGCTGCCGGTTCGCTCCGTCGGCGTGATGGGCGACGGACGCACGTACGAAAACGTCGTGGCCCTTCGCTCGGTCGATACAAACGACTTTATGACCGCCGACTGGTCGCGGATCGGGTACGACGTGCTGGCGACGATTTCCAACCGGATCATCAACGAAGTGCGCGGCGTGAATCGCGTCGTGTATGATATTTCCAGCAAGCCTCCCGCCACCATTGAGTGGGAATGACCATGACCCCCAGGCCCGTCCAACTTGACCTGTACCGAACGGAAATTCCGATGCGGGGATTCGATCACGCCGCCGCCAGCCGGTCGACGTCCGAGGCGATCCTTGCGAAGCTGACGTACGACGACGGGTTTGTCGGCTGGGGCGAAACGCTGCCGCGGGATTACGTCACCGGCGAAACGCTCGAAACCGTGCCCGAGGACATCGAGCGGACGATTTGGCCGGCGTGTGTCGAAAAAGAACTGCTTTTGCCTTCGCCGAAGCCCAAAGCGATTCCCACCAAAACGGGCCGGCGCTGTTTGAACGCCGCGGCCTGCGCGGTGGACCTGGCGGGTCTGCGCCGCGTTCTGCACGACCTGAACAATCTTCCGCCGGCTGTTCTTCAGCAATTGGCGCACCGCGCCCGCCCGCGAACGTACATCGACGTGAAAGTCTCCGGCGTGCTCGGATCCAAAGACCCCGCGAAGACCGCGGGCCGGCTTCGCCTGATGCGATGGTTCGGCCTGACGGATTTCAAACTCAAGCTCGGCCTGGGCGACGACGTGGACCGCGAAAATCTGCGCCTCGTCCACAAAAAGCTGCGCCGCGCCCTCCGCGCCGGTGCGGCGACGCTGCGCGTGGATGCTAACGGCGCCTGGGACGAGCAGACGACACCCGAACGCATCGAGGCCTTGCGGGAATTCGACGTCTGCGCGGTCGAACAGCCGGTGTATGTTTCCGCGAGAAAACTGGTGAGCCTCGCGAAGCGCTGCTCCCTGCCGCTGATCGCCGACGAGACCCTTCTGACCGACCGCCACGCCAAAACTTTATTGGCGGAACCGGAAAAGATATGGTGGAACCTTCGCCTGGCGAAAAACGGCGGGCTGCTGCCGACGCTGGCGCTGATGAATCTTGCGGCTGGGAACAACGTGACGTTTGTCCTGGGCTGCATGGTCGGCGAGAGCAGCATCCTCTCAGCCGCCCAGCGCCGCCTGCTGCAACTGGGACCGGCGCCGCGATTCGTCGAGGGAAACTACGGCCGATTCCTTCTCTGCGACGATCTGCTTCGCGGCCGAAAGAGCCTCACGTTCGGCTACGCGGGGTGCCTGCGAACCCTCAAGGACGACGGCCTGGGCGTTGAAATCAGCGAGGAAAAAATCGCCCAATACGCTCGTCCCCTCAAAACGCTCTTTGCGGAAGGATAATACCAAACGCATTTGTTTCGGCCCGAAGGGCCGAGGAGCGTCTGGCCGGGGGTGAGCGAAGCGAACCCCCGGAAACGATTTTTTTGATTGGAGTCCCGACGGGACGACAGCAAGTTTACTGAAAAGGAATCGTTGCTGTCGCCCCGTTGGGGCTCTAAAAAAATAAACCTTCTTCCGGGGGTTCGCTTCGCTCACCCCCGGCCAAATGCTTTTCGTCCCTTCGGGACGAGGAAAAACGCAACAAAATTTCGGGGAAGCCCCATCCATGTTTTGGTTGCCTGAATTTTTGGACGGTCTCAAATAATTACCTCGTTTAACAAGCTCACAAATAGAAATACTTCTTTTGATATTTCTTTAAAATGTTTGATTTTCCACTTCACAAAATGGGCAAGTGCTTTTTTTCATCGTCAATCCTGTCTTTTTATAAACGCAGGTCATCCTGGAAGGGATGCAGCGCGCCGAGGTCGCGGGGTTTGGGCAGGGTGTTCACGACGGCCTTGGCGAAGGCCAGGTCCGCCGGCGTGGTGACCTTGATATTTCGCGGGTCGCCCGCGACAACGCTGACCGGATGTCCCATTGCCTCCACGAGCGCGGCGTCGTCTGTGGCCTCTTTGCCCGAAGCATAGGCCTTTTGCAGAATGTCTTTGCGAAACACTTGCGGCGTCTGGGCTTCCCAGAGATTTTTAAAATCAGCCCGTGGGAGAGTTTCGTCCACCACGCCGGAATCAGCCACCCGCTTCAGCGTGCCGTGCAGCGGCAGGGCCAGCAGGGCGGCGCCGGTTTTGGCGGCCTCGGCGAAGACCGCATCCGCCCACACGCGCGACACGCAGGGCCGGGCCGCGTCGTGCACGGCGATCAGTTCCGCTTCGTCGCAAACCTTCCCCAGCGCGTTGCGCACCGATTCCGTCCGTGTTGCGCCGCCTTCGACGAGCGAGGCGCCCATGAATCCCAGATGCCCGCCGAAGCGCTCTTTCACCTCGGCCATGTCCGCCGCCGAGCAGACAAAAATCGTCTGCACCACGTCGCGATGGCCGGTGAAGACCTCCAGCGTGCGGATGAACATCGGCTGATCCTTGATTTTCTCGAAGATTTTATTTCGCCCGCCGCCGAAGCGCTCGCCCGCCCCGGCCCCGGGAACGATCACTGCTACCTTGGGCATGGACAAAACTCCTTGTGCCACTTCAAACAATTTCTTCATTCACGACAAACACGACGTTGGAAAATCATCCACGGATTACACGGATTGAATTCAGATTTCACGGATTGTATTACAACGATTCAAAAAAATTCGTGTAATTCGTCTTTTAATCCGTGTAATCCGTGGAGAATTTTAACTAACCCCCATAGAATACAAGCCCAAAATGCTCTCCGCAAACGTCTTTACACTCCCGCGACGGATTGCTACACTCTTTCGTTTCCTGCGGCTGGTGTTTTCCGCGAGATACGTATGGGTACACAAGTCACCAAAACTCCTGATGAGGCATCGAGTTGCGACGGTTGCAGCGCCTGTGGACATTCGCATGAAATGCCCTGCAATGTCCCTGGCGGTCTGGCCGGCTGGCCGCTGGCGACGGCGGCGTTCTTTGTTTTCGTCCTGCCGGTGGGTCTGGCCATCGCCGGGGCCGCCCTGATCGGCAGGGATCCGAACCGGCAGATGCTCGGCGCCCTGGCGGGATTTGTCGTCGGCGTGGTCCTGGCCGGCGTCGTGGCGAAAATTCTGCGGCGAAGAGTAAAAAACAAAACAGACTCCACGAATTTCACGAATTAAAAGACGAATTACACGAATTTTTTTGAAAATACAAAACCAATTCGTGAAATTGTTTTGAAATTCGTGTAATCCGTGGATGATTCAACGACGACAACGCACACATTGAATAAGGATAAAAGAGCATTATGACAAGGACGGTATTGACACCGGCCGGCAGGGGCACATTCGCCCACGGCGTGCATCCTCCGGAGCGGAAGAATCTGGCAGCCGACGCCGCCATCGAGGTCCTGCCGACGCCCACGCAGGTGAAAATTCCCCTGCTGCAACACGTCGGCGCGACGTGCGAGTCGAAGGTCAAGAGCAAGCAGGAACTGGCCATCGGCGAACTGCTCGCCGACAGTGAGGCCTTCATTTCCGCCCCCATCCACGCGAGCATCAACGGCGTCGCCGGCATGCAGTCCGTCGCGACGCTGCCGAACGGCAGGCACGTGCCGGCTGTCCCGGTCGCCGCCGGGGAAAACCAACCCTCCGCGGAAGATCTTTTCAAGGACGTCTTCGGCGGAGACTGGCCCACCAGCGGGCTGGAGCAGTACGCCCCCGAGCAGATCGTCCAGGCCGCCCGCGACGGCGGACTCGTCGGGCAGGGCGGGGCGGCCTTTCCGACGTACGTAAAACTCAAACACAATCCCGAAAAGCCCATCGACACGATTCTGCTCAACGGCTGTGAGTGTGAGCCGTACCTGACGGCGGACTATCGCATGATGGTCGAGACGCCCTCGCCGATTATTACCGGCGCTCTGCTGGCGGCCCGGGCGTGCAGCGCCAAGCGCGTTCTGATCGCCGTGGAGGACAACAAACCCCTGGCGGTCGATACGCTTCGTCGGGCGGCCCGGGGCACGGACGTGCAGGTGGTTGTGCTGAAAACGAAATATCCGCAGGGTGGCGAGAAGCAGACCATTCTGGCGACCCTCGGCAGGACTGTACCCGCCGGCGGCCTGCCATTGGACGTGGGGGTGGTGGTCATCAACGTCGGCACGGCTGCCGCACTTGCCCGGGCCGTCCTGCGAGGCAAGCCGCTGACCCATCGCGTCGTCTGCGTTACCGGTGCGGGCATAGAGCGGCCTGGAAATCTTCTGGTCCCCATCGGCGCAAGCTACAGGGATTTGATCGACTACTGCGGCGGACTCAAACCCGACGCCGCGCGCGTGATCGCCGGCGGGCCGATGATGGGCTTCACGCTGGGCGACCTGGATACGCCCGTAACGAAGGGAACCAGCGGCGTGACGGTATTGACAGAGCGGGACGTCCAGCGCCCCGGCGAGACGAACTGCGTCCGCTGCGGGCGATGCGTGGACGCCTGCCCGATGAACCTCGTGCCGACGCGACTGGCGCTGGCGAGCCGGGGCAAGGACTGGGACCTGGCGAAAAAATATCACATCACCTCGTGCGTCGAGTGCGGCTGCTGTGCGTATGTCTGCCCCGCGAGCCTGCCCTTGGTGCAACTGATCCGCATGGGCAAAGCCCAGATGCCGAAAGAATAAACCGGAAAAGAGCTGATTGCTGAGAGCTGAAAGCTGAGAGCTTACACAATGGCAGAAGAAGCAAAAAACAACGAACCCTCCGCCCCGGTGCTGCACGTGGCGCCCGGCCCGCATTTGCAGGACGTGAACCTCACCACCCGCCGCATGATGCTGGACGTGCTGATCGGCCTGGCGCCGGTGATCGTCGCAGCGACGATCTTTTTCCGTCAGTACGCCTGGCTGCAGTTCGGCGTTTGCGTGGGCACGTGCTGCCTGAGTGAGGCGATCTGCTCGGCGATTCGTCGCAAGCCCATCCCGCTGCCGGACCTCTCCGCCGTCGTTACCGGCCTGATTCTTGCACTGTCCCTGCCGTGGAACTCGCCGATCTACGTCAGCGTGATCGGCTCTGCCGTCGCCATCGTGCTGGGCAAGGTGATCTTCGGCGGGCTGGGGCAGAACATTTTCAATCCCGCGATGGTCGGCAGGGCGTTTGTGATGCTCTCCTTCGCCGCGGCCATCGGGGCGCCGGCCTACGTGCTGCACACGGGCGAAAATCCCGCCAACCCGATCATGGACGTGGTCTCCGGCGCCACGCCGATGACGGCGTTGAAGGAATCCGGCGGCGTGACGCCCCTCCTGGCGCTGCTGCTGGGCAACACCTACGGCTCGCTGGGCGAGACCAGCGCCCTGGCGTGCCTGCTCGGCGGAATGTACCTGTGCATCCGCCGGACGGCGTCGTGGGAGATTCCCGCGGGCGTAATCCTGGCGGCTGTCGTTATTTCCAGCGCGATCGAAGGCTATCTGGCCGCCACTCAGGGCGGCGGGCTGCTGAATTTCATCGGCAACGGCGGCCATTGGGGCGTGCTGAGCGAAGTGCTCGGCGGGGCGCTGCTGTTCGGGGCGTTCTTTATCGCCACCGACCCGGTCACAAGCCCCCTGACGCCCAAGGGCAAGTTCATCTTCGGCCTGGGCGTGGGTATTTTCATCATGTTCATCCGCAAACTGAGCGTTTACCCCGAAGGCGTGATGTTCGCCGTGCTGCTGATGAACTCCGTCACGCCGCTGATTAACCGCTGGACCGTGCCCAAACCACTGGGAACGAAATAGGCAAAAAATAATCAATATTCAATAAATCAATAATCAAACAATAGAAGAAAATATCCAATAAGAGAAAATAAGAATTAGAAAAAGAAGAACATTCTGTTGTTTCTGAAGGAGAGTGATGAATATTACGTCACAATCCAAAACAAATGCGTCCGGGAAACCGTGGGACCTAGAAGAACGAATGTTTTTGTTCGCACAGCGAGTCCGAAGGTTTTTGAGGCGAGTACCCAGAACGATTGCAAATCAGGAATACGGCAGACAGTTAATTCGTGCTTCCGGTTCTGTTGGCGCGAACTATATAGAGGCCTGTGAGTGTTTGGGCAAAAAAGACCATCAAATGCATCTTAAAATCTCCAGAAAAGAAGCTCGAGAGTCACGGCATTGGCTTCGGCTGATAGATACGGGAGGGGAAAAAGATGTTGAGGATGAACGACAGGAATTAATACAGGAAGCAACAGAACTTGTAAGTATTCTGAGCAGTATTTTACATAAATCCAAAAAGGCAAAAGAAGTGGTTTGATCGAAGCGTTGTACTGTTTTCGGATTATTTAAATTTTTGTCTTTTTGAATATTGTTTGAATATTGAATATTGATCTATTGAATATTTTCTCGGAGAGAGCAAACGTGAAATTTCTCAAACAAGGCTGGTTGGTATTGGTTCTGGCGGTGGTCTTCGGCGTGGGGCTAACGGCGGTCGACCGCACGCTGGGCCCGAAGATCGCCGAGAACCAGAAGAACGAAACCTACGGCCAGATTGCCAATCTCGTACCTGGCGGCGCCGCAGCCAACACCAAGGAAGTACGGATCGGCGGCCAAACGGTATTGAAGGTCTACAATACCGAAGGCGAGCACGTCGGCTGGGTGATCCCCGCCACGGGCATGGGATATTCCGACGCGATCAAGGCCCTGCTGGGGCTGGACGCACAGGCCAGAAGCATTACGGGCATTTACATCCTCGACCAGAAGGAGACGCCCGGCCTGGGCAGCAAAATCACCACCGACTGGAATCGACAATACGTCGGCAAAACCATTTTGCCGCCGCTGACGGTCGTGAAAACCACGCCGACGAAAGAAAACGAAATCAAAGCCATTTCCGGCGCGACGATCTCCTCGAATTCCTTAACGGACATCGTGAACCGCGCCGCCGAGGCGTTTGCCAAAGCCCTTACCGCCGACGCGACGGCGAAGAACAAAGGACAATAACCCATGAGCAACGGCCCCGCACCTTTGGAGAGATTCTGGAACGGCATCCTGCCGGAGAACCCGGTGTATCGGCAGATTCTGGGCATGTGCCCCACGCTGGCGGTCACCGGCACGATGACCAACGCCATGACGATGGCCGGCGCGACGGCGTTTGTGCTGATCTGCGCGAATATCATCGTCGCGCTGATTCGCAATCTTCTTAAACCGCACTTGCGCATCCTGGTGTTTGTGCTGACGATCGCCGCGTTTGTGACCATCGCCGATCGCGCCCTGGCGGCCTACATGTACGAAACGAGCAAGCAACTGGGTCCCTACGTGCCGCTGATCATCGTCAACTGCCTCATCATCTGCCGTTGCGAAGTCTGCGCCAGCAAGCAGAGCGTCTGGACGGCCGTCTGCGACGCGGTGGGCAACTCGATCGGCTTCGCCCTGGGGTTGGCGTCCATGGCTACCGTTCGCGAGCTGCTCGCGTCGGGCAGTTGGTTCGGGATTGAAATGTTCTGGCAGGCCGGGACTCCGAGCGAAAAATTCCGCTGGGCCTTGATGGCCCTGCCGCCCGGGGCGTTCCTGACGCTGGGGTTCCTGCTGGGCGCGGGAAACTGGATCGGCGAGGCGATGGCGAGGCTGAAAAAGAAACCCCAAACGGCGTAAAACAGGCAATAGGAAAAACGCTGACTGCTGATCGCTGAAAGCTAACAAGGATATATTCATGGAATACCTGGTGGAATTATTTCTGATCGCCGTGGGCGCGGCGCTGATCAACAACTTCGTGCTGACGTACTTCGTCGGCATTTGTCCGTTTATCGGCGTGTCGCGCCGGGTGGACATGGCCTTCGGCATGGGCTGCGCGGTGACGTTCGTGATGGCCATCGCCGCGACGCTCAGTTGGGTCTTCACGTATTACATTCTCCGCCCGGACGCCCCGCTGGCGACGGCGGTCTACCACGCCTTCGGCGGCGAGGGGTCCAGCGACCTGAGCATCCTGAATTATCTCGTTTACATCTTCCTGATCGCCTCCAGCGTGCAGCTCGTGGAAATGTACGTGCGGAAATTTTTCCCTTCGCTGTACAAAAGTTTCGGCGTGTTCCTGCCGCTGATTACCACCAACTGTGCGATCCTGTTTTCCTGTCTGTACATTTTGAAAATGATCGTCGGCGCCGAGACGCCCGAGCAGATGTGGGACCTGGGCCAGTCGCTGACGCTGGCGGTGTTCGCGGGCGTGGGCTTTACCATCGCCATTGTCATCATGGCTGGGATTCGCGAGGAACTGGACCTCTGCGACGTGCCCAAGCCGCTGCGGGGCGCGGGCATCACGCTGCTGACCGCGGCCATTCTGGCGATGGCGTTCATGTCCTTCGCGGGCGTGACCAAGAACCTGGATGCACTGTTCAAGGTCGACCCCGCCGCCGCCGCGACGAGTGACGCGAAGTCCGACGCGAACGCGACCCCGCCGACGAGCGCCCCCACAAAAGTTTCCACGACGCAGGGAGTGAACTAAATGACGACCGCGATCCTTCTTCTGATGGCCGCCGGCGCAATGCTGATCCTGTCGCTGGTGATGGCGTACGTACTCGGCTGGGCGAACCAGGCCCTGAAGGTCGAGGTCGACCCGCGTATTGAAAAGGTCAACGCCGCCCTTCCGGGCGCGAACTGCGGCGGGTGCGGCTACGTCGGCTGTATGGAATACGCCGAAGCCGTCGTGCACGGCGGAGCGGCCCCGAACCTCTGCCCCGTAGGCGGCGCCGCCGTCGCCGAAGCGGTCGCAGCCATCCTCGGCATCACGCTCGACGAGAGCTGCCCCTATCGCCCCGCCGTCCACTGCGCCGCGACGCGCGAGCAGAAGCTGGGCCGGCATGAATACCGCGGGGAGCAGACCTGTGCGACGGCAAATCTCGTCGCCGGCGTGATGGGCTGCACCTACGGTTGCCTCGCGCTGGGCGATTGCGTCCGGGCCTGCAAGTTCGACGCGATCCACATCGTCAACGGCAAGACCGAAATCGACTACGACAAATGCGTCGGCTGCGGCGCCTGCGCGAAGGTCTGCCCGCGGAACGTGATTTCCATGGTCCCCTTCAAGGCCGAGCAGATGTACATCGTCGCGTGCAGCAACAAGGACTTCGGCAAGGACGTCCGCGCCGTCTGCAAGGTCGGCTGCATCGGCTGCAAGGCCTGCACGCGCGTGGCAAACGGCCTGATGGACGTGAAGGATAACGTCGCCGTTTTCGACTACGACAAATACGATCCCGAAGAAATCGACGACGTCATGTCCATCGTGCTGGAAAAATGTCCCATGAAAAGCCTCGTGAAGATCGGCAAGCCCTCGCCGGAGGACCTGGAAGCCGTCAAGGACGAGGAAATGCCCGACATCGTCCAGGCGAAATTCGAGACCACCGTCGATAAGACCGAATGGCATGGGTAGGAATTGCGAATTACGGATTTCTGATAGTAGCCACGGGCGCAAGCCCGTGGGAATCGATTCCCCTTTCATTCGGGGAGCCCCGTAGATGGCATAAGCAAAGACGATCTCCTTCGCAGGTCGAGGTATACTCGCCTGAAGAATGCTATGGTGGCATTCGATAAGTGGCCCGA
>JAFGEJ010000047.1 GCA_016931655.1 Phycisphaerae bacterium
AAACCCATCGCCACGGAATAATCTTCTTCCGCCTTGTTGATCCATTCATTCGCCAGGTTTTTCATACAACACCACCCCCGTGTCCAGGGCGTCCCGCAGGAAAAAATCACCCGCGGAGACACGCTGCTCCAGAGCCTGGCGGGAATAAACCAGGATATCCAGCGGAATGTCGCACGAAACGGCCCGACGGATGTCGAGTGATGTTACCAATTTCGCGTCGTCGGGCAGGATCACAAGCAAATCCACGTCGCTGTCGGGGTCGGCTTGCCCTTGCGCATGGGAGCCGAAGAGGATCACGCCGGCCGGCGAAAATCGCTCCACAATCTGATTCGCCAGACGGCGAATATCCGCGCGGATTTTCCGATTCCACTTTTCCGTTGTGCCGGAATGGGACAAGATTGCGCCTTTTTTCGACGACATAACGCTTCTCCCGCTTACATAATACCAAGGGAGCGATGGAATAGAAACGATTATCTCTTTATACTAAATCTGACAAGTACCAGCCGCGGTTTTTGGAAGAACCACCTTTTTAACAAGGCAATTCATGTCCCCATCGCCCCTGACAACCCGCCTGGCGCCTTCGCCCACCGGGGCGCTGCACCTGGGCAATGCGCGGACGTTCCTGGTCAACTGGCTGCTGGCCAGGCAACAGGGCTGGCGGGTGCTGTTCCGCATGGAGGACCTGGACGGCCCGCGGGTCAGGCCCGCCGCCGCCCGGCAGGCGATTCGTGAATTGGCCTGGCTGGGACTTACGTGGGAAGGCGAAATCGTCTACCAGTCGCAACGGACAGCCGACTACGAGCAGGCCCTGGAGAAGCTCATCGCCGCCGGGGCGGCCTACCCCTGCACGTGCAGCCGAAAGGGCGTGGAACGGGCCGCCAGCGCCCCGGCCAAAGAGGACGGCCTGAGCGTGTATCCGGGAACCTGCCGCAATCGATACGCCGCTGCCGAGCAGGCCCGGGCCGAATCCGGCCAGCCGCCCGCGTGGCGCGTGCGCGTCAGCGAGGAGCTGATTTCGTTCGACGACCGGTTCGCCGGCCCGCGGACGCTTGACCTGTCAAAATACTGCGGGGATTTCGTGATCTTCCGCCGGGAGGGCCTGGCGGCGTATCAACTCGCCGTCGTCGTGGACGACGCAGCCGCGGGCGTGGACGCCGTAGTTCGCGGCGACGACCTGCTGCCCTCCGCGGCGATGCAGATCCACCTGCGAAGCCTGCTGGGCCTCGGCCCGGCTGTGACGTACTGGCACGTGCCGCTGATCGTCGGCCCGGACGGCAGGAAGCTCGCCAAGCGCCACGGCGATACGCGAATTTCGCACTACATCGAAGCGGGCGCGACACCGCCACGCGTGCTGGGGCTGCTGGCGTACTGGTCCGGCCTGCTGCAAAAACGCAAAGAAATCGACCTGGCCGACCTGCTGGAGAAATTCGACCTGTCTCGCCTGCCGAAGGAGAAAATCGTCTTCTCCCCCGCCGACGACAATTTCCTGCTGGCTTGAACCTTAATAACTCAAACTGACCGATATTCGTCCACGAATTGCACGAATAATTTATTGCTATAAAAGAAGTTATGGGAAAATAATTGACGCAAATAACAACGGAAAAATCCACAATTCGCCTGGTACGTTTCCTGACGCAATGTTTATATAACTTGTTTGGAATAAACAAATTATAATTCGTGAAATTCGTGGACCATATTCTAAAATTGGTCCGTTTGAGTTCTTAAGAGGCGGGCGGTTCAGCGGGCATATTTGATGAAAGGAAACTTTGTAACGAGGTATTGGAACTTTGGTTGCAACGGCTGGGACGTACGAGTATGATCTTTGGGAAATTCTGTACGCCGGGTGTCCCTATTCGTTGCAACAGGAAAGGAGATTTATCTATGTTCACGAAACGCTTACTTGCACTGCTGTTGGTGGTTGGCTTTTCCGTCGGCGGTGTGTTTGCCCAGGAGGCGGCTCAGAGCCAGCCGGTCGGGCCTGATCCCGATCAGCCCCAGGCCGAGTCCGTTTACAAGCACATTCCCGCGGACTGCCTTGGCTTTCTCGCGGCGAAGAATCTCAACGGCCTGCTCAAGAGCATTTCCACCTTTGCCGGTCAGATCGGCATGGGCGAGCAGCTCGAGGCCATGGGCCCCGGCGGGCTGCTGCCGATGATGGCGGCTATGCTGCAACTGGGCGGGGGATACAACCCCAACGGCGGAGTCGCCGTCGTGATGATGGACTTCGAGAAGTGCGGCATCGACGTGGACAAGATGATCAGCGGGGAAGAGCCCGACATCGACATGCCGATAGTGGTTCTGCTGGCCGGCACGAGCATCGAAAAGGCCTTCCCGACCCAGGCGCAAAAGGACGAAGCCGGGCAATGGTCCGTCATGCTGCCCATGGGCGGAATGCCCCCGATGAAAGCGGTCATGGTGGGAGACTATATCGCGCTGAGTCCCAACCCCAAAGCCCTGGCGCTGCTGAAGACCGACGCGTCCATCGAGACGAACATCCCGGCTGGGCAGAAGAAGCTGCTGGCGGCTTCCGACGTTGTCTTCCACGAAAACTTCACCGTCCTGGCGCCGTTTATCAAGAAACTCGTCGCCAAGGCCCAGGAAGACGCCCAGGCCGCCCAGGAAGGCGACGTGCCGGGCGGCGGGGATCTCGCCCAGACCCCCTTTGGACCCATGCTGATGATGATGGGCCCGATGACCGAAATGCTTGACGACGTTCTTTCGCTGTCCTACGGCCTGCGGTTCATCGACGACGGCATGATGATCGATGTAGCCGTCGATTACAAACCCGGCAGCGTGCTGGCAAAAATTGTCCAGGCCAACACGCCGACGGGCAAGCCGCTGATGAACCGCCTGCCGAACCTGCCGTACGTCGTCGCCGCCGGCGCGGTCTACACGCACGATCCCGAAGGCACCAAGCAGATGATCAAAATCATGGAAATGCTCCTGGCGACGGGCGACCTGGAAATGCCCGCCGATCTGAAGGATCGCCTGACGGTGCTGAGCGAACAACTGAGTGAGGAACTCACGGGCGTTCAACTCGTTGGCGGCCCGTCGAAGGAAAAGGGCGTCTTCGGCCTGGGAATAGTCCTCGAATGCAAGGACGCCGAAAAGACCCGAGCCCTGCTGCCCAAAAAGGCCGAACTGCTGACCGAACTGGTCCAGAAGACCGTTGCGGTGAAGGAAGTATCGCTGGCCGACCTGACGTTCACATTCGTCGAGGGCGCGGAGAAGCTCGGTGAAACCAGCGTGGACGCGATTGTCGTGGACAGCACGAAACTCAGGGAACTCACCGACGAAGAGAAGAAGGATATGATCGACGTTCTCAGCGAAGATCAGATTCGTTTCCTGGTTGCCAAGGCCGACGAGAAGACGCTGGTCGTGACGCTCGGCGGCGGGACGGAGGTGCTGGCCGAGGTCCTGCAGGCCGCCCAAAACGGCGGAACCATCCCGGCCGACCCCGGCGTCGTCAAGGCCCTGGCGAAACTGCCCTCCCAGCGCATCGGGGTCATGGTCTTCAGCCCGAAGAACCTCTTCGACGCCGTCCAGGCGGGCATGAAGAAAGTGGGCGAGCCGTCGAATCTGCCCGAAGACTTCGCCTTTGAAAATGACGTGCCGATGGCGATGACTTCCACCGTCGAGGGAACCACCGCACAGGGCACGATGTACATTCCCTCCGCGGCGGTGAAGGACATCGTGATGTGGGGAATGGCCGAAGCCGCCGCCGCCCGCGCCGCGATGACGCCCCCGCCGGGCGATGCGCCGCCCCCGCCGGTCAAGGACCAATCGGACTTCTGAGTGATTCGCGAAAACACGGCTGATTTCATGCGGTGGTCCTTTCCGTAAAGGGCCGCCGCTTTTTTTTGCCGAGGGGATTCGTTTTCGCCCGTAAGCGACCTTTTTTTCTGGCATCTCGCCTCAAAGTGTCATCCTGAGCGAAGGGGCGAGCGGAGCAAGCTCCGAAGCCTGCGGTGAGCAACGTCGAACCCGTCGAAGGACCTAAAAACCTAAAAAATCAAGATTCTTCGACTTCGTCGCATGTTCGCTTCGCTCACAAGCGACTCCGCTCAGAATGACAAATTTTGGACGCGACCAGAAAATCCGGTCTCTCACTTGTCCCCCGGATTTCACAAAAGCGGTTGACACAGGCCGGGAACGCAGATAGGCTACTCCTCCCGTTGGCGGACAGTTCGGCAAGGCGCTGCGCCTTGCCCGCCGAAGGAAACGTACACCGAAAATGGTGATCCAGTACAGGTTTGGAAAGGAGCAATGTCCATGGGCGTTAAAATCGGAATTAACGGATTCGGTCGCATCGGTCGGCTGGTGTTTCGCGCGATGAGCGAGGAGCCGGAACGGTTCGACATCGTGGCGATTAACGATCTGGCCGCCGCCGAGCTGCTGGCGCATCTGTTGAAATACGACTCGACCCAGGGACGCTTTCCGGGCAAGGTCGTCGCCAAGCAGGACGCGCTGGTCGTTAACGGCAAGGAAGTGAAGGTTCTGGGCGAAAAAGACCCCGCCAAGCTGCCGTGGGGCAAGATGGGCGTGGAGGTGGCCGTGGAATCCACGGGCATCTTCACCGCCAACAAAACCGCCGAGAAGGCCGGCTACGACAGCCACCTCGACGCCGGCGCGAAGAAGGTTATCATCTCCGCCCCGTCGAAAGGCACAGCCTCCATGATCGTTCTGGGCGTGAACGATAACGCCCTCACCCCTGAAATCACGTGCGTCTCCAACGCCTCCTGCACGACGAACAGCCTCGCGCCGGTCGTGAAGGTGCTGCACGAGAAATTCGGCATCGTCAAGGGCCTGATGACCACCTGCCACGGATACACCAACGACCAGCGGATTCTGGACATGATCCACAAGGATCCCCGCCGCGCCCGCGCCGCGGCGATCAACATCATCCCGACCACCACCGGCGCCGCGGCGGCCGTCGGAAAAGTCCTGCCGGAACTCAACGGCAAACTGGACGGCTACGCCCTGCGCGTGCCCGTGCCGACCGGTTCGATCACGGACCTGACCGTGGTGTTCGAGAAAAAGGCGGACATCGAGGCGATCAACGAGGCCGTCCGCCTCGCCGCCGAAGGCCCCATGAAGGGCATCATCGAATACACCAGCGATCCGATCGTCTCCAGCGACGTGATCCACAACCGCCACAGCAGCATCTTCGATTCGGGCAACACGAAGGTCATCGACGGCGACCTGGCCAAGGTGACCATGTGGTATGACAACGAGTGGGGCTACAGCTGCCGCACCGCCGACCTGGCCGAGAAGATGGCGGCAATGTAACCGAGAATTGAACGAGCAAAACGCCAAACAGGTCCCGCCGGATTGAAACTTCCGGCGGGCCTTTTTTTATGAGAGTGCCTTATCCCGAATTTTTCATTAACCACAGAGGCACAGAGGACACAGAGAATAATCTTTTTATTACAAATAGGTTACGAAGAATTTATTTATTCTGATGAAAATAGGAATAAACAGAGTGTTATTTCAATAAATCTATAATTATTCTCTAACGATTTGATGAATAAATACCTCTGTGATCTCTGTGTCTCTGTGGTGAAATATCCGGGTTATTCTTCCCGGTTCTCGTTGTTTCCGGGATTGGTTTCCGCGTGTGCGTGGAGTTTCTGAAGCGTGCTTTGAATCACCCGCAGCAGTTCGTCGCTCTGGACGGGTTTGGCGATGTAGGCGTCCATGCCGGCCTGGAGGCAGAGTTCCCGGTCGCCTTTCAAGGCATGGGCCGTCATGGCGATGATGGGAACGTGTTCGTTCGCGGCGCGCCGCTGTTCCCGGTCCCGAATCGCGCGGGCGGCCTCCAGCCCGTCCATCAGGGGCATCTGTACGTCCATCAGGATCAGGTCGTGCGAGTCGTTTTCCCAGACGGCGATCGCCTCCCGGCCGTTCCCCACGAGGGTAATCCGACAGCCGAGATCTTCCAGCGCGTTCTGGGCCAGGATCTGGTTGACGTGGTCGTCCTCGGCCAGCAGAACGCGAAGGTCCAGCCGCTCGTGGAACGACTGATCCGGATACATGCCGCCCGGCAGCGTGGTTTTCTGGACGGGCGGTGTGATATTCAGGACTTCGAGAATGGAATGCAGCAAAACGGCCTGGCGAATCGGCTTGGTAACGTAGGCGGAGATGCCCAGCGTGCGGCAGCGTTCGGCGTGTTCCCTCTGCCCGACGGACGAGAGCATGAGGATCGTCGTTTCGGCCAGGCGATTGTCTTCCCGAATGCGCCGGGCCGTCTCGAACCCGTCCATCTCGGGCATGTTCACGTCAAGCAGAACCAGGGCAAAGGGATTTCCCTTTTCCCAGGCGTCTCGCAGCGCCTCCAGCGCCGCGGCGCCGCCGGACGTCAACGTGGGGCGCATTTCCCAGTGACTCAGGATTTTCTCCAACAGAAATCGATTGGTCTGGTTGTCGTCGACCACCAGAACCGGCACGCCGGCCAGGTCTTTGGGGGAGCTGGTCAGAATATCGGGCGCGTCGGAGGAAACCCTCAGCGGCAGCGTAAAGGAGAACGCGGAACCTTCCCCGACTTCGCTCTCCAGCCAGACCTTCCCGCCCATGAGATGCACCAATTGCAGCGAGAGGGACAATCCCAGCCCCACGCCGCCGTGTTTTTGCGCCGTTGCAGCGTTGGCCTGTTCGAAGACGTCAAAAATCCTGCTCTGGTTCTCCCTGGAAATTCCGATCCCCGTGTCGCGCACACAGAAAAGCAGCCGGACGTCGTCGCCGTCCCGGAACTGCTGCCTGACGGTCACAACCACCCGTCCGCCTTCGGTGAACTTCACGGCGTTGCCGACGAGATTCGTCAGGATCTGGCGGATGCGGACGGGATCGCCCCGCAGGCGGTCCGGCACGTCCGGGGAAACGTCGGAAATCAACTCCAGCCCCTTGGCCTGCGCGGTAAACTTCAGGGCTAAGAGCGTCTCGTCCAGACAATCGGGGAGATCAAAAGCAACGCACTCCAGTTCCAGTGCGCCGGCTTCGAGGTTCGAGTAATCGAGAATGTCGCCGACCATTCGCGAGAGCGTTTCGGCGGACGAGCGGGAAAGGGTCAGATAC
>JAFGEJ010000048.1 GCA_016931655.1 Phycisphaerae bacterium
ATGACGCGCGTGGAGGGAAGCTCCCGAACGATCTGACGGCAGGCGTCGATGCCGTTGAGGTTCGGCATGCGGATGTCCATGAGAATCACGTCCGGCTGGGTCTCCAGGGCAAGCCGAAGCGCGTCGCGCCCGTCCACCGCCTCGGCGACGACTTCCAGATCCTCTCGATTCGACAGCAGAGCGCGAATGCCCTGGCGGACAATCACGTGATTCTCGACGATGAGAACTTTGTTTGTACGCATCACAATCCCAAAACGAAGGTTAAACTCTCCCGGTACGGATGCAACAGGACGCTCCCGGAATCGCCGTTCCGGTATCGTCGCACACCTGGAGGCCGTGCGGTAAGCAAGCCGCCGTATGAACACGAAAACAACATCGAGAGTGCATCGCTTCCTGTTGCTGACGTGAATCCTACCGATTGGAGAAGATTATATCGTCCAGCCGGAGCCTCGACAACGTCGAAATCGCCAAACCAAGCAAAAATTGGAATATTCAGGGTAAACCCCGAAAACAAAGTCTTGAGTAAAAGGAAACAACTCCGTCGTTGGAGAAATGAAAACCTGTTATTAAAAAAGAACTTGCGTTATTCGCATTCCGCCAGCAAATCTGCAAGAATGCAATTGGCTGTAAACAGTGCTTCGCGGTGCAGGTGCAGATGGGTGGCGGTGGCGATCACGGCGCCCTGGTCGATATAGCGTCTGAACGTCCCGGGAAACGCCTCCGTCGGCGAAAGGCCGAACCGCTGAGCAAATGAGCAAATATCAACGCCTTCGGTCAGGCGAAGCGCCAGCATGAGCGTTTCCGCCATCGCCTTCGGGCCGGTGAGGTGTTCCTGGTGGGATGGGGGAAATTCAGGCGGCTCGGCGTGAAGGGAGCGTACATAGGCTTCCACGTCCGGTGCGTTGCAACGCCGCCAGCCCGCGACGTAGCTGCACGCGCCCGGCCCAAGTCCCAGATACGGCTGGTTCCGCCAGTAGACCATGTTGTGCTCGCAGCGCCGGTCCGGCTGGGCGAAATTTGAGATTTCATAATGCTCAAACCCAGCCGCGCCGAGTCGCTCCTGCGCCAGGTCGAACATGCGGCGTTGCGTTTCGTCGGCTGTCTCCTTTACGCGCCCGGCCCGCAGGTCGTCTCCCAGGGGCGTATCGTCCTCGAAGCTCAGCGCGTAGCAACTGACGTGCCGCGGCTGCAATGCCACGGCGGCGTCCAGACTCCGCCGCCAGGAGGCAAGCGACTGGCCCGGGACGGCGTAGATCAGATCGAGCGCCAAATTGTCCACTCCCGCCGCACGAAACACCTCCGCCGCCCGCTCCACCTCGCCGGCGCGGTGAATCCGCCCCAGAAACGCCAGCTCGCCGTCGTCAAACGATTGCGCCCCGAGCGTGACGCGATTCACGCCGCCTTCGACCAGCGTCGCCGCGACGGCCTGGTTGACCGTGCCGGGGTTGGCTTCCACGCTGATTTCCGCCTCCGCCGCCGCCAGGGGCCTGATTTGACGCAACAGCCGCCCCAGCCGAGCCGGCCCCAGCACCGTCGGCGTGCCCCCGCCGAAATATACGCTCCGCAACGGCGTGGCGATCTGATCTTCCCGCAGTTCCCGTTCCGTCAGGACGGCCCGCACGTAGGCGTCCATGATCTCCTCGTCGGCGAGGCGCGAATAGAAATCGCAGTACCGGCACTTCGCCCGACAGAACGGAACGTGCACGTACAGCGCACCTGCCGAGGCGAGGGGGTCGGAAGAAACGTCCGAAACCAAAGGCCGATTTTCCTTGCGTGAATTCACGGACACTCCTACTATGAGTAGGGAATTGTATCATGGAAAATCAGGATATTGGCCGATTTGACGTGTGAAGGTTCGAAGTTTTTCCGGCATAGGCCGGCATAGGCAGGGCAGTCGAATGGACGTAAATCTCATCATGTTCAAGACCAACGGCCAGCAGAAGGCCATTCCCGTCACTCAACCCAACACCGTCCTGGGACGCGGCGCCGAGTGCGACCTTCGTATTCCCCTCGAAAGCTGCTCGCGGAAGCAGTGTCAGCTCATCATCGAGGGCGAGGTCCTTCGCCTGAAGGACCTGGGATCCTCCAACGGCACGTTTGTGAACAACGCCCGGATCAATGAAACGGTGCTCAGCCCGGGCGATAAGCTCACGATCGGCCCGATTACCATGACGGTGCAGATCAACGGCATGCCGGTGGAGATCAAGGAATCTCCCTCCGCGATGGCCAACATGGACGACGTCGGAGGGGACCTGATTTCCACTCCCGACGACGTGGCCGACCCGTTGGCGGAAATGGCGGAGCCCGACGCGGGCGGAACGCAAACTTCCGATCCGCTGGCGGAACTCGCCGCGGCCGGCGACGGCTCCAGCCAGAACGACCCGCTCTCGGCCCTGGAATCCCTCTCCGAGATACAGGACGAAGAAGAGCAATAACTCCTCAAGAACAGCATTTCCATTTCGACGCCGGCTTGCCGTTCGGCGCTGTTGGGAAAACCAAACGAATCCTATATCACTTCGCGGTTTTTATCTATTCGAGGCCGTCCAGAAATTATAGTGTTGTTCTTTCCTCTCTTCGGCCCGAAGGGCCGAGAAGCGTCTAGCCGGGGGTGAGCGAAGCGAACCCCCGGAAACAGGTTCTTTGATTTGAGTCCCAACGGGACGACAGCGAGTTCGATGAA
>JAFGEJ010000049.1 GCA_016931655.1 Phycisphaerae bacterium
CAGTTTCGGAGCCTGCCCCTGAGGGGTGTCGCGTTTTTTACGTGCCCACAAGGCTCAAAGCGATCAGAAAGTTGCTACCAGGAAAAAGGTCACTCACTCGGGAAAGAAGCAGCCGGCAAGAATAGAAATCCCTGTGGAATCCCGGATATCCTTCGATAATAGAAACGGCGGAGTCGGAATTTCTCCGCGGCAGGAGTGTTTTTAATTCATGCCAATTACTGAACTTACGAGCGTGCAAATCGTGGATTTCCTCTCCCGTCGCGCCGAAAGGCTGCTTTGGGCGGCGAGGCGTTTTTCGGATGAGGGATTACAGTGTATGTTCACGCGGCCTTTGCTGGGCGAATTGCTCGGTGAAGCGACGAAAATGCAGGAACTCCTCGACGCGTACGGTGCGCGCAACAACAGCCGATGGTTCCGTTTTCGCCTGCTGGTCGGCGCGATCAAGCAGTTCTCGAACATCGGGTACATCCTGCTGCACCTTCAGCACGTCCTGCCGTCGTATCGTCTCCTTCCGATCGAGGAGGATTTTGTCCAGGCCTCCGAGTTTGCCCGGTCATTCGTCGGCGGGGTGCTGTTTCGCGCCTCGCGGCGCCTGATGTCGGAAGCCGACTTGCTGGAGCTGCCGATCCCGCGCGACGAACCGGACGAAGATTCGTTTCTCCACGAGGCGCCCGAAGGGCGATTGCCCGGTGATAGGCCCGCGCGGCAGATCGAAACCGTCGCCGAGACCGTTACGCACCTGAGCACGGCCTTTCTGAACCTTGCCAGCGAATGCTCCATGGTGCACGTCGCGCGGCGCGCCCGCCCGGAAGAATACGCCCAATATCTTCCCGAACCCGTCGGCGAACATGCGCTGCTGGACCTGCGATTCAAGTTCCACGCCCTTCAGGCGATGTACGACACCTACGTGCAGGAGACGGAAACCGAGGACCTGGACGGCGACCTGCCCGTGCTGCGCGGCCACATCAGCGTGGTGCTCCATCTCATCGAGACGGCCTGCGAATTCGCGCACTACTACGAGAGGCATGTTCTTCACACCCGCCGCGACGTGCTCGACGAGGCGTTGGTGGACGCCGAAATGCTCCGCCAGGCGCTGATGGGGTATTCCATCCGCTTTGCCAGCCTTTACATCAGCCGGGCCAGGGAACTTTGCCAGTCGATGCTCAAACGCTACGCCCGGGTCGGCGAAATCCAGGCGTCCGTACCGCGCTATCGCGGGTTTCACGTTCGTCCTTCCACCCTGGTGGCAAAAATCGTGCACCACTACGGTTCGGAGGTGCGGATGAAGATCGACGACGACCTGTACGACGCGGCCATGCCCATGGACATCTTCCGCGCCAACGAGAAAATCAACGCCTGGAAGCGGAAATGGCTGGCCTCGAAGATCGGCGCCCTGCCCGTGCGCGACGGCACCCAGGCCGGCGATCTGCCGATCAACACCGTTCTTCGCCGCCTGGTGCTTCAGTTGGCCGAGCAGGGGCTGCTGGTGATCTATGAGCAGCCGCTGGAATTGTACGACGAACCGATTCACCCGGACGGCACGGTATTGGAGCAGGTGACCGCCGAGCTGGCGCGCCTCCAGGCCACGGGCAAGGTGGACATCCAAAGTGCTCTGAACGTGACGTTCATCGGCGACACGCGCGTCCTGGCGGATATCCGGCTCCTGGCGGAAAACGGGTACGGCGAGGACAATTTCGGGAACAATATCGACCTGCCCCCCCAACTGGCCTACGTGAGGCGATAACGCGCAACGGGGTTACGTCTGCGGTTCGGCCTTGGGGGCGATTTCCTCCGCCGGGGCGCAGGCGGCCCGGTACAGATTCGCCAGATCCGACATGCACCGAAAGGGATTGTGGTACACGTGGAGATATTGCAGGGCGGATCGGGCCTGGGCTCGTCCCCAGGCCGGGGTGGTCAGCAGGTTGGTCAGCAGGGCCGTCAGTCCTTCTTCGTCCCCCGGGGAAAACAGCGAAGCCGTCATGCCGTCGTGAAGGAAATCGCCCTCGTCGGTCCGGCTCGCCAGTACGGGCGCCCCGGCTGCCATCGCCAGCAGGGCGCCCCAGTCGAACTCTTTCCTCGCTCCGGCGGCGATGAACACGTCCGTTGACTGTATCACGTGCATCGCCCGTCCGCCGGCGTCCTGAACCACGAAGGTCAGGTCGGACAGAAGCCCCAGCGTCTCGGCCCGGCGGCGCAACGAGCGTTCCTGCGAATCCGAATGCAGCAGGAAAAACAGCGCCCCGCTGCCGGCGTTTCGGATGTTCAGAAAGCATCGCAGTACCGCGTCGGCGTCGGAAGCCGACGCGTTGTACACGTCGGCCAATATCATCGCGTGACGCTCCTCGAACGCCAGGGGTTTGGGTTCCTCGGCGATCCAGACGCCGGGTCGAAACAGGTGGACGGTTTCTTCGCCGACAATGCGCCGCTTGTGCATGTCCTGGTAGATGGGGTCGCCCGCGGCCAGGTATCCCGCCAGACGCCGGGCCTTGTGGGGCAGGTGAAAGCGGCTGCCGATACGATAGCAGCCGAGGAAATAAGGCCTGCCCAGGCGGTCCGCCGCCGCGGCTGTTCGCGAAGCCGCCGATTCGTCCAGCGCGTGCAGCACGTCCACCTCGGCGGACAGGACGGCCTCGGCGAGCCCACGGGTCTTGTCGGCCTTCCGCGCCAGCCAATGCGGCTGGGCGTAGCGATGGATCCAATCGGCCTCCAGCACGCCGGTCGGGGCGTTCTGCGGACAAAATACGCATGGCTGAATTCCCTGCCGGGCCAGCTCCGCCGCCCAGGACGCCAGGAAAATCGACTGCCGCCCCAGGGTCTCCGAACCGGCCACCCAGCCGACGCGCAATACCTCGCCTTGTCCGGCTACGTACACCATTGGGATATTGTACCACCTGCCGGATAATTGCCTAGACGCATTTTTGCCCTCCCCGGGCCGTTCCTCACTCCGGCTCCTGCCGAAAAAGAACCCCCAAAATGCCTTATTGACACTTCCCCGCCAAACCGATTATAAGGGTGCATATGACGAATCACGTGAGCCAATTTCCTACAAAGCGCACTTCTTCCGGCGCGTGTGTATGCCGGTGGGTGATTATGTATGCGCTGCGCGAAAGGAATGGGCCGCGTTGAGGCGTATAAAATACTGATTCAACGATTCCAAAGGCCCGTTCCAAGCGAACGGGCCTTTTTTTATGGGTATTTGAGACAGGAAAGGGAAATACACTCATGACGAAATCAAAATCATCCAGATGGTACGAAACGTTTTTCGGCGGTTTGTATACGCAGGTATTGGGCGGAGAAAATCCCGAAGGCCGCGCCGCCGAAGAATCGCGCATGATTAAAAAAGTGCTGCGGCTGCGGAAAGGGCGGCGCGTGTTGGACTGCCCTTGCGGGATGGGCCGGATTTCGTTTAATCTGGCGAAACTCGGCCTGGATATCACCGGAGCGGATTTGACGGCCTTGTATATTCGTCGTGCGCGAAAACGCGCGAAGGAGCAGAAGTTGGATATTCCGTTCCTTCGTTGCGACATGCGTGAACTGCCCTTCGAGAACGAATTCGATGCCGTCGTGAACTGGTTCACCAGCTTCGGCTATTTCGACGAAGCCGGAAACCTTCAAGCGGCTCGGGTGGCGTTTGCGGCCTTGAAACCCGGCGGAAAGTTCCTGATCGAGATGATCAACAAGTCCTGGTTGATCCCTCGCTTCAGGGATAAAGACGACAATACCGTTAACGGTGTACGTATCATTAGCCGTAATCATTGGGACGCGAAGAACAGCCGCGTATGCAATACGTGGACATTTATCAAGGGTAAGAAGCGTGAAACGCATCGGTTTTCCCACGTGTTGTATACTGCGCCGCAACTGCGCTCGCTGCTGCGCCAGGCCGGTTTTCGGGACGTTCAATTCCTCGGCCGGCCTCCGCTGGGACGCTTCACGCGCCATTCGAAGCGCATGATTGCCATCGCAACCAAGTCGCTGAAATGAAAATTAGGTGTTAGCTTGGCGGAGCACCTGCTCCGCCAAGTTTTACTTTTTCATACAAGACATGGTGAAGCGGGTGCTCCAGGGTGTGGCTGGAAAATAGTGGCACGGGAATATTGTCCATAATTCGTGGCACCTTCAAGCGAGTCTTGATTGTGGCACCTTCAAGCGAGTCTTGATTGTGGCACCTTCAAGCGAGTCTTCTCGCTTGTGGGTGCTTCTTTTGTTCCAACAAGAGCACCCACAATCGTCGAAGCGACGATTGAAGGTGCCACGACACCGCCACTATTTTTCAGACACCCCATACTCCACCAGGCAATAATTACATGTAAGGCTTCACAAACCACGCTACCAAACCATCCTTGTGCGTAGGATATCCTGATTGACGCAGCGCCCGGTGGTGGACTACACTGACTGGCGCGGCGGCGCGGAGTTTGAAGCGGCGTCGCGGAAGACCTGTTTACTTAGGGAGTCGTGTACGTGACAACCAAACCCGGCGGTCATTTCCGGCGTTTTTTTCTGCGAGGGCTGGCGGCGGTCTTGCCGACCGCCCTGACGATCGGACTGATTGTCTGGGTTTTCTCCAAAATCCAGCAGTATTTCGGGAATTACATCAACAAAGGGGCGGCCTACGTCACCACGCGGGCCTACGTCTGGATCACGGGAATGAGCGATCCGGATGCAATCAGCCGGCTGCGTGTGAAAATCATCGTCCTGTGGGACCACTGGCTGTTCTGGTTCGGATTTGTCCTGGCCGTTCTGGGCGTGTACTTCTTCGGGCGATTCCTGGCCAGCTTTTTTGGACGAATTGTCTGGAGACTCATCGAAAAAGCGCTCATCCAGCTTCCGATAGTTAAACAGGTCTACCCGTCCATCAAACAGGTGACGGATTTTTTACTGGCGGAGCGGAAATTAAAAGTCTCGAAGGTGGTCGCCGTGGAATATCCACGCAAAGGCATATGGTCATTGGGGTTAGTGACGGGTCGAGGCATGGGCACCCTGGAGGAAACCCTAAAAAGTGACTTGGTTACCGTTTTTATCCCCTCCAGCCCAACCCCCATTACGGGGTATACTATAACAATACGGCAGGATGAAGTAATTGACCTGCCTCTGAGTCTGGACGACGCGCTGCGTTTTACGATCAGCGGCGGCGTCATCCTGCCGCCGGGGCAGAAAGTCGGGGGAGGCGATCTTCCCCCGCCGGAAACGTCGGTTTATGTGGACGAACGGCAAGAAGGAGACGACTGAGTGAACATTACCATTGAAGCCAGGCACATGGACGTGACCGACGCGATTCGTCAGTACGCCGAATCCAAGGTCGAGAAACTCCCGAAGTATTACGACAACATTCAGTCCATCGAGGTGATTCTCGACATGGACGGCGGGCAGCCTTCGGTGGAGATCATCGTACAGGCCAGCCGAAAGAATACATTTGTCGCTCACTATCGCGACGCCGACCTGTACGCCGGCATTGATGGGTGCGTGGACAAGGTGTCCCAGCAGCTTCGGCGTCACAAGGACAAGGTGCGGGATCGTCAGGGGCCGCCGCACAGCGAAATGTCCTAGCCGGTATTTCACCGCGCTGCGCAGCATTGTGAGCGGAATCGAACGGTAATGGGGTTGCGGGCGAAACCCGCGACGGGTACACTGGGGGCCTTCTATCTGTCCGTTTTGATGCGATTTGGCGAACGGACGCGGTGGAAGTGTCTGTTTTTCAGGTAGTTTCAGACAGGATCAAGCCGTAGGAAAAAGGGGCCGGTTGGTATCGGCGATGGTGTGCCGATAGAAGGCCCGATACGGTGCGAATTTTGACATCCGGGAGCAAAGAATGAAATTGTCGGACATTGTGGTGACCGACGCGATTCAGGCCAAGTTGCAGGCCAGGACGCGAGACGAAGCCATTCAGGAGCTGGTGGCCGCCCTGGCTCAGGCCGGCGCGATCGCCAAAAAAAACACGAGTGACATTGCCAAGGCGATTATTGCGCGGGAATCGCAGGCCACCACGGGCATCGGAAAGGGAATCGCCCTGCCTCACGCCAAGATCAAGGAAATCAAGAAACCCATCGCCACGATCGGCGGAGCGCCCGACGGGCTGGATTTCAACAGCCTGGATTCCCAGCCGGTGTATTCGGTGATTCTTCTGCTGAGCAGTCCGGACAATCCCGACGAGCACCTTCAGGCGATGGAAACCATTTTCCGGCATGTCCAGCGGGACATGTTTCGGAAATTCCTTCGCCAGGCGGAAACGACCGACGCCGTCGTTGATCTGATCCGCGAAGCCGACGAGATGCGTTGAGCGCGTGCTCAACGCCTGAAATACAATACCATCGGAATATGGAATCCCCCCGGTGTCGCACGTGGAGCGCGAAGTCGTGATCGTCAACAAGTACGGCCTGCACGCCCGACCGGCGATGCAGTTCGTGGAGTTGGCGAACAAATTCGCCTGCGGCATCGAGGTGTCCAAGGCGTCCCTGACCGTCGACGCCAAGAGCATCATGTCCGTGATGCGACTGGCCGCCACCAAGGGAACCAAACTGAACGTCGTCGCCGACGGCGATGACGCCGCCGAAGCAATCCACGCCCTGGCGGAATTGATCGAAGGCGGTTTCGGCGAAATGACGCCGGAATAAAGTCCGATAGTAGTAGGGTGAGAATGTACTTATGATCCAGAAGAAGGGCATTGGGGTTTCGCCCGGCGTGGCGATTTCGCAGGTTGTCGTGATCGACAACGAGGATTTTGACATCCCCGAACGTCACGTGCCCGTGGATCACGCCCAGAACGAGCTGGACCGTCTCGACCAGGCGATCAGTTTTTCCAAGCAGGAAATTCTCGACCTCCAGAAGCGCACCGTCGAACGGATCGGCAAGGAGGCGGCCAGCATCTTCGACTTCCACCTCGGCCTGCTTGACGACAAGGTGCTCTACAAGAAATTCAAGGATACGATCCACAGCGGCCACGTCACAGCCGAATACGCGGTGGCCACCGTTCTGCGGGCCTACGCGAGGGAATTTCTCTCCATGCCGCAGTATCTCGCCGAACGCGTCAAGGACGTGTACGACATCGAGAAAAAGCTGCTGCGCAATCTGACCGGCCAAAGCCGCCAGTCCCTGGCGCATCTGACGCGCGACGTGATCGTCGTCGCCCACGACATGACGCCCAG
>JAFGEJ010000050.1 GCA_016931655.1 Phycisphaerae bacterium
AAGAGCGGTGGGCGTAAGCCCACCGATTCGTCCAAACACCTGTCGATTTGTCCCAATACCCATTGCATTCGGAGAAATCGGCGGGTTTACACCCGCCGCTCTTTGAATCGAATCCGGATTTCCGTAAAAGAGCGGTGGGCATAAGCCCACCGATTTTTTCAATCACCCATTCCCCCTCATAGGAAAAATTAGAGCAAATAAAAGGGATCGGAAGAAAGAAAGGGACCCCGATCCGCAAAATCTTAATTATATTTATTAAAGGAATTAAATGATTCAGGAACCTTGGAATCGCAATTTTTTTTTATAAAAAATAAAGGGGAAAGGTATTGCACAAAATTCGCCTAAAACAAGGCAAAAATGCGTTTTTCAGGAAGCGCTATTCATGACCGACTCCCTTTATTCCATGAAAACCTTTTGAGCTATGGATCTCAACATTTGACAGTTCCGGCAACAGAGTTATAATTCGGTTGTTGAGCCTGGAGGAAGGTCTCAGGCCGAAATTTTGCTGTTAAGGCTAAAAAGATGGTGTCTGTTTCTGGGAAAAGGTGTAGTGGTGCTTAACGAGCACCCCCCTTCTCCCAAACCTCGCCGCACGATGGTGAACCGGTGGAATTCCATTTCCCATTCGGTATCCGTTCACCATGTACCATCACAAGCCAACCGTAAAGGAATTTCAGTTATGAATAGGAAGAAATTACGAAGTTCGATTTCTATCTATTGTTGGCGACGAGGGTTACGATTACGCATACTTCTGGCGGCCATAAGTCTGACTTTGATCTGGAACGGCTTTGCACAAGCCGACGATAACTGGATCCAGAACGGAAACCATTTGCTTGTGGTCAGCACAGTCGGCAAAGACTTCGATTTCCACCTTGCCGATACCAGCACCTCGACGAATATATTGAAGCATAACGCATACAGTTCCATCAACTCCGGCACGAGCATGGGAACGGTCGTCGGCCTGGTCAATACCGGTTCGGGCTTGACGGCTACGTTATCGTCAGGCCTTACCGCCAACTTTCAGTTCACCACTTCGGGCGAACTGAAAGTCCAGTACGGCGGAACGGGCGTCTCGAAAATCACGCAGTCGTTCACGGCACAGGGCGAGCGCTATTACGGTGTGCATGAGGCGTCCTTCGGCAGCGGAGGGCTGGACAACCGCGGCCTGGCCATCAGCACGGCCTCCGTGGAGCACACCGTCGCGGACGCAAACGCCACGGCCCCTTCGTATTTCACCAATCGCAACTACGGCGTTTACGTCGATACCGCCGGACCGGCAAGTCCTTCCTCCGGACCGGCCGACTTCTCCTTCGCCTCCGCGACCGGTTCGCAGACGAACTTCTCGGTGAATTCCTCGCAGATGAAATACTATGTAAGCCTCGGTGCGCCCAAAACCGTGCTGCGCAGCCAGGCGCAGCTTGCCGGCGGCGGCAGCTTCCTGCCCCCCGACTGGGCCCTGGACACCATCTGGTGGCGCAATGACGCGACGCACGAATTTGATCCGGGCGTAACCTCCGCCAGGCAGCAGGTGCTCGCCGACGTCGACCGGCTGCGCACCAACCAGATCCACGCCGGCGCGTATTGGATTGATCGCCCCTGGAGCAGCAGCGCCGTGCCGGGGGGAGGCGGCATGACCGGCTGGGGCGACCTGGACGCCGACAACAACTTTGAATTCCACAGCGGTTTCGGCGACCAGGCGACATTGGCGTCCGACGTGAACGCTCGCGGAATGCAACTCATGGTCTGGGTCGCCAATCGCACCGATGACAACGGAGCCACCAACGAGTTTTCCACCCGCGGTCCTGCCGGCGGGGACGCCCGGTTTGACATGTCGTATAACATGAGCAACGCCGACTCGCAGGCCTGGGTTGAGGCTCGGCTGGCCACCCTTCGGGCGATGGGCATTAAGGGCTTCAAGATCGACCGCGGCGACACGTATGACCAGGAGATGCCGGCGGACCAGCGGAATCTGAATAACGCCCTTTTCGTGCAGGCCGCCAAACAGGCCCTGGGGGACGATTCCTTCCTCCTCAGCCGGGCCGTCTACAACCAGGCAAGGCAACACACCGCCGTCTGGGACGGCGATTCGCTGGCGACCTTCGACGGCTTGCAGGATTCCATGCGGAACGCCCTGCGGTCGGCCAACATCAACATGGGCGTCTGGGGCTCCGATACGGGCGGCTACTGCTCGAACCCCACCAAGGAGCTTTGGGCGCGCTGGATGCAGTTCTCAACCTATACGCCCGTGATGGAAGTGCTCATCGGCCAGGGCGAGCGCAACCCGCTGAACTTCGACGCCGAACTGACCGGTATCGTCAAGGACTGCACCGATACGCATCACGACCTGATCCCGTACGTTCGCTCGTATTTGCAACAGGCCGGCGAAGACGGCGTGGGCGTGCTCAGGCCGATGCTGCTGGAATTTCCCACGGATGAAAACCTGGCCGATATGTGGTCCCAGTATATGTACGGCGAATCGCTGCTGGTGGCGCCGATCTCGGTCGAGGGCGCCAGAGGCCGATCCATTTACCTGCCCGACGGCAACTGGATCGACTACAACGACCGCACCACCCGCTACGAAGGCGGGCGTCTGATCACGGTGGATGCGCCCCTGGGCGTCATTCCCGTGCTCGTCAGGGAGGGCGGCATTGTTGTCCGCGGCGACGTTGTCCAGGACAACAACAACTGGACGCCCGGCTGGGCGCCGCACCTGGAAGTGGACCTGTTCTCGCCGGCCTCGGCGGGATCGAACCAGTTCGAGTACTGGACGGGCAGCGAATCCGCGATGATTTCGTTCCTCAAGACAGACGGCCATCATCTGTGGATGTCCCTGGACGACCTGGGCGCGGACGGGTTACTGAACCTCTATCTTGACCCGGAGATGGCGGGCCTGATGGAATCGGGCGATCTTTTCGTGTACTGCGACGGCATGTTGCTCACGTCGGAGGATTATTTCTACGACCCGGGCGCCGATCTGCTGTCGCTGGACTTCTCCGGGGTCACGGAGTTTTACGTGACCGCGCCGGAGCCGGCCACCACCGCCATGCTGCTCACCGCAGCCGTCGCGGGATTGCTTTCCCGTCGAAGAAAATCCTGATTCCCGTATTCAAGAGCGGCGGGTGTAAACCCGCCGATTCGTCCAAGTACCCACTGATTCGTCCAATCACCCTTCGCATTTGGAGAAATCGATGGGTTGACACCCATCGCTCTTTGAATTGAATCCGGATTTCCGTAAAAGAGCGGTGGGCGTAAGCCCACTGATTCTTCCAATCACCCTTCGCACTCGGACAAATCGACGTCCCTCATCCCTCAGTGGTAGGCGTGAAATTAATTTATAGCAGTAGATTAACATGGTGGAGCAGGTGCTCCACCATGCAATAACTCAACCTTGATTTTTGCCCTTTTGTTAATTGGCTCTACAATTTTTAGGGGTTCCTCTGCGGTTGTAAAAATTCATTGTCCATGTCATTACAAATACACGAATGTCTTCTTCCCGAACACCACAAGCGTACTTATTGGCGATAATGACATTGGGATCATCGGATTTCACAGGATTCCTTTCACCAAATACAGTGAAATTTGGGCGTGAGTCTACTAAACCAAGATTCTGAAGCTCATTGTGGATAATGGCAAGATCATCCTCAACATCTTGCCAACCAAGTTTATTTTTTTCATTATGAGCGAGTTTGTTTCTTTGTTCGCGAATTCTGTGAAATTCACCAACATTGAATATTCGTTTTTCGCTCTCAAGAAGATTAATCATGTCTATTAATCGACCCCGATAGTTCTTAGGTAATGTGACTGAGATTTCATCTATATATTGCTGAAAAGCTGTTTCTAGTAGTGAAATCATCCTAATATAAAATAATGATGCAATAAATGGCTGGAAGAACTCCTGTGGTGCAAACTCTCCCCCCGGACATCCCGGTATTGGATCAATACCTACGCTTTTTAGAAAAGTTAAATCACTGCTGTCCCAACGTTTGGGTTTTAGATTTTCTTAACTGACTAATATCAATGTTGTTGTATCAAAAAACAACTCGGATCGAC
>JAFGEJ010000003.1 GCA_016931655.1 Phycisphaerae bacterium
CGCATCCTGGCGGAATACGAGAGAATTCAACCGGAATAACCGCGGCGGAAAAACAACAACGCCGAGCGAAAAGCCATTTTTTCAAAGAGCTTTCCGCCCGGCGTCTATCGTTGGGAAACACGTCTCGGCGAGGAAAATCCTCCCTACGTGTTTTATTATTCGTTACCGGTCAGGTCGGCCAGTTCGGGTGTGTTCTCGCCCAGGACCTTCGTGATGTCCAGCAGGATCGAGACCCTCTCGGCGCTCTTGCCCATGCCGAGGATGAACGAGGCGTCCACATTCGTGCCGAACGACGGGGGATCGTCGATGTCCTTTCCGTCGATGTCCCGCACTTCCGAAACGCGATCGACGATGATGCCCACCTCGACCTGTCCCAGGTTCACCACAATGATACAGGTTTCCTCGGTGCGCTCGGCCTCGGGCATGCAGAACTTCAAGCGTAGGTCGATCACCGGGATGACCTTCCCGCGGAGGTTGATCACGCCCTTGATGTACTCCGGCGTCCGCGGAACGGTGGTAATGGGCATTAGGCCGATGATCTCGCGGACCTTGAGAATCTCCAGGCCGTATTCTTCGTTGCCCAGGCAGAAGGTTAGGTACTTCCCCGAACGAACGTCCGTGGAAATCGTGGTTTCCGAAGCGGAGGACGTTACTGATACCATGATGGTACTCCTTGTCTTGTAGCGGGTTATGATTTTTTCGTCGGCGGTGGATATCGGCCCGAAAACGGCAAGGTCGGGGGGAAGGATGAGAAACACCTCTCCCCTCGTACAGCCCAAGCCGGCCGCAGGGATACGCCTATACAGGACAATCGGAAGAGCAGAAGGCGGAATTGATATTTTTTTAGGGATTTTCCCGGACTTCGCCGCCCGCCGCCGGCGAAAACAGGGAAAAGAGAGGTGTTGATATCATCCGGGCAGTACGATCACGGCTTCATTTTCTCCGGCGGGAGTTTGCTTTCGACCAGGGAAATCAACTCGCGGAAATTCGTGAGTTTCCAGCTGTCCAGCGTGAGTTTTTTTCCGTCGCCATAAAAGAGCTTCAGAATGCCCTTGGACTTCGCCTGCGACGTGTCCACGTTCGTAATGCTCCCCCAGGGGATTTTTTCCTTGCCGAGGTAGCCGATGCCGTCCTGGTCGGCGATGAGTTTGCGTCGCAGGAACCGCAGCGCCCAGAGGCCCAGCACGACGCCCGGCGGGGTGAACGCGAACACGCCGTAGGCGTTGAAGGCGTACTTGGAGGCCTCGTTGATGTGCTTGAGGTCCCAGGCGTCCGGCGGGTCGTATTTGTCGCGGTCGTGAAGACACCACAGCCCCATGGCGATCAGCATGACCGCGGCGATGCCCAGGCGGATGGCTGGGTCGCGGGCGGCGGAGGCTTCCACACGCTGCGGGACGCTGGAAGCGGGGCTTTGCGGTTTCACGGCTTCGGACGATTCGTTGCTTTCGCTCATCGTGGTAACTCCCGAAAAAGACGGAGATACGACCTCCCCATGCCGGGTTGGTCCATAGTCTTATCAAACTCTACCGGAAATTTCATTCCCCGCCAAGGAAAACTTCTCTTGGATTCCCCGTGGTAATTTCCCGCCCGCGGCGGAAAACAGCGGTTTACCCATCTTTCGGCGCCCGCGTGCGTTGCGCGGCTGCCTCGGCGTCGGGCCGGGAATTGGGGCAGAGTTTCAGTCAATGTTTCCGCCGTTATATCCGATACCATAAGTGGGGTGAGTATCGTATGGGTATTGTTTAATGCAGGATCGGACTGCCCGCGCGAAGATACCGGGGGAGGTAATTCATGCGTGAAAAACCCACCGTGTTATTTGTGGACGACGAGCCGCATGTGTTGATCGGACTGCGTCGCATTCTTGCCACGCGCTGCGGGCACTGGGATTTCCGGTTTCTTTCAGACCCCCGCCGCGCGCTGGAGCTGGTTCTGGGGGGCGAAGTGGACGTGGTGGTGACCGATATCCGCATGCCGGACATGGACGGCTTCGCGCTGCTGCGGGCGATTCGCTCCAACGAGGCCACCCAGGACATGCCCGTGACGTTCCTGACCGGCTGCCTGGAGGACGACGTGAAGCGCCGCGCCCTGGATCAGGGCGCGACCGACCTGCTGAACAAGCCCATCGTCCCGGAAGAACTCGTCGCGCGAATCGCCAGTATGCTTCGGCTGCACCATTACCAGAACCAACTCAAGGGGGTGAACCTGTCGCTGGAGGAAAAGGTTCGCGCCCGCACGGAGGAGCTGGACCGCGCCCGCCTGGACATCATCTGGCGCCTGGCCAAAGCCGGCGAATACAAGGACGAGGAAACGGGCGGACACGTCGTGCGCGTGGGTTGTTACTGCCGCCTGCTGGCCGAGCAGATCGGCATGAACCGAACGTTTGCCGAGGCGATTTTCCTGACCAGTCCGCTGCACGACATCGGAAAGATCGGCGTCTCCGACGCCATTCTCCTCAAGCCGGACAAGTTGACCGCCGAGGAGCACAAGGCGATGGAGGCCCACTGTGAAATCGGCGCGAGAATTCTGACGGAAGAGGCCTGGGGCATGAAACCGTTTCTTCAGTGGCGCGACCAGACCAAAGGTCTCGGCGACATGGGTTCGCAGCATCTGTTTCTTTCGATGGCCGGCGACATCGCCCGTGCGCATCACGAGCGCTGGAACGGGTCGGGATATCCCAACCAGCTTCAGGGCGATCAGATTCCCCTGGCGGCCCGCATGGTCGCCCTGGCGGACATGTTTGACGCGCTGGGATCGGATCGGCCTTACCGGCAGGGATATCCGCACGAAAAGGTCATGGACATCATACGGTGCGAAGCGCAGGCCGACGCGTTTGACCCGATGGTGTACACCGCCTTCCAGGCCATCAGCGAACGCATGCGCCAGGTGCGGGAAGACATTGCCGACGACGCGGCACATCCCGGAGGGAATGGCGCCTCCTTCCGATAAAGAACTTCCGCGGGCCGAGGGGGAAAAGAAATCCCACCGGCTGCCGGGAAACGAACATTTTTGTCTCGCCGCAAATGGATGGGAAACGCGGGAACCGAAGTATCGGTTTCACGGGGAGAACCATGGAAAAAAACACGGGCAACCATCCGCCGTTCGTCGCGGACTTGCACGGACCGGATCGGCGTACGGACGTTTCGCAACACGGGATACAGGAAAAACGTCGCGCCGTGGCGATGAAACTGGAAGCCATCGGGCAACTCGCCGCCGGCATCGCCCACGAGATCAACACGCCCATCCAGTTCGTGGGTGACAATCTGCGGTTTCTGGGCGATTCGGTGCAACAGCTCCTGGCGATCATCGAGCAGCAGCGCGATCTGCTGGAGGAATATCGCCGGGAGCGAGGCGGGGCGGGCAACCAACCTGACCCGAACGCGTTCGCCGAACGGGCGAATCTGGAGTATCTCTTTGAGGAGATCCCGACGGCTGTCCAGCAGGCGCTGGACGGCATCGGGCGCGTCAGTCACATCGTCTCGGCGATGAAGGAACTTTCCCACCCCGGAACGGAGGAAATCACGCTGGTCGACCTGAACCAGACGCTGGAGAAAATTCTCACGCTCTGCCGCAACGAATGGCAATACTCCTGCAACCTGGAAACGGACTATACCTACGATCTTCCGCTCGTGCCGTGCTTCGCCGATGAAATTCAGCAGGTGTTTCTCAACGTCATTGTCAACGCCGCCCAGGCCGTCCGGGACGTCGCCGGCGACCTGCACAAGGGCACGCTGCACGTCACGACGCGCTACCGCCAGCCGTGGGTCGAGGTGCTCATTCGCGACAGCGGGCCGGGCATTCCCCAGGCGATCCGGGACCAGGTATTCCTTCCCTTTTTCACCACCAAGGAAACGGGAAAGGGCACGGGGCAGGGCCTGTCGCTGGCCAAGTCGGCTGTGGAAAAGCACGGCGGGGAGATCGCCTTCCAGACCGAGGAAGGCAAGGGAACGACCTTTTTCATCCGCCTGCCCGCAACACAAAGCGACGCGAAAATTTCAACCCGTGAACACCCGCACGAAGACGTTGCGTAACATGTCCTTCTTCTTCGTCAATACGGCGTGGTGAAATAAGGCCCCTCGCCCGTCTGGGGCGTTGCATCCACTTCGCCCGGCCTGGCGGCCACGGCCCGGCCGTCCACCATCAGAAGCGTTCCCCAGCCGTCTGTCTGCTCGTATTGCGGCCCCAGCCAATCCTTCCACAACCCCGTAATCTCTCCCCCGTTGTGATAAAATCCCACGTTCTCGACGCGAAGAAATGTATCGGCGAAACATGCGCCGCCGGACTGATAGCTGAACGCCCCCTCGCCGATAGCAATACGACGATGGGGATCCTGCACCGCCTCCAGGTTCAACCCGTAAAAGAAACAATCGGGATCGGAAAAACTGGTGTAATTGTTCATCACGTAGGTATTTTTCGTGGCTGGGTGTACGCCCAGGAGCGTGGGACATTGAAAACACTTCACCACCATGTCCGGCTGAAAGGACGCGGACATGGGAAACTCGTTCTGGATCAGCGAGGCGTTTTCCGTGATATACGCCCCCAGCGCCACGGGCCAGGAATAATACCGGCTGCGATCCAGATCCTGATCCCAGGGAACCGGTAAGCGGTAGCCGTGATCCTGCGCGTAATACTGCATGAGCACACCAATGTTCCGGGCATTGGAAAGGCAGACCACTTCCCGCGCCAGTTCTTTCGCCCGCAGAAGCGAAGGCAGCAGAATCGACGCGATCAGTGAAATAACCGCAATGACGACCAGGAGTTCTATGAGTGTAAAACCGCCGCAAATTGTCTTCGCATACAGTCGCATATTCGCCCCGACGCGGATACCGGCCCCCGGTCGGCACACTGCCCCTGATAGGTTTGAAAATGGTAGCGGGTGGATTCGAACCACCGTAGGGTTACCCCGACAGATTTACAGTCTGTTGCCTTTGTCCACTCGGCCACACTACC
>JAFGEJ010000051.1 GCA_016931655.1 Phycisphaerae bacterium
CCCATGACGGCCCAGACGCTCAGGTCCACCACGCCGCATCGCAAGGCCAGGAGAAATCCCAGCGCCGCGGGCATGAACGCGCCGGCCAGCGCGTCGCCCAGGCCGAGACGCGACACACCGAGGAACACGCCCCACGCCGGAGACAGCAGAAGCACAAGGGTCGCCAATTCGCCGGCCTGGAACACGTCGCGGCGCGTCCAGTGAAGATCGGCGTGACGAAGTGTCGTATGGGAAGGGGCCAAGCGGTCTCCTTCATGTCCGGGTAAGATGGGTTTTGAGCAGTTCGGCGAAGCGGCGGACGGCCCGGCCTCGATGACTGATACTGTTCTTTTGCTCCGGCGACAACTGGGCCGTCGTGCAGCCGAGTTCCGGCACGAAAAACAACGGATCGTATCCGAAGCCGTTTTCGCCCGCTTTTTCCCGCGCGATGCGCCCTTCCACGACACCGTCGGCCTCGATCAGGATTTTGTCTTCCGCCGCCAGTGCGAGGCAGCAGACGAATCGCGCGGTGCGTTTTTCCTCGGGCGTCTCGGCCAGTTCGCGCAGGAGTCGGGCGTTGTTGGCGTGGTCGAGCGTCTCCCGGCCGGCGGAGGGAGGGCAGTCCGCGGCTGCATAGCGTGCGCTATACACGCCCGGCGCCCCGCCCAGGGCATCGACCACCAGGCCCGAATCGTCGGCCAGGCACCATTGGCCGGTGGCGCGGGCGTAGTACAGGGCCTTCTGGCGGGCGTTCTCGGCGAACGTCTGCCCGGTTTCCTCCGGCTCGGCAATGCCGCCGGCTTCGTCCAGCCCCGTCACCCGCACGTCCAGGTCGGCCAGCACCCGCTGTATCTCGCGGAGCTTGCCCGGATTACGGGTTGCCAGAACGATGGAACGCATCGATGTTCATCTGGCCTTTCTTGAACTCGCCGATCGACATCGGCACGGACGGACTGACGCGCCGGACCATCTTGCCCGTCTGCGGGTCCATTTCCATGCGGATTTCCGTGTTCCCGCAGTACAGGAATTCCGGGTTGGCCTTCAGGATCGCCTTCATCTTCGGATCGACGACCACGCGAAGGTCCTCGTAAAACGTATCGCCGGTCTGCGGGTGACGCTTGGGCACGCGCTGGGTCTGGACGGCCTGGGCGGGGAACGAACCGAGCGTCACGCCCGAACGGGAAACGTCGTGCAGGAAGTAGGCTTCCTGCCCCTGCTCGCGGAGTTTTTTGCACAGGTCGACGGCCCGGCCCTTTCGTCCGAAATAGTTCTGCTGCGGCAGGTCCTGAAAGACCGCCACCAGCACCGTGTATTCGCCCTGGGCGTTTTTGAGGTTCCACTCCGGCGGGCCTACGTCCTTGCCCGGCAGGGGGACGATGGTAGCCATCCGGAAAATGTTCTCGCCGGTGGCCGGCGTGACGTATTGCTTGGCCGTCTGAAGATTCCGCATCGCCTCCGGGGCGGTGCGATATCGCCCCCAGTACAGGGCGCTGCTGTCGTCCTTGTTGACCACGTACAGCCCCTGCCATTGGGTGTATTGCTTGGTGCGCTGGAGATACAGGTCGGCCAGGTTCACGTGGTCCGAGCCGGTCAGCGTCGTCAGCAGGAGCGTGTATTGATCCTCCTGCTCCAGGGCCCCCGGCATCATGCCCATGCCGCCCGGCTCGCAGCCGAGCGACGCGAAGGCCGCGATTATACAGGCTGACAATCCAGTTAAAAAGTGTCGCGGGCCTCTGGCCCGCGCGTTCCGAGGGCATCTTGCCCTTGGAATGGTTTTGTTTTCGCGGCCCAGAGGGCCGCGAGACGCGCGGGCGAGACGCCCGCGACACAAAACGACGAAGTGTAAGAATCGTTTCATGACGTTGCTTCCTGTGGCACAGCTTTTCAAGCTGTGACGTTATTTTATCCGAAGGTCCACAGGTTAAAAACCCGTGCCACCCGTGGAAAAAAGCTATTTGATTCGTAATGCGCTTCGCTGCGCCCGGAAGAGCATTGTACATCCCTTTTTCGCCAGGTGAAGCATGGCGTGAAGTTGTTTTTCGTCAAAGGGGGCGCCTTCGCCGGTTCCCTGGAGTTCCACGAATTTTCCGCTCCGGGTCATCGCCACGTTCAGGTCGACGTCAGCCGAGACGTCCTCGGCGTAGCAGAGGTCCAGGACGGCCCTGCCTTTCACGACGCCCACCGAGACGGCGGCGACTTCTTCCCGCAATGCGCCGCGGACGAATCGGCCTTCGGCCTGCCCGAGCTGAACCGCCCTTACCAGGGCGACGTAGGCGCCGGTGATCGCGGCGGTTCGCGTGCCGCCGTCGGCCTGCAGAACGTCGCAGTCCAGCGTGATGGTGTGCTCGCCGAGTCGCTCGAACCGCACCACGCCGCGCAAGGCCCGTCCGATGAGGCGCTGGATTTCCAGGCCGCGGGAGTCGGGCTTCAGCCCAGGCCTGCTTTTCCGCCGGCCCGTGGACGCCGGCAGCATGCCGTACTCCGCCGTGACCCACCCCTCGCCCGACCCGGCCCGCCAGGGCGGCACGCCCTCTTCGATGCTCGCGGTGCAGATCACGCGCGTATCGCCCATTTCGATAAGGCAGCTGCCGGCTGCCGTGCGCACGAAATCCGGTGTGATCACAACGGGCCGAATCTCATCCGCCCGCCGTCCGTCCAGCCGGGTGTTTCTCGCCTTGGCTTTCATGGCGAATAGTGTACACGCAATGCGGTAAAGTCTCAAAAAAACTCACCCCGCCATATAAAATATCCCATCGGAAATACAGATTCGAGTTTTTGCTTACAAGGAAAATAGAGTTCACACGCAAGGATTTTTTCGGGTGGATTCACCCAATGATTGTCATCCTGAGTGAAGGGGCGAGCAACGCGAGCCCCGAAGCCGAAGGATCTAAAAACCCCCCAAATCGAGGTTCTTCGACTTCGTCGCATGTTCGCTTCACTCACAAGCGACTTCGCTCAGAATGACAACTTTAGGGCAAAGCCAGAAAATCCGGCCACTCCCGTGGAGTTTGACGGAAAGGAATTGTCGTTGCAACGCTTCGGCATTGCGCCTATCTTTTAATTGCGCATCGCGGGTTTCACGTGCGAACGCGATTTCCACGTGAAAGTATGCACAGGGAGAGCGGCATGACGGATTGGGACGGAAAGAATCTGCTGTGTTTCGGCGACAATCTCACGTTCCTGGCGGATCACGACCTGTTCCCCAGCGAATGCGTGGATTTGATCTATCTCGATCCGCCCTTCAACAGCCAGCAGAACTACAACGTCCTGTTCAAGGAACAGACCGGCACGCCCGCCGCGGCGCAGATCAAGGCCTTCGAGGACACCTGGACGTGGGACCAGGCCGCCAACGAAGCCCTCGTGCAAATCCACAACGACCCCGCCGTCCCCGCCAACCTCGTGGAACTCATGAAAACCTTCATGAACTTCCTCAAGCCCTCCCCCATGCTCGCGTACCTCGTGCAGATGGCGATTCGCCTCGTTCACATGCACCGCGTGCTGAAATCCACTGGTTCGCTCTACCTTCATTGCGATCCGACAGCCAGCCACTACCTCAAACTCGTCCTCGACGCGATCTTCGGAGCGAAGAATTTCCAGAATGAAATCGTGTGGAAACGTTCCAGCGCCCATAGTGATACCAAGCAGGGTATGCGACGTTGCGGACGAATTCACGACGTCATCTTATTTTACGCGAAATCTTCCGCCTACACATGGAATGTCCAATACAGCGCGTACACAGATGAATACAGGGAATCGGAATATCGACACTCTCACACGAACGGGCGTGGATACAAGGAAACGGATCCGACTGCCGCCAAACCCGGCGGCGAAACAGAATACGAATGGCGGGTAAAACGAAGGAAAAAGAAAGCCTCTCGCTGGGAAGCGGACCTGGAAGATGAGTTCAATAATCCCAAACCGAATTTCGAGTACAAGGGCGTCAGGCCGTATCAGGGAAGATACTGGGCTTATTCCAAGGCTAATATGGCGAAATTCGCTCGTGAAGGGCTTCTCATCCATCGGGAAACAGGGATGCCGCGAATCATACAATTCCTCGACGACATGCCGGGAGTTCCCATTCAGGATATGTGGCAGGATATTCCCCCCGCTATCGGCAGGGAAAAAATGGGATATCCCACGCAGAAGCCTTTGGAGTTGTTGAAGCGGATTGTATTGGCGAGTAGTAATCCGGGGGATGTGGTGATGGACCCGTTCTGCGGCTGCGGGACGACGATTGACGCGGTGGAGACGATCAACCGGGAAATGAAAAGCACAGGTTCCAAACCTGTGCCACCTCGGACATGGATCGGCATCGACATCACGCACCTTTCGATCAACCTTATCAAGCACCGCCTGACGCGCTTTTCCCCCTTACCCGAATACGACGTGCTGGGCGAGCCGGAAAGCGCCAGCGGCGCAGAAGCACTCTTCCAGGAAGACCCGTTCCAATTCCAGTACTGGGCGCTGGGGCTGGTTGGTGCGCGTCCCCATGGCGTCGGGAAAAAGAAAGGCGCGGACAAGGGCATCGACGGTGTGCGCTACTTCCAGGACGAGCAGCAAAAAGGCGCGTGGCTTACGAAAACCATGCTCGTGCAGGTCAAGGGCGGGCACACCGGCGCGAAGGATATCCGCGATTTCGTCGGAACGTTGACGCGAGAAAAGGCCGAGATGGGCGTGTTCCTGACACTTCAGCCATCCACGAAACCCATGCGCACGGAGGCGGCCTCGGCGGGGATGTATCATTCCGCCTGGGATAATCAGGAATATCCCCGCGTACAGATTCTTACCGTCGAGGAATTAATCAAAGACCCGCATTGCCCCAATCCCGCCTGCCTGCAACTGCCCCGCAGCGGCGGATCGCAACACACACTCCCCGAAGCGCCGAAACATCGTAAAAAAAGTCCCAAACAGGCGAAACTCTGGGACGGCGCGAACGATGCGGAAT
This sequence comes from Phycisphaerae bacterium, assembly GCA_016931655.1. Lineage (GTDB taxonomy): Bacteria > Planctomycetota > Phycisphaerae > SM23-33 > SM23-33 > JAFGEJ01. The sequence continues at coordinate 4,925 of JAFGEJ010000051.1, forward strand.
AATTCCGCGCGGACTATCCCACGTCCTTGAAGCGGCCGTTGGCGAATTTGTGCAATGTGCCGGAGATCAACGTCTGATAGGGAATCCCCTCCCGGGCCGCCCGCTTTTGAATCCGCTCCAGATCACGAGAGGACAAGCGAACCGTAATGCGTTTGTCGGTACGAAGCGTATTGGCGGCAGCTTGTTCCAGAGCGCGTTTTTCCCGCCGGACGTCTCGGACGCGCTTTAATTCGCCCCGCCCGAAGTCCTGCAATATGCCCGCTTCTTCCTTGTCTAATTTACTTTTTCTCATGTTCGATAAAAGGAAAATCAATTAAACGATTGTACCATAGTTATTGCATGGCGGAGCACCTGCTCCACCATGTTAATGCACCGCAATAGAATGGCCTAACGCGGCGGAGCAGGTGCTCCGCCATGCATTTTTTCTTTGCATGTGTAGCATTACTCCCGCGGGTCCAGTCCCAGGGCGGCAGCGATGCGGTCGAAGTCGTCCAGGCTGTAGTATTCCAGGACGATCTTGCCGGTATTTTTCGCCCGGCCGGGCAGGATGGTCACGCGCGTGCCGACGGCTTCGGTGAGGCGCTGCTCGGCGTCGCGGACGTAGGCGGGCTTTTCCGAACCACCCCGGCCTGGGCCTTTGGATTTCTTCCCCCTGGTTTTTTCCTTCGGCTGACTTGTGACGACGCCCTCAAGCGATCTTACGCTAAGTCCATTTGTGACAACAAGTTGCGCGATTTTTATCTGTCGTTCCGGTTTCCCCGCCAGGCCCGCGATGACCTTGGCATGGCCGAAGGATATCAGGTTCTGGGCGACGAGCGACTGGACGTCGTCGCACAGGTCGAGCATGCGGAGGAAATTGGCGACGGTCGCCCTCGGCTGGCCCATGCGTTTGGCGACCTGCTCCTGCGTCAGGCCGAAGCGGTCCATGTATTCGCGGTAGGCCATCCCGCGCTCGATGGGGTTCAGGTCGGCCCGCTGGATGTTTTCGATGACGGCCCACTCGATCATCTGCTGGTCGGTCGCGTCGCGCAGCACGCACGGGACGGTGGACAGCCCCGCCCGGACGGCTGCCCTGAGCCGGCGCTCACCGGCGATAAGCGTGAATGGCTTTTCCGGGACGGCCCCGCCTCCGCCGCCCCTGGAGGCCGTCACAACCAGCGGCTGAAGGATGCCCTCCTGGCGGATCGACTGGGCGAGTTCAGCCAGTTGAACCTCGTCGAAATTCTTCCGCGGCTGGTGGGGATTGTGGGCGATCTGGTCGATGGGGATTTCGCGAGCCTTGCCTTCGCCTTCGGTGGGAACCGAGATCGGCGTTTTTCCTTCGCCGGGGGAATCCTGCAACGTGGCGACCTGGCTTGCGGCGGTTGGTGAAGTGGTTCGAATCAGGCTCGATAAGCCCCGCCCGAGGCGTCGTTTCCCGGCGTCGTTACTGTTGGCTGACATTTTGGGCCTCCATTCCCGAAAAAACGTGGGTACATTTTTCATCCGTGTTCCACGTGGAACATTCGAGGTAACTATACGACTCGCCGCCGAGGATGAACAGCGTAATTTTCAAAAACTTTATTACGGGAAACGAAACAGAGAATTCTGAAAATCTACCACAGAGATACAGAGGTCACAGAGAACAGCGTTATTTCTAATGATTTTCTCTGAGTTCTCTGTGTCTCTGTGGTCAATGAATGGTTTTTCATGGGTTTCAACGCCCTGTTCCACGTGGAACACGATCTCTCAACGGCGTGGAAAAAAGAACGCGGCATTTTTGAAGAATGCCGCGCGAAAGATAAAAAAACTCCCGAAAAAATCGGATGTCGAGTTATTTTTTCTCCGCCTCCTCGAGGGCCTTGGCGAATCGACGATTTTCAACCTGGTCCAATCGGCTCTGAAAAGCCTGCGGCGTCAGGAATTCAATATTTCCACCGGCGTACAGAACAACGCGTCCCTTTTCGCCAAAATTCTCCGCGTAATCGCAAAGGAGAATCTTCTGGGAGTTCGGATTTTTGGATGTTCTCTCGCCGGTATAAAAGAATCCGCGCCCTTTGGAATTGATGGGGCTTTGAATGTCCTCGGGGGTCAGGTAGTTTTCCTTCACGAGAGTCTCGAGGGAATCCGTAGCCTTTCCTGTTTGTAAGACCCTTCTTTCAAGGGACTTATAAATTTTATCGACCGCGATGATTGTTAAACTTTGATGTCGGAAAAATCTACGTTCTGCCAGAACGCTCTTGAAGGAAAAAAAGTAAAACGAGGCGCCTGTAATCACGCCGCCGATCAGAAGTGGACCAACGATGGGTACAAAAGAAGCTTTGAGCGTCTCGCCGACGGAGAGTTTGTGCATCGCCAGGACGATCAGATACGCGGAAATAAGATATCCCGCGATTCCCAACCCCACGCCGATCCAGCAGATAGGCAATTTCATCGGGTCGGGTTCGACCGGAAAAATCGTTCTGCCGATAAAGTACAACGCAAAGGCGGCAAAGCCGCCTCCCGCGCCAGACAGAAGCGAAACCAGCACGCCCTGGCCGAGAGAATACCTGCGACGTTCCGTCCGCTTGCCTAAAATCCTCTGAAACAGGTAGCCTCCCCCCACCAGCCAAAGCAGCAAAGCGATCAGGAGTGTTAAAAACAACACGGGTCCCCACGCCTTGAGATAATCACCTAATGCCGCCAGCATGTTCCATCTCCTCTATGCCTGCATGTAAACCCGCGCACAACAACTCCGCCGAGGCACGGATTTCTCTGGCCATTTAATGCTATACGATATTGGCGTATCGGCAAAATCGCAAGGCTGTATGCAGAGAAACTCATCAAATTCAACCGAAGCACTTCGATCCTTGCCCTCCGCTGACAGCGCCGATACAATTTTTCGTAGTTGCCAGCCGCCGCACCGGCTGGGCTGTGCGAAAAATACAAGAGAATGGAGGCTCACGATGAAGGGTAATACGGTTTCTTCCCTGGACGACCTTTGGCCGCTGCAGGCCGAGCTGAACGCGCGAACCGGCATCGACACGCAGGCCTTGGGGCGAACACTCAACGAACCTCTGCACGGCGGCACGGAAAATGATCCCGCGGCTGCGGACATTCTTCTGAACGTCGGCCGGGCGCTGAAAAATTATCTCGACGCACTGGCCAGTGAGTGTCACGAGCTCCAGGACTGCCTTTCGTGGAAGCACTGGTACGCCGAAGCCAAGCAGGGTCGGCAGTATGAACTGAAGGACCTCCAGAACGCCCGCGTGGAGGCCGTCGATATGCTGTTCTTCTGGATCAGCCTCTGCCAACTGCTGGGCCTGACCCCTGCCGACGTCTACCGCCTGTACGAAAAGAAACTCGGCATCAATCACCGCCGGCAGGACGAAAACCGCACCCAGGCCGAGCACGAATCCCACGAAGCCGAAAACCGCGGCGTGGTATAACGGGTGAAAAGATGGGCGTATTCAACCCCGAAGTATTTCTATCGCGGGCTTTTGATTCCAAGGAACGCTTTTAATCTGCCGAGATTCACACCCACCAATGCGGCGCCGGGGCTGAAGTGAAGTTCGATGCCGAAATTCCCTTCGTACCCGTCGCGCTGTATCTGTTCCACGAGTGTTTTCCACGGAACCTCCCCGTCGCCCAGCGTTACCCAGTTGTATCCGCCGCCACGGATAAAACCGCCGTTCCGCCAGGTCTCGCGAGCTGTAATCGCGGCGTCTTTGACGTGTATCGAAATCGTATGCCTCTTCATCAGGTTCCACGCCTCGATAACATCCTTGCCCGAAAGATAGAGATTCGAGGGATCAAACAGGATTTTGAGATGATCGCTGGTGATTTCGTCGAAACATCGTTTCATAAAATCAGGTTCCCGGCTCCAGTTGCAGGTTTCCGTCTCCATGGCCAGAACGACGCCCTCTTTTTCCGCGATCGCCACTGCCTGGCGGACGGCCTTCATCGCCGCTTCGGCTTCGTTGACGGCAGGGTTGTAGAATCCCGGGAAAAATCGAACCCGGCCGGCCTTCAACGCCCTGGCGGCGCTCATCGCCGCACGGAGAGTGTCGAGTTCCTTCGGGCTGGTCATATCGGCAACGGGGCATTTCCCGTAGCTGGAATACACGATGTCCACGTCCAGTTCCGCCGCGGCGCAGGCGTCGGCGATGCGGTGGATTTCCTCCGGCGTGGCGGTTTCGATCACGTGGCCGAAGACGATTCGAAGGTCCACGTATCCCATTTGCATTTGCTTCGCCGCTTCAATGGCGGCAAGGGTGTTATCCGGGTCGATTCCGTTGGTAATGACGCCGATTCTCTTCATGGAGGGCATGTAAAAACTCCTGTTTGGGAGAGCCGCTTCGTTTGGGACAAACTACGATTTCATGCGCCTCGAATAATGTTCATTAAACATTTTGCCGTCGACCGGGAACGTCACCCAGTCGTCCGTCCAGGTGGATAAAAGCATGGCGTTGCTGAGTTGCAGGCCGGCCAGGGCTTCGGCGACGGTTGCGATGGGAGCCACGCCGGTTTGAATCGCCTGGATCCAGTCTTTCAACATGCCGAGATGCCCTTCGTTTTCGCCCGCAACCGGCACGTTGCAAATCCAGCATTCCGGCTTATTGGAAGGCTGTTGCGAAATGCGGGAATGCTCCGAAATGCTGTTTTGCGTTCGCCAGAAGGTAAGCTGGCCGTTCTCCAGAACCAGTTTTCCGCGATCCCCAGCCGCCTCCAGGCGGTTTGTGCCCGGAACTTCTCCGGTGGAACTGATAAACACAGCCGACACATCGTTTTCATATTCCATGAAGGCGGTCACTTCGTCTTCGGTTTCAATCCGGTGATATTTTCCGAACCGGCAGAAGGCCCGCAGGCGCTTCGGCAGGCCGAAGACCCATTGCCAGGAATCCAGCGTGTGCGAGCATTGATTGATCAGCAGCGCGCCGCCTTCGGTTTTCCATTTTGCCCGCCAGGAGCTGCTTTGATAGTACTGTTCCGTGCGGAACCAGTCGGTGATGGTCCAGGCGATCCGCCGCAGCGGCCCCAGTTCCCCGGAAGCAATAAGCTCCTTGAGTTTCCGCATCATCGGATTGAGGCGATGCTGAAACATCATGGCCAGGACGCTTTTGCTCTGTTTCGCGACGCGATTCATCTCTCGAACGGAGTCCACGTCCACGCCCGCGGGCTTTTCGCACATCACGTGCAGGCCACGCTGCAGGGCGTCAATTGCCAGGGGCGGATGGCTGGGATGCGGCGTGGCAATCACCACGGCGTCGACGCGATCCGACGCAAGAAGATCCTGCGCCTCGGCGAAAAACGGAACCTCCGGGCCGTAGGCCTCCCTGGCAACCTGCTCCAGGGAAGGGTCGATGTCGCAGACGGCCGTCAGTTCCGCGCCGGCTATATTGCCTTTATAGAAATTACCGGCGTGAGATTTTCCCATCCCGCCCCACCCGATCAAACCCACGCGAATCGTTTTGTCCATGTTTCCGTACCTCGTGCAATTCAGGAAATTTTGATGACTATCCTAAACATAATGCAGTGCAAATTTAATCCACTTGAATATATAATAAATACAGGATAATACAATTTCCAAAACGATGGATTTATTACCCAAAAGGAAAGATATGCGACCGAACAGCCGAACCAGACGGAAGGTCTCCGTATTGAGGCCGTTGTCCACGTACCGGCGGTTTCCCTCGCTGCCGGAGGATCCAAACAGCGTTTTATCGTCCTGGCTGCGCGCCACGAGGGTTCAGCCGGTTTCGGCGATGGAATGGCAGATCGGCGTGGTCGATTCCCCCCGGCGTGTCAAAGACGCGATGTGGTTTTATATTCTTGAAGGCGCGGGAGAAGGCTGGGTCGGCGACCCATCCGGATCCTCTCGCATTCAGCCGGGGGACATGCTGCTGATTCCTCGAGAGGCGTTGCATTCTCTGACGGCGACGAAGGGACATTTCCGATATTGCGCCGTCCACTGGTACGCCTCGATACACGGGACGGCCGATTTACTGACGGCCATCGGTCTTTCCGGTGTGTTTCAATCGATTCCCAAATCGTTATTTGCGGACATCAATCATCGGCTTGCCCGGGAATATGCACTCCGGGCGCCCGGCTGGATGCGGGCGCTGGAACAGGGAATCTGGGAGGTATTGCTGCACCTGATTCGTTATCAGGGGCGTCGGCTTTATCTTCCCGCGTCGTTTTCAACGGCGAATCACTTGCTGCGGCTCAAGCCCGTGTTTGACCTGATTGAATCACGGCTGCGGGATCCGAACCTTCGCGTCGCGGAACTCGCCCGCGTGTTGCACGTCAGCAAGGTGGCGCTGCGCAATCTGTTTCACCAGGCCGTCGGGCAAAGCCCCGTCCAGTTCATCACGCGAAGACGGATCGAAAAAGCCTGCCTGCTTTTACTGCACACGGATCATCCAATCGCCAGGGTGGCCGAGGAGTGCGGCATGGGCCACCTGCCGTATTTTTACCGAATGTTCAAGCGAATCGTACACACCACGCCCGGCGAGTACAGAACCCACTCCACTATCTGAAGAATTCCATTTCTGTTTCTTACGGTTTAATTGAAGCCGTCCAGGAATTCGGGTAACCGAAACATGAATGGTGTTCCCCCAACATTTTGTTGTTTCTTCTCGTCCCGAAGGGACAGACAGCATTTGGCCGGGGGTGAGCGAAGCGAACCCCCGGAAAAAGGTTTATTTTTTAGAGCCCCAACGGGGCGACAGCGACTGTGCTTTCTTGATTGCACTTGCTGTCGTCCCGCTGGGACTCAAATTCTTTTTAAAAAGAGCTCGTTTCCGGGGGCCTGCCTGCCGGCAGGCAGGTTCGCTTCGCTCACCCCCGGCTAGATGCTCCTCGACCCTTCGGGTCGAAGAAAAGAAAAAAACAACACGGTAATTTCTGGACGGCCTCGTTTAATTCGAAACAGAGAAGAAGTTTGATATACTATCCGCTTTAACGAAGAGAATACGATGAACGATCAGGAAATTATTGAAACGCTTCAATTGCAGCCCCTGCCGTGGGAAGGCGGGTACTACCGGGAAACGTACCGGGCCGAGGAATCGGTGGCTGCGTCGGCCTTGCCGGGGCGATACGGCGGAGACAGGGAATATTGCACAGCCATCTATTATTTGCTCACGCCCGATACGATCTCCGCGCTGCATCGCGTCCAATCGGATGAAATTTTCCACTTCTACCTCGGCGACCCCGTGACGATGTTTTTACTTTCGCCCAATGAAGCCTGGCGGAGCACCTGCTCCGCCAGGGAGGGAGAGGCAAAAACCGTTACACTTGGCAATGACATCGCCGCGGGTCAGCAGGTGCAATTTGTGGTTCCGAAATTCACCTGGCAGGGGGCGGCCTTGAAGGAAGGCGGCCGATTTGCCCTGATGGGCACGACGGTCTCGCCGGGCTTTGAATTTGACGACTTTGAACTCGCCAGCCGGGCGAAGCTGCTGGCGGACTTTCCCGTCCACCGCGAATGGATTCTTCGGCTGACGAGGCCAGGAAAGTAATTTCCGCCCGCGGCCGAGTGAAAAATTTCCCGCCTCTGGAAAATTCCCCTGTATTGGACCTACAGTGCTTCACACCGTCCTCGGAACCAACCGCCGGCGGACAGCGGCAGAGAGAACACGAATCCCGACGGGACAGGTTTCACGAATCAAGACGAATATCACGAATGTTTTCATAATAGGTTGATTTGTTAACGCGCAAATGAAAACAGTCTGAGAATTTGTTTGTGTAGGAGAGTATATATTGTATGGTTTTCTTTCCGCCCCGAAGGGGCGCGCAGCGTCTAGCCGGGGGTGAGCGAAGCGAACCCCCGGAAGGCGATAAAAAAAGAAGAGTCCCGAAGGGACGACAGCGAATGTTCCTTCTTGGCGTATTCGCTGCCGTCCCTTCGGGACTTGGAAATAAAAGCCCCGTTACCGGGGGTTCGCTTCGCTCACCCCCGGCTACATGCTTTCAGGCCCTTCGGGCCGAAAAAAATATTGTGGTTGCTTAAATCTCCGAACACTTCACTTGCAGCATGGATGAATGAAATGGAAGAGTTACAACAATGGTTATCGCCGATCAGTTCGGTCGTTTTGGTTGTTGTGACGGGCATCTATGTATGGCTGACTCACAAATTGCTGCGGCACAGCATACAGGAAAAGCAAGGCCGCGTCAGGAGTGCGTTGCTGAGTTTGTTTTCTGAATTGAGCATGAATGAACAGGTTGCGAAGGAAGAAGGAAATGAGGCGCCACGCCTATCCGCCGCCTATGATTCCTGCTTTTGGGCGCTGGCGGATGTCGGCGCGGCAAATGGCACCATCGCTTCTGTTTGTCGGGCGTATGTCCATATCAAATGGCATAAAATAGCATACGAACATATAGCGGATAATAATGGCGCGTCCCTATTGGCAGAAGAGATGTTGAGAAAGAGTATTCCCATCGCTGTTGAAGCCATGAAAAACGATCCGAAAATAAAGGATATTGTCAAAGACATCATTGATTTACCGGCAACTTGATTAACGCCTATTTCAAACAAAGGTAATTACAAGCGCGGTATACTATTGTTGAGATTGATTTGAGCATTTATTTCGTTTCCCCAAGATACAAAGGAACAGACCCATGAATGTACAAGGCTCCAGGACGCAGACAAATTTGATGACGGCCTTCGCCGGCGAAGCGCAGGCGAGGAATCGCTACAACTACTACGCCGGGGCCGCCCGGAAGGAAGGCTTCGTGCAGATCGCCGATATCTTCGAGGAAACCGCCAACCAGGAACGCGAACACGCCAAGCGCATGTTCAAGTTCATGACCGGCGGGGAGGCGGAGATTGCGGCTTCGTTTCCGTTCGGCGTGATCGGGGATACCGTCTCGAATCTCAAAGCCGCCGCGGCTGGCGAAAATCACGAGTGGTCGGATATGTACCCCGGTTTCGCGAAAATCGCCCGCGAAGAAGGCTTCGAGGAAATCGCCGGGGTCTTCGAGGCGATTTCCGTGGCTGAGAAGCAACACGAAAAACGCTATCTCGACCTGGCGAAGAACATCGAACAGGGCAAGGTGTTCGTGAAGGACCAGCCCGTCGTCTGGCGCTGCCGGAATTGCGGCTATCTGCACAAGGGAACCGAGGCCCCGAAGCTCTGCCCCGCGTGCGCCCATCCCCAGGCCCACTTTGAACTGCTGGGCGAAAACTGGTAAATCGCAATGTTTCGCAAATATAGCGTTATGTGTGTAGAATACTCCCATGGGCACATTGCGCGTCAGTGAGATCGTCCTGAGCATTCAGGGCGAGTCCAGCCGGGCGGGCCTGCCGTGCGTATTGGTGCGCCTGGCGGGGTGTAATCTGCGATGCTCGTGGTGTGACACGCCGCAGGCCCGCGATAGCAAGGCCGGGCGGGAAATGACGCCGGAAGAAATCCTCGCCGAGGTGCAGGCCCTGAACTGTCTCCGCGTGGAACTGACCGGCGGCGAACCGCTCCTGCAGGACGGCGCCGCCGACCTGCTGCGTGCGTTCTGCGAGGCCGGCTACGAGACGTTGCTGGAGACCAACGGTTCGGTGGATATATCGGCTGTGGATTCGCGGGTGCGGCGTATCGTGGACGTGAAGTGTCCTTCCAGCGGGCACGTTGAGGCGAATTTGTGGGAGAACCTCGGTCTGCTGACGGACCGCGACGAGGTAAAATTTGTCATCGCGGATCGCGAAGACTACGATTTCGCGAAAACCGTTTTACAAAAAAATTCGCTGGCGAAAAAGTGCGCCGTGTTTTTTTCGCCCGTGTGGGAAAAGCTGCCGGCCTCGACGCTGGCCGAGTGGATCCTCGCGGATCGCCTGGACGTGCGCCTGGGCATGCAACTGCACAAAATCCTCTGGCCGAAGGAAAATCAAGGCCGATGAACGCAGAACTGGTAAAGACATTCCGATTTGACGCCGCGCACAGCCTTTCCGGTGCGCCGGAGGGGCACAAGTGTCGCAACCTGCACGGCCACGGGTATCGCGTGGACGTGCAGGTTGCCGGGCCGGTGGATCCAAAAACCGGCTGGGTGATGGATTTCGGCGACCTGAAGCGCATCGTGCAGCCGCTGATCGACTCGCTGGATCATCAAAACCTCAACGACATCCCCGGCCTGGAGAATTCCACCAGCGAACTGCTGGCGAAATTTCTGTGGGATCGCATTACCCCGTCCCTGCCGGGTCCAGCAAGCCTTCAAGCCGTCGTGGTCTGGGAATCCGACACGTCCCGCTGCATGTACCGCGGGGGATAATCGAAGAAGCATCCGACACTGAAACCCAGAGGTTCTGAGAAGATTTTTTTAAGAATAGAATGTCTTCTCTTCAATCTCTGTGCTCTCTGTGCCTGCCTGCCGGTAGGCAGGTCTCTGTGGTCAATTCTTTTAACTCTTTCGATACGCCGCCGGCGGCAGGCCGTGATGGGCCTTGAAGGCGCGGGAGAAGTGAAACGGGCTGGAGAAACCAAGCCGTTCCGCGATTCGGGCGATGCCGGCCTGTCCCATCTGTAACAACTCCGCCGCGGCTTCCATGCGCATCGCGTCGTAGTAGGCTTTGGGACCTTGACCGGTCACGTCCCGGAAGATGCGCCGAAACCACCTCTCGCTCATTCCCGCCTGCTCCGCCAGTTCCGAAACATTCACCGGTTGGGCGAAATCCGCCCGCATTCGCTCGATCGCCCGATCAACCAAACGACGGTTTTCGCTGGGTGGACGTACTTCTCCGTGCCACACCCGCGCCCAGCCGTACAGCAATTCCATAAGAATCGCGGCCGCACAAGCGCGATCCAGAAATTCCCTGCCGTTCAATAACGAAAAACATTCGCGCAACTGTTTCCACTCGTCGGCCGTTACCTCCGCAAGCATCACTTCGTTCAGCGGCAGGTGCACCGGTCCGAGGATGCGACACTCAAACCACCAGAAATCCCACGTGATATGAACGGGTCGATACCGGCGTATCCGCGGACCCTCCGCGACCAACACGCTACCGGCCGGCAGAACCAACTCCCCCACACCGTGAAGCTCGATCCAACCCTCTCCACCGGTCGTGCGAATGACGACAGGATTAGGCCTGCCCTTCTCATGATAAGGCCGATACGTCTCGTCCGCTTCGACGCGCCAGATTCGCTCAACCTCCAGACCCGATACCGCTCCCGGCCCGGGCGACCATGCATATTCCTGAAACATTCAGGGAGTATACCATTGATATTCCGTTTTATATATGTTTTTATTCCTTATTTGTCATTTTTAGAATGAATAAATTCCGTAATATATATATAGGAGATATGACGATGAACGAAGAATTACCTGCTGACGGAATTCACGGTATGTTGCCGCGGGAGAAGATGACCCCGGCTGCCCGGACATGGCGCGACGCGTATGCGATCACGCCCGGTGCGCCGCTGGTGCGGAAGGAGTTCGGATATTACTGCCTTGAAGAATGGTACAAGCAGGGACTGGGCCGGGACGCCGACCTGTCGGAGGTGTTCGGCTACGATCCACCGGGACAACATGCGATCAAACAACTCGGCTGGTGCGAAGCGGGATTCTGCCCGGTGTTTGAAGATAAGATTCTCGAAGATCGCGGTGAGCATGAAGTCGTGCAGGATCGGGCGGGGCGAGGTGTGCTGGTGTTCAAAGGCCGACGCAGCGGTTTTATGCCCGAATACGTCGACCATCCCGTCAAGGATATGAAGTCGTGGGAGGAAAAGTGTAAATGGCGCATGGATCCCAACACGCCCGAGCGCTGGGAAAAATTCGACGAATATATCGGCCGGGCGAAGGACGCCGCCCGGGAAGGCTTGATGATTACGCAACAATTGGTCGGCGGATACATGTACCTGCGCAGCCTGTTCGGGCCGGCCGAACTGATGTACGCCTGGTACGACCAGCCGGACCTGATCCACGACTGCATGAAGACATGGTTTGAGCTGGCCGACGCCGTCATCGCGCGACACCAGGAACAGCTTTCCCTGGACGAACTATTCATGGCCGAGGATATCTGCTACAACCACGGCCTGCTCTGCTCCCCCGATACGATGAAGGAATTCCTCCTGCCGTACTACCAGCAATTGCTAGCGAACATCCGCAGTCGGCAGATCGACAAGTCCCGTCACCTTTACATGCAGATCGACACGGACGGTGACTGTAGTCCCACGATCCCGATCTACCGGGAAGCGATCGGCATGGACGTTATGAGTCCCTTTGAAGTCGCCAGCGGCTGCAACGTGGTGGAACTGGGCGGGCAATATCCCTGGATGGTCATGCACGGAGGAATCGATAAGCGCGTGCTGGCAAAGGGCAAAAAGGAGATCGACGAAATGGTCGAACGAATACTCCCCGCGATGCGCCGGCGCGGAGGGTACATTCCCACCTGCGATCACGGCGTTCCGGCGGAGGTGTCCCTGGAGAACTACCTGCACTATCGCAAACGCTGCCTGGAACTAGGGGGATAAAAACGTGTGCGAGGATTTTTTCTGGCGGACATACCATAGATTGTCATCCTGAGCGGAGGGGCGAGCAGAGCGAGCCCCGCAGTCGAAGGAC
>JAFGEJ010000052.1 GCA_016931655.1 Phycisphaerae bacterium
CACCGCAGGCTTCGGGGCTCGCGTTGCTCGCCCCTTCGCTCAGGATGACAATTTATAGTGTGTCTGCCAGAAAAAATCCTCGCACACTCGCACCGCGGGGCGATCAGGCGTGGAATTTTTCCGACGTGAAGAGGTACACCTCCGCGTTGGGGTTGCGCCAGGCGTCGGCGGGAAGCCCGGCTTTGTGGGCGCAGCAATAGTTGAGGAATTCCACGGCGTCCCATCCCTGGTCGGTGGCGACCTCCGGCAGAAAGCAGCCGCCTCGGCCGCGGCAGATGACGTAAATTCCGTGCACGCCGACCTGGAGTTTTTCCGGCGCGTTGGTTTTTTCCAGAGGCGAAAGGATGGACACCTCAATGGTCAGTTCGGGCAGCTCTTTCGGCGTGATCGGGTCCAGGATGAACCGCGGATCGTGAGCGGCCGACTGCCCCATTTCAAGGATGGTCCGCCCCAACGGCGCCTGGGGATGAAACGTGCCGATGCATCCGCGCAGCCGACCCTGGTTGGTGATCGTCACAAAACAGCCCCGTTTTTCCGCCAGTATGCCGGAATACCCCGCCGCACACGGAAGCGGCTCTCCCTTCACGGTGGTCGTCACGGCCTTGCGGGCCAGGGCGACGAGTTCCGCCCGATCATTTTCCGAAATACTCATGCTTTTTTCCCCATACGTCAAAATTTCTTGATGAACAAACCCCACGCGCCCGTTCCGGTCAGCACGACGCCCGTGACGGCCGCGGCGGCGATCAGCACGCCCAGAACGGTGGCAACATAAAACTCGCGCTTCGTGAAGCCCAGCAGATATCCGCCGATGGCGCCGCTGTACACGCCCGATCCGGGCAGCGGCACGCCGATAAATACACTCAGTCCCCACACGCCGTATTTTTCCACCAGCGGGTGGATTTTCTTCTGCGTCTTGAGAATCATCCGATTCCAGAAGCGGTTCACCACGCCGATGCGCAGCAGCAAATGCATGCATTTGTCCAGCAGAAGGAAAAAGATCGGTCCCAGAAGGATATTGGCCCCCACCGCCAGCGGCACGACGACTTCCCACGGCAGCTTGGCCACGAGAATCCCATACGGAATACTCGCGCGAAGCTCCAGCGCCGGGGCGAACGTCAGCAGGACAATCAACACGTATGGGTCGCTGAAAAAGCGGGTGAGAAACTCCGGCATCGTTTTTTTCCTTACAGCGGCGGCGGTTTTGTTCGGGGCCGAGGGAAATGGTACAATGCCCTCGTGAAGAAGCACAATGAAAAAACGGCGATCCTGGCCATGAGCGGGGGCGTGGACTCGTCCGTCGCAGCCGGCTTGCTGCTGGAAGAGGGGTACGACGTGACGGGCGTGTTTATGTGCCTGGGCGCCGCCGGCTTGTCCGAAGCCGCCGCGGACGCCGGACGCGTCGCCGGCCGCCTGGGGATTCCGCTGCGCGTGCTCGACCTGCAAGAGGAATTCGAGCGGATCATCGACGAGTTCGCCGCCGAGTACGCCGCCGGGCGGACGCCCAATCCGTGCATTCACTGCAACGCCCGGCTGAAGTTCGGCCGACTGGTGGAACTGGCCGATTCGCTGGGCGTGCAATTCGTTGCCACCGGGCATTACGCGCGGCGCGGCGAGCGCGCCGGTCGGCCGGTGATTGCCCGCGCCCGTGACGCCGCGAAGGACCAGTCCTACGCCCTCTTTGCCGTGGCGGCCGAAAACGTCGTTCGAATGCTCCTGCCCATTGGCGAACTGGCCGAGAAGCAGGCCGTCCGCGCCCGGGCCGAGGCGCTGGGAATCGACGTGCACGGCAAAGCCGACAGCCAGGAGATTTGCTTTGTGCCCGACGACGATTACACCGCCATCCTGGCCGATCGCGCACCGGAGGCCCTGAAGCCCGGGCGCATTCTCAACACCGCCGGCGAAGAACTGGGCCGGCACGATGGATACGGACGGTTCACCGTCGGCCAGCGGCGCGGGTTGAAGGTCGCCGCCGGCGTGCCGATGTACGTTACGCGAATCGACCCCGCCGCCGGCGACGTGATTCTCGGCACGCGCGAAGAAGCCTGCTCCCGCCGGCTGACCGCCTTGCGCGCCAACTGGCACGTCCCGCCCGTCGAAAGCGAATTCAACGCCCTTGTCCAGATCCGCTACAACCACCGCGGCGCCGCCGCCCGCGTGCGGATTCTCGACGAGCAATCCTTTGCCGTCGAATTCGCCGAACCCGTCCACGCGATCACGCCCGGTCAGGCCGCCGTCGTCTACGACGGCGAGGTGCTCCTGGGCGGCGGATGGATTGAATAAGGCCTTTTCTCAGAAGCCATAGTTTTGTGTCGCGGGCATCCTGCCCGCGCGCATCGCGGCCATCTTGGCCGCGAAAACAAAGCAATTCCGAGGGCAAGATGCCCTCGGTACGCGCGGGCCAGAGGCCCGCGACACGATCTTTCGTTGTGGTACTAAAGGCCCTGTAATTACGGTGGCCGATCGCGTCATGGGTTTCCTGTAATGGAATCGCGCCTCCTGGCGGCGCGATCCCCGGACGCGAAACCAAACCACTTCCGTACACACACGCCGTCGTATTTTCCCACGCGCGGTTGACGTTTCTTTCCCACGCTGCCCGTCGCAAAACCCGCCGGAGGAATCCTGTCTTTCCCTCTCCGACCGGGCCAGACGCCAATCCGACGAACGTATCGGGGAACGAGAGATCCACCGAGGACGCTCCTTCCTCCAGGGGAAATCCGAAGATCGCCTTCCTTTGCCGAGGGTGCGGGACGAAATGCCACAACCTGCTTTGGAGGAGTTTGAACCATGATCGCCTCCATTCACGCTTCCTTTACCGGATCCCATCGCCGTCGCGGCGCGACGAACCGCAAGGCGTCCGCCCGCGACGAGTCGCGGCGCAATGCGCTGATTGTGGAGCACCTGCCGATGGTGCCGAAGATCGTCGCCAAAACCGTCGGCCGAACCGCCTGCCGCAGAGACATGGACGAATATATCTCCGCCGGTCGGCTCGGTCTGGTACAGGCGGCGCAAACGTTCGATCCGGCGGTCGGGGAAAACTTCGGCGTATATGCCTACGGACGCATTCGCGGCGCGGTGCTGGACGAGATACGGAAAAGCTGTTTTCTGCCGGCCTCCGCCTATCGCCGCCTGCGCAGGGTCAACCGCGCGAAAGAGGATTTGACGTGTCGTCTGGATCGCCCGCCCAACGAGAAGGAACTCACCGAAGAGTTGCGGCGCCGCGGGGAGGACGCCCGCGAGGCGATGCGAATCCTGCACGGGGCGCAGTACCTGGCCGGGGACGACATGGACGTGCTGCCTCTGATCCCCGGCCACGCCGCCGGCCCGGACGAAACGGCCCAGAGTCGCGAAGACGCCCAGCGGCTGGCGGAGGCGATCAAACGCCTGCCGCATCAGCATCGCGTGGTGCTCCACCTGTATTATCACCGGAACCAGAAGATGAAAACGATAGGCCGACGCCTGGGCCTGACCGAGTCCCGTATCAGCCAGGTCCTCACCCGGGCCGTGGAACTGCTGAGACAAATGATGAAGGAAACGCCGTCGCAGCCTGCCGCGGCGGCGTGACGTACACAGGACACCATGACCAAACACCCCGTCAACACGAATACCGCCGCGAAGCCGCCCTTCGCCCAAGCCGCCGGTGCGCCGGTTCGGCTGACCGCCCGACGCGAACGGGAACTGGCCCGGCGAATTCAGGAACAAAGCGACCCGCTCGCCCGGCAGGAGCTTATCGAGGCGGCCCTGCCGATGGTGTACCACATTGCCCGGCGATTTGAACACGGCGGCATGAGCCGCGAGGACCTGATCGCCGAGGGGAACCTGGGGCTGATCCAGGCCGTCGAACGATTCGACCCCGCCTGCGGGACCCGGTTTCAGACGTACGCCCGCTGGTGGATTCGGGAGTCCATTCATCACGCCATTGCGCGAAACGGGCAAATAATCCGCCTGCCGGACTATCTCAGCCGACGCCTGCGCGCCTGGACGCACCGCACCCACGAAATGCTGCACGAAATGCAGCGTCCGCCCGCCGACGAGGAAATTCGCCGGGCGATGGGACTCTCCCGGCGGCAGGAGATCGGACTTCGGGCGGGGCGGAACGCGTCGGCCTTGCCGCCGGGCGAGGCTTTGCTGGAGTTTCACCCCGGCGCGCCGAACGAAAATTCGTCCCGGCGGCGGGATCAGACCATCGCGCACGAACTGCTGGGACGCCTCGATACGCCCCAGCGAGACGTTCTGGAACTTCGCTACGGCCTGGGGGAGTACGACAGCATTCCCCGGACGGTCAAACAGACCGCCGGCATGCTGGAGATGACCAGCCAGGACGTGCGGCGGATCGAACGCGAAGCGCTGGGGACGCTGCGAAGGATCGTCCGGCGATGGCGCACGCAATCGCCCGCCGCGAACGAAAATGAGAACACATAACAAAAATACTTTTTGCCACCCCTATGGGGCAGGCTCCGGACACAAAGTGCACAAAGAAAAATTCCAAGAAACTCTCTTCTCTTTGAGTCCTTTGTGACCTTTGTGGCGAAAAAATCTTTTCGACAAAACATTGGGTGTTTTAAGACGCCGTAACGGAAAAACGAAACACGAAAACCATCGCATCGGGAGAACACATCATGGCTGAAGCAAACGAATCCCACCTTCACGTACCGGACGTCCTGCACTCCGAATACGAGTCCGTTCCCGCCATCGCGGGGATTCTGAACGTCTTTCTGGGGAGCCTTTCGGAAATGCTCGACGGCATGCGCACGGCGGTAAACGGCGGCGACGCCAAAACGCTGTCTTCCCTGGCCCATCAGTTAAAGGGCGCCGGCGGCGGATACGGCTATCCGATGATCACGGACGTCGCGGGGCAACTGGAAAAGGCCGCCGACGAAAACGACTGGGAATTTGTCACGGTACACATGGCCGAGTTGGAAAGCCTCTGCGCCGCGGCGATTCGCGGAGCAAACCCCTCCGCGGGAGAAACATCATGAAAGTGCTCATTGTGGACGACAGTCCCATGACGCTGGCGCTGGCCCAGGCGCGCCTGCGCGACGAAAACCTGGACGTGTCCTGCGCCAGCGGGGGCGTGGAGGGCCTGGTCAAGGCCAAGAAGGAACGGCCGGACCTGATCCTGCTCGACCTGAAAATGCCCGACCTGTCCGGGTACGAAGTCTGCGAACAGCTCAAGTCCGATCCGCTTCTCAGCGCCATTCCGGTGATCTTTCTGACGGCGGCGGATTCCACCGAGGACAAGGTCAAGGGGCTGGACATGGGCGCCGTCGATTACGTCGCCAAACCGTTTGATCCCGTCGAACTTTGCGCGCGCGTCCGCGCGGCGCTGCGGGTCAAACGCCTGCAGGACCTGCTGAACCTTCGCGCGCAGCTGGACCCGCTGACGGAGCTCTGGAACCGCCAGGCCATGCAGGACCGCCTTCGCCAGGAATGGGCGCGCATGAGCCGGCACGAGGAAGCACTGTCCTTCGTGATGATGGACATCGATCACTTCAAGCGGGTCAACGACACGTTCGGCCATCCCGCCGGCGATCGGGTTCTCTGTGCGGTAAGCCAGGTATTGACCGCGCAATGTCGGGAATCGGACATGCCCTGCCGCTACGGCGGCGAGGAGTTCGCCGTGATTCTGCCCGACGTTAATTCCACCGCCGCGGCGCATTTTGCCGAACGCTGCCGCGAGGAAATTGAAAAAATTTCTCTGTCCGCCCAAAGCCGTGTGATTCACGTGACGGCCAGTTTCGGCGTCGCGGATTCCCGGGACCTTCACGCCCGGGAGGAATTGATTCACCGGGCGGACGAAGCGCTGTATCGCGCGAAGCACGCGGGGCGAAACCGGGTCGTCCTCTGGGAATGCAACGAGTGGGCCTCCGACTACGTCCGGGAGGGGCAATCATGACGCCGGCGGAAAAACTCGTCGCTTCGTGGGAGTCGTATGAATCTCCTTTCGCGGCCAGGGCGCCTCTGGCGATTTCGTCCCGGCCTTGCCCGGCGGACAATAGGCAGGACGCCCGCGAAATGGTCCACGACCTGAAAAATCTCCTGACGCCCATCCTGGGCTATGCCCAGCTTGTATTGCACGATCTGCCTCCCGACAACGCCCAATACAAGCGAATCGAAAAAATTCGACGCGCCGCTCTTTCCGCACGGGACCTGGTACTTCATACGTTGAGCGACTCGTTCAAACCGCCGGAGCGCAAGGCCATGAATCTCAACGATCACATTTGCGAATTCGCCAAAACCGCCGATGGGATGCTCTCCGACGGCGTTCGGCTGGAATGGTTTCTCGAAGAGGCCGTCGGCGACGTCATTGCCGATCCGAGCGACATTCGGCGCGTGCTGATGAACCTTCTGGCCAACGCCTGCCAGGCCATGCCCGACGGAGGCGCCCTGCTGATTCGCACGGCCCGCGTGCCGGCGCCGCAATATCCCGTCGTGGCCGATTCGCCGGTCGGGCCGCCTCGCGAAATGGTCCGACTGTCGGTGCAGGACACCGGCTGCGGTATGGAGCCGGCCGTCGTGGCGCGAATTTTTGATTCGGGCTTTACCACCCAGGCCGGGGGGAGCGGCCTGGGACTCGCCACCGTGCGGCGCATCGTGGAAACCTACGGCGGGTGGGTGGACGTGGACAGCGTTCCCGGCGCGGGAACGGCCATGCACGTCTACCTGCCCTGCGCCGCCGTCGCACAGGCGCACGCGGCGAAATAATACACGCGCCGATCATTCCCCGTCAGGTCGATACCTGCAATCATTCGCCCCGTTTTGTCCGCAACATTTGCGATACGGCATGTCCAGGCCCATCGTGCACTTGCCCACGATGGGTTTTAGGCCTCGCCGTAAAGCAAAGCGAATTCGCTTCAGCCATCGGGAATGTTTCCACGTTGTATGTGTAAGAGGCATCGTAAACCTCCCTTCGCATATCCAAACGTTTCCAGGCCGTGAGGGGTTCCGTTTATTTGAGGCGGTCCGGTAATTCAAGCAATCAAAATATGGATGCCTCAAAATTTTGTTTTTTTTCCTCGTCCCGAAGGGACGGAAAGCATTTGGCCGGGGGTGAGCGAAGCGAACCCCCGGAAGCGAATTTTTTTCTTTGAGTCCCAACGGGACGACAGCGAGTTTGATGAGAAGGAATCATTACTGTCGCCCCGTTGGGGCTATAAGAAAATAGCCTTATTCCGGGGGTTCGCTTTGCTCACCCCGGCTAGACGCTTTTGGCCCCTTCTATAAGCAAAGGGGCAATGTCAAGGAATTCTCGCCTTTTCTATTTGGTTCGTTTTGCCACGTTGCAGTTCATCCTTCTA
>JAFGEJ010000053.1 GCA_016931655.1 Phycisphaerae bacterium
CCCATGCCGGTGGCCGTAAAGCGTTAAACGCATTTAAGTTATGTTTTATTATGGACGCCAAATCGACACCATGATTGGATGAGAACCCAAAATAGATTATTCCAGACTGTCTGGAAATTACCATGTTGTTTTTTTCTCTTCGACCCGAAGGGTCGAGGAGCGTTTGGCCGGGGGTGAGCGAGGCGAACCCCCGGAAACGGTTTTATTGATTTGAGTCCCAACGGGACGACAGTGAGTTTGATGAGAAGGAAGAGTCGGTTATTCTATTTCCATGCTTCAACGATTCACGAATCATCCGGCGGTGCGGTTTTATTTTGCGGGCGACGAACGCTTCGCGGAGGCGTCCTTGCTGCGCCCCGGCCGAACGTGGATCGGACTGCTCCTGATCGGTTTTCTGTGGGGGTTGGCGAGTATCGGCCTGTGGCAGGGGGGGCGATGGCTGTTCGGGCCGTCCACGGGGTTGTGTTTTTTGCCGAGTCTGCTGGTGGCGGCGGGGGTCTTGCTGGGCATGTATCGCCGCGGCGCCGCGGCGCTGGTTCGCGTTCTGTGCGGCGACCAGGCCGTCGGTTGCGCCCTGACGGCCTGTTTTCTGGCGCTGCTTTGGGCGGGCGGACTGGTGGAGCTTCGGCCGGGCTATTACCTTCAGGAACAGGCTCTGCCGAACTGGCTGGCCTGGGTGCGCCCGGAATCCAAAATCGACCGCGTGCTGCTGCTGATGCCCCTGTGGGGCGCCTGGTCGATGCTGATCCTGCCTCAGTTTCATCGCCCCGGCGCTTCCGACGCGGCCCTGCAGGCCGTGGCGCGCGGCGGCGGACCTCTCACCGCGGCGCTGGTCATGGGCGCCTTGCTGGCCTGCACGATCGGCTATTTCGCCTATCTGCCCTGGACGCAGCTGACCATTCCCGCCGCGGCGATCCTGGCCGCCGTCGGCGGCGGACAACTCCTGGTGAAACGCAACGGCGCGATGGATCGAAACGTCCTGCTGGCGACGAATCTTCTGACGCAATTGGCCCTGCTCCTGGCCGCGGCGGCCAACGGCAACGTTCGACAATGGTAAAACCACGAGGGAATCGAATCCGATGACGCACCCGCGAAAACATCCAATGAGAATTTTGAAATACCTACCACAGAGACACCCCTTAGGGGCAGGCTCCGGTCACAGAGAAAGAGATAATTTCTTATGTTTTTCTCCCTATGGGATCTTCGCTCTGTGCTCTCTGTGTCTCTGTGGTAAATTTCTTTCTTTTCTGAGGTCTCCATTCCGAAAGCGAATCGCCGTTGTGCTGACGGCGGCGTTGTTTGTCCCGCCGCTCGCGCGGGCGGCGGACGTGCCGCCTGCCGCCGTCCAGACGGCACGGGAGTATCTGCGGGCCGCACTGGGCGACGACGCGCGCCTGGGCGTCGTGCTGCTGGGCCTGCGCTCCACGCGGGACAAGGAACTGCTGCCTCTCTACACGGCCCTGCTGCGCAGCAGCGATCGCCGGACGCGACTGACCACCACGGCCATGATCGGCGAGCTGGACGACGAGGCGCTGATCGAACCCCTGCGCGAGCGGCTCAAAAGCGATCCGGCGATGGCGGTTCGTTCCGAGGCGCTGGTGCATCTGCTCCGGCGCGACGCCCTGACGGCCGCCCAACTGCGGGACGCACTGAACATCGACGACGACGGCGTGCGCATGCTCGCCGCGCGGGCCCTGGTGCAGCGAAACAAGGCGGACGCAGCCGTCAAGACGCTTCAATCCCTCCTCGACAGCCGGGATCCGCAAATCCTCGCCCAGGCGCGCATGAGCCTGTTCGGCCTGGGCGTCGACACGCCGAAGCACAGGGACGAACTGAAAAAAATTCTCCTCGATCCCAAAACCACCGACGAGCTGCTTTTGCTCCTGCTGGGGCAGATTCGCCGGGAGAAGATCAAAACCGCCGCCGAGGTCGCCCAGTATCTCACCCGCCCTGACTATTCCCGGCAGGTTCGCGTGCAGGCGTACATGGCCCTGGCGGACGTGGCGCCCGACGCCTCGAAACGGCTGGCCGACGCCGTCGCCGCCGAAAACGAAAGCGACCTGTTCCGCATCAATCTGATCCGCATCCTCGCCGAGCAGCCCGACATGAAATACTACCTGGACGATCTGGTTCAGCGAAGCGACATTGCCGGGGCCGTCGCGCGGTTTGAACAGGCCCGCCCGGCCGGCGGACAGGCCGCCGCCAAAACGCTCCAAACCCTTCTGATCGACATGGGCCATCCCGTCCTGCTGGAATACGCCCTGAACCGCATGCGCGGCGACGTGGAGAAAGACAAGGCCCTGGCGGAGTTTTACGTCGAGCCCATGCTCGCGACGCTGCGCCAGGCCGACCTGAGCGAGGACCGCATGTCCGCCCAGCACGACCGGATGGCCATGGCGGTCGAATGGCTGGCGAATCTCGGTTCGCCCGCGGCCATGGCGGGGCTGAAGAAAATTCTCGACGGCCCGGACGGCGCCCTCCGCAAAGTCACCGCCGGGGCGCTGTATCGCAGCACGAATCCCGCCGTCTGCGACATGGTCCTTCCGCTGTTGAGCAGTCCCTATGCCGATTACCGCATCTACGCCGCCCTTACGCTGGCCCGTCACAGCCGGGCCGAGGCGGTCCCCGCACTGCTGGACATCCAGGCCCACGCCGATACGCATCGCCCTGACGTGCTGACGCTGAGCAGTTGGTATCTCCTGAAATTCGCCGGCCAGGCCGCCCCAGCCGCCGACGCACTGGCCAAAACCGTGCGATAATCATGGCTGTGTTTCATTAAAGGGGACGTATTCCATCAAAGAGCCTGTCGCGTCAGCGACAGGATTTCTCCATCAACGAGCCTGTCGCGTCAGCGACAGGATTTCTTGAAAGACGATTGAACGACGTGGGAAGGTTTTGCAGGACCGGAAGGGTGGCTGATGGGATTTGAACCCACGACCCTCTGGACCACAACCAGATGCTCTAACCAACTGAGCTACAGCCACCGCGATGCCCTATTATACCAGGGGTGGGAAAACCTATCACGAAAGAAAAATCCCGTCAAGAGACGGGTGTGCGAGGATTTTTTCTGGCGGACTACATAGATTGTCATCCTGAGCGGAGGGGCGAGCAAAGCGAGCCCCGCAGTCGAAGGACCTAATACCAAACACGAAAAGTAAATGCACCTCCCCTACAGAGTCCCTGAAGGCAGGTGCTCCGCCATGCATCTATCTCAGGTCGTCCGGAAATTACCGTGTTGTTTTTTCTTCTCTTCGTCCCTTAGCAGCCCGTTTAGAAAGTCTTTATTCGTGTCGCGGGCGTCTCGCCCGCGCGTGTCGCGGCCATCTTGGCCGCGAAAAAAAG
>JAFGEJ010000054.1 GCA_016931655.1 Phycisphaerae bacterium
TTCGGCAAGCTCAGGACAAGCCTTCGACTCCGCTACCGCTCCGCTCAGGATGACAGTTCACAGTCTTAGATGTGACAGAATACTACCGTCGTTTTCAGAAATGTAAATAGTGTAAGAGTTTTTGAAAAAAATGCGAAAAAATGAGGCGACGCCGGGTTTGGCTCCTGATTCCGGTATCGGCTGTGGAGGATTCATTCCGATGGCCCTTGACGAGGCGCGGGGGAATACTCCATACTGGCTTGCCTGCCGCGGAACCGCGGCGGCAAAAGGGAGATCACCATGCCGAACGACTGGACCGTCACGAAGATCGTGGTGTTTTGCGTACCGATCGGCCTGCTGCTGCTTGCCGGAATTGCCTGGGTGCTGCTGCGGAAGACCGTTCGCACGCGCCTGCGGGTGGCGAGACAGTTGCGGGACGACCCGGACATCAACGAATACCTGGTCGTCTTCGACTGGAGCCGGAAGGTTCTGTACGTCCCGACGATCCTGGCGTCGCTGACAGCCGGCGTGTTGATGCTGTTTTTCGCGCCGGCCGGCCCGGCGGCCTACATCGTCGGCGGCTGCTGGCTGGCGGTGTTCTTCCTGAATTTTTTAATCGACGAGTACGAGCTGTCGGTCAAATTGATCTTTCTCATCCTGCTGGCCCTGTTGCTGGTGAGTCTGTGGCTGACGTTTCTCGGCTGGCTGACGGACGTGCTGCGGGCGTTCGGGCATCTGCGGGTGGCGATCTCCGCGGAGGGGTATTTCGTCATCGCGGGGATTTTCCTGCTGGCGATCGGAATTTCCTTCCTTCGCGGGCTGTTTTACTACGTCGCGATCACGCCGAATTATCTCAACGTCCAGACCGGTCCCACCGAGACGGGCGACCAGATCAACCACACCGAGTACGGCACGCGGATCGACACGGGGGATTTTCTCGAGCGTCTGCTGGGCTTCGGCCGGCTTGTGGTGACGTTTCGCGATCAGCGGCGAGCGCCCCTGACGCTGCTGGTCAGCCGCATCGGCCAAAAGGCCCGCCGGCTGGAAGCCGTCCGCGGCACACTGTCCCTCGACCGCTCCGTGCCCCCGCCCAGCCAGACGGAGTGACCGGCGCCACAGTTCGGTGCGAAGGAAACCAGATGCGCAGAATGCGGGACGAGGAACATGCAGAGTCGGTTCAAACCTAACCCAGGAGTGTTGGATCCTTTCATCAAATGGATCGAGCGATTTGATATTCGCCACGCCAAAGCGTGGGGGCTTCAATACAACAATGATCCCGAGGCAGCCATGTGCGAAGCAACTTTTTGGGGAGTGCTTCAGGATTGCAACGTTGATGTTGAGCCATGCGATTCTCTCACCGGGGAAGAATCCTCTCCTGATTTCAAATGCCATAAGAATGGCGAAACCTTTTATGTTGAAGTTACCTGTTTGCAAATAGAGTCCGTTACAAACAAAACTTCTTTATCCCATGAAGCGAAAGACGGCGCTCAATTTTACACAAATCTTAACTCAGCTATTTTTGAGAAAATTAGACGAAAAACACCACAATGTTCCGATCTTGACGCTCCGGCGTTAGTTGCCATAGGCACTTTCCATTTTGAAGCATCGTGTCTTTGTGTCCGGAAAGACAACGTTGAGGAGTTGTTGACCGGAGAGCAAATGATTTCCGGCAGAATCGATTCTCAAACAGGCGGTGCCGTCGGAAAACCGTACATTTCGACCAGGCTTAAAGACGCGGCTTTTTACAAGCCACAAAAAAGTTCCGGATTCAAAGATGCGCGATTGCCTGTATCTGGAGTACTCATTGGAGGATTCGGGTGCGAGCCCCCGCGTGTTTATGGTTGCCTGCATCCTAATGCAATCCGAGAATTCAATCGTCAATTGCTTGATCGAATAGAATTTTGCCAACTGAAAGTAGACGATACGGACAATGGATTCATCACGGAATGGATTTAATCGTGGTTTTGGGAGAAGAATCGAAAAATAACATGGAATGATGTTTCATGTCTGAAGGACATGGACATACCAGCCCAGGGCAACGCCCTGGGTTTCGGATTGTTTCTATTCTTAAGCCCTGTAAGGGCGTGACAATATGTATCGCCCTTACAGGGCTTTGGCATTGGGTCGGGCCTAGAACCCAGGGCTTCGCCCTGGGCTAATATGTCTTTGCCTTTCAGGCAAAAGAGTAAGACAGACGCGATTTTTTTATTTTTGGCGCATTTCATTGCGCGTTCTAGCGGACAATTTCACTCTTAAAATGCGATTACCCCACACCCTCCTTTTTTCATACCTTGCAAAATAAAACCCTGACTTTTAATTTGCGAGGTTATTTCCCCCCTTTTTCATACAATTTCGAGGCTGTCCAGAAATTCAGATAACCGAAACATGAATGGAGTTTCCCCGAAATTTTGTTGTTTTTTCCTCGTCCCGAAGGGACGGAAAGCATTTGGCCGGGGGTGAGCGAAGCGAACCCCCGGCAGAAAGCTTACTTCCTTATAGCCCCAACGGGGCGACAGCAACGATTCCTTCTCAACGAACTCGCTGTCGTCCCGTTGGGGCTCAAAGAATAAAAGCTCATTTCCGGGGGTTCGCTTCGCTCACCCCCGGCTAGACGCTCCTTGACCCTTCGGGTCGAAAAGAAGAAAAAACAAGACGGCAATTTCTGGACGGCCTCATACAATTTCCATAGCTGGGCGGTTAGGGCTTTGCCGGGTCGGTATGCACCCAACCTCGCAGGGGTCGGCCTGCCTTTACCGCCCGGTCCACTTCCTGGCGGTCCAGTCCCAGAAGCGGAATCCCCTTGTCCACCGTGTTTTGATAAATCACTTCCATGTCGTTCATGTCCGGCTGGGAAAGATTCATGCCGTGCAACCCCTTCATTTCACACATCGCCGGAATAAAATGCTCTCCCCGCCCGCAATAATGAATCGCCCCGCCGCCAAATTCATCGAACAACGCCTGGTCCAACGGACGAATCAGGTCCACGTACGTTTCGGGGGAGAGATTCATCAGAGAATCTTCCCGCAAAACCAGCGTTCCTTTGTGCATTACCTGCCAGTGTGTGGCGGGTTGGCCGTTCGAGGTTGGCGGAACCCGGGTAAACCACGCGCGGGCGGACTGCGCGTAGGTTTGGGTCATCAGGTCCAGGAACGACCGCACGAAATCCGGCTCGTCGAAGATCGCGTAGAAGATTTCACTGCCCCAGACCACTTCGGCAATGTCGATCGGCCCCTGCCAGTCGGGATGATACAACGCGACGTATTCCTTGAGAATCGGGTATTTTTCGAAGACGGCCTGGAATTGCTCCACGCAATGAAGCACCTTCTCGCCAAGCCCGGCCCGGAAGTCCGGCACGCCGGCGTCGAAGACGGCCTGGATTTTCTCGCGGTCGTGCAGGGGAACGGCGGTCGGTAAGGTATCCGTTTCGCGCGGCATGATGAAAAGATCACAGCCGAACAGCGTCGGCAAGATGCCCGAACCGTAATTACACCGCACACCCAGGCAATTGCTCGAACCGGCTGTCAGTTCGTCGGAAGCTATCCGAAACTGACTCAGCAGCATCAACTCGTAATCCTCAATCGCGTCGTTGAGGAGCACGTCGGGCCAGTCGATCTTCGGCGGCCTGGGCGTTCGGGCCGGGGGAACGAAAAATTCCTCTCCGCAGCGGCCGTCGAGAAAATTCACCCAGGCCGAGTGAATCGCCGACTCCTCAGCCGGGTCGATCCGGGCCGCCAAATCGTCCATACATCGCGTAAGCGTCTGACTCCAATGAGGCATACCAACCATCTCCGCCACGGTAAAAAGCTTGTCTATTTCATTATATTATCATACTCATAATACTATTAAATAGACTTTATAATCAGTTCTTTATATAATATGCTCACTATGTCCGGTATGGATCTGGTTTTTCTGCACGGCAGCCACATGCCCCAATGCACCGCCGAGGTGGACAAGTATTTCGACGGCTACTACGTGCTTCAGTACATGCACCAGGGTGCGATTTCGCTGCGATACGATCAGCGGGAGTATCTGCTGCGCGGGCGGTGGTTTTGGCCGAACTATCCCGGCCCGCACATTCGCTTTCACGTCGCCACACCGGGGGCGTGGTGGGAGCATCGGTACGTTGCCTTTCGAGGCCGGCGGGTGGAATACTGGCTGGCGGCGGGGATTTGGCCGGCGGGGCCGCAACCCGCACCGTCCGGCCGGCGCTACAGCCGGGTGATGGACGACGTGATCCGCCTGGCGTTTTCCGCCGGCCGGCTTGCCCGGCTGCGGGCGGTGAACCTGCTCGAGTCGATCCTGCTGGACCTGTCCGAACGCGGCGAGCATCAGACGCCGCGCCGCCCGGTCTGGCTGAAGAGCGTTCTGGGGAGGCTGTCCGACCCCGCCGCCTGGCCCCACGACTACGACGCCCTGGCCGCCGAGGTGGGCATGGGGACCAGCACGCTGCGGCGGCGATTTCGAGGTGAAATGGGTTTCCCCATGCACCACTTCGCACTGCAACAGCGGATCGCCTTGGCCCGGACAATGCTGCTCGAAACGTCTCTGCCGATCAAGACCGTCGCCGGGCGGCTGGGATTCCGGGACGTGTACTTTTTCACGCGGCAGTTCAAGCAGATCACGGGCCTGTCGCCCGGTGCGTTTCGTAACAGCCGGGAGGGGTGAGGAGCGGGGCGACGGGGCAGGCGGAAAGGGAATTTTTGCACTCCTGGCAAGGAAAATTTCTATTTTTCGGCGTACCTTTTTCATACTCCGGTGTCAATGAATTGGATGTGTGTTATGGGCAGGGGGACAACGCTCGGGAATTTATCGGACTTTTTTAGACTTTTTCAAAAAGACCTCGCCGCCTTAAAGCCCTAACTCGATTTATTTCAAATGGATATGGCGATTTCGGCCAAATGGCGTCTCCGGCGGCGTTCGATGGGAAATCCCGGAATGAAATTTGCACATTTCCCGTAGATACACCAATTTCCCCAGCCGGAGGCGAACTCCGAAGAAGGCGGAAACATGGAAAATTTCACTGGAAATGACGCGAGCGGTGAGTACCATAATTCGGAATGGTTTTCTCGGCTGACCGCACGTCGGCCCCCAAATTGGGTCGAGAGTGGATCCGCCTCCGGAACGGTAATTTTGAAGCCCCGGAGGTGTCAAGAAACACAACGGAGTGTGTCGATAAAACCGATACGCCCCGTACCGGACGGCTTGGGCCAAAACCCGCCTGAATCGCCGGTGGTTGCGGGAAAATCCGCAGAGGATTGGAGCATGAAAAACCTATTTCGCAAAGCTCTCAGGCCGACGAATCGCCGCGTCCGCGTTCTGGTCGGTTTGCTCCTGGCAGGGCTGCTGGCCGTGCAGGTGACGCAGTCCGTCGCCACCGGCCCGAAGCCGACCGTCGTCGTCGAAGCCGTCGGGGAAGAACAGGTCGTCACTTCCGATCCGTCCCTGCTGCAGGAACTCTGTCACATGGCGGAGACAAATCACCTGGCCCTGCTGAAGCTCTGCCAGGCGGAACTGAACAAAGGCCGCTATAACCATTACACCGCCACGTTCGTCAAGCAGGAGCAGATTCGAGGCCAATTAGGACCCGAGCAGCACATTCGGGCGAAGTTCATGGCCAGCCCCTTCAGCGTGGCGATGACGTGGACGAAAAACGCGCCGACGGGCAACGCCCTGGTCTACGTGGACGGAAAATTCCCGGACAAGACCGGCCGCAGCCAGATGGTCGTTCAGCCGACCTCGAATTTCCTGCGTCGCCTGGTCGGCGGGTCCGTGCTTCGCCTGCCGGACGGTCCGGACGCCATGCGAAACACGCTTCGGCCCTGCACGATGTTCGGTTTCAGGAACAGCCTGCAGAGTCTTATCGACGTCTACGAACTCGCGCGAAAACGGGGGGAATGCAACGAACAGTGGGGCTATCGCGATCCCAAAACGGGACGGGACGTGAAATTCGCCGAAGTGGACGGGCGAAAGTGCATTGTCCTGGTCCGATTTCTGCCCAGGCGAAAAGATTACCCCGCCAGGAGAACACTCATATTCATCGACCTGGAATACCTCCTGCCCGTGCAGGTGATCGGCTACGACTGGAACGACAAGTTCTTCTGCAACTACGAATACCGCGACGTGAACTTCTCGGCTGACCTGGGGGAGAAGGATTTCACGCCCGCCGCCAACGGCATCACGATGAAGGAAACAAAGTAACCCCTCCACCAGTGACTGCGTTTGGCAAAAAACTCCACGGATTACACGGATGAAAGAGGATTCCACGGATTTTTTAAGAGAATATCCGTGAAATCCTTATGAAATCTGTGCAATCCGTGGATGATTTCGCAACGGTGTTGTACCTGGGATACGACTATGCTGTTCAAACAGTGTTATCAAAAACTTCAAGTCATACAATTTTCAAAAAAGCCCCTTGCCATGAGGGGCTTTTTTTCGGATACATTTTCCCCGTGGGAGAAACGAATATGAATTACCGCACCGCTGTTGTTTTATCGGGGTTGCTTCTCGTCGTCGGCTGTCAGCCGCAGGCGGCGGAGCATTCTTCCGTCCTGAAACTCCGCACGGACACGGACGCCCAGGTTCCGCCGCACGTTCTGCAACTGGCAAGGGGCGATCACGTTGCCCTGTTGAAGGAAGGCCTGGCGAAATACGACGCCCTGCCCGTGAAGGGATACACCTGCCGATTCGTCAAGCGGGAGAAGCTCGGCGGTTCGCTCGGCCTGGAGCAGGAAGTGGATGTGAAATTTCTGGGCGAGCCGTTCAGCGTGGCGATGGTCTGGACGAAAAATCCGCCGCTGGGCGACGCGCTGATCTACGTGGCGGGCGAATACAAGGACGAAAAAGGCAACAGCCGAATGCTCGTCCGCCCCAAGCCCGCCTTTCAATGGCTGGTCGGCAAGAGCGTCCTGAAGGCCCCCGACGGCCCGGACGCCATGCGAAGCAGCCTGCGCCCCGTCACGAAGTTCGGCTTCCGCAACGGCCTGGAGAGCCTGCTGGAAGTGTACGAACAGGCCCAGGCCTCCGGCGAGTGCAAAATGCGATACAGCGGCGTGACGGACGTCGGCGGGCGGAAATGCGTCGTGCTGACGCGCATTCTACCGAAGGGCAAAGACTACCCCGCCAAAGTCACCGAAACCTGTATCGACGTCGAAACGCTCCTGCCGCTGCGGATCGTCGGCTATGACTGGGACAATTCCCTGCTGTGCAATTACGAATATCACGACGTGAAGCTGAATCCGGGTTTACAGGCGAAGGACTTCACCCCCCAGGCCAACGGCATCGCCCCGCCGAAAAAAAAGTGACGTGAAATGTTGAGCAGCAGACTCCGATTTACCAGTATGGAAGGAAAGACATTTCGTCGCTGTATCGTTTGGGGGCTTGTGTTTCTGGCGACGGGGTGCGGCACGCCGGGGCCTGACGGCCCGGCGGATTCCTACGGGCTGAACCTCGCGCCGCCCCAAAAACTCCCCGCGCACAATCCGTACGGCGCGGTGGTGTTTCTCATTGACGGCGTGAACGGGCGCATTTTTGAGGAAATGCTCCAGGCCGGCGAACTGCCCAATTTCCAGCGATATTTCGTGGAGCGAGGCCTGTACGCGCCGCGGGCCGTCGCGAACATCCCCTCCGTAACGCTGCCGAATCTCACCAGCATCATAACGGGGCGGTTCTGCGGCCATCACGGGATCCTGGGAATCAACTGGCTGGACCGCAAAACACACCTGTTTCGCGATTATCACACGCTGGACCAGAAAAACACACTCGACGACGACTGTACCGCCCCGATGCTGTACGAACGGTTTCCCAAAGATTTTACCGTGTCGATTTTCTGTCAGCCGCACCGCGGGGCGACGAAGTTTTTTGAGGACTGGCTCTCGGCCGGCCCGCCGTTCGTGTTCGGGTGGTACCTGTTCTGTGATCGCATCACGCTGTTTCGCTTCGGCGAGATGATGGAGCTGGCCCGCAAGCGGGATCAGTTTCCCCGGCTGGTTTGTGCCTATTTGCTTGCGCCGGACTACATTTCGTATCAGTCCGGCGTCAGCAGCGACGCCTATCGCAACGCCATTCGCCACGCCGACCGTCAGATCGGCCGCGTTCTGGGGGATTTTGAAAAAGCAGGCGTGCTGAATAAGCTCATCCTGGCCGTCGTCTCCGACCACAGCCATTCCGACGTGAAACAGCATTTCGACCTGACGGCGTTTCTCGAACAAACCCTCCATCAGCCGACGCCGCAACTCCGCCTGTGCGACGGAGTGCACCAGGAGCATCGCCAATCCTATTACGACAAGTTCAACGTCATCGTCACCGGTTCGGGCGAACGCTACCGTGCAATCAGCCTGCGGCCTGTGGTTCCCGCCGAAGGGAAACAGGAAAATTTTCGATATGCTTCCTGGTCGGGAAAGCCAACCTTTATCGAGTCGCCCGTATTCGAGAACCTGAAGAACCCTCTCCTGCCACCCAAGCAGATCGACCTGCTCCAGCCCTTACTCGATCAGCCTGCCGTCGATGCCGTCGCCTGGCGGACAGATGAAAATATCATGCGCGTGGCGACGAAGAAGGGCATCGTGGAATTCTCACAAACCGAAGACTCAATTCAATATCGCGTCGTGCAGGGCGATGATCCGTTGGGATATGAAGAGAAGCTTAACAGCGCCGAGCCGCAAGCGGAAACGGTAACGCTTTTGTCTCATCAATGGTTGGAAATGACGCACGGGACGGATTACCCCGACCTGCCGGCGCAGCTATTGGCGTACTTTCAATCGCCGCGGGCGGGGGACGTGATCGTCTTTGCCTCACCGGGCTGGGACCTCGGCGGGGCGCACAAGGGCGGGCACGGCGGCATTCGCGCGGAGGAGGACATGCTCGTGCCGCTCCTACTGGCGGGCCCGGGCGTACCGCACGGGCGCGTCAACGTCGCACGCACCGTAGACCTCGCCCCCACGCTGCTGGAACTTCTCCATCGGCCCATCCCCAAAGAGTACGACGGCCAATCTCTGATTCATCTCCCGTTTTCCCCCTGATCCCGCAAAAAAAAAACCCCGTTGACACGAACGGCGGGGATTTCTACACTGACCCGTCCTATGATGGGCGTTATTTGCCTTTGTCAAAAAGGCGGATACACCCCGTAAAGAGCAAAAAAACAAATTCGATCGCGGCGACGACGACACGAAGGAATGTTGTCACCGGCCCGGTCCGGTTGGATATCTCCAGAGGAGAAAAGAACTTATGGCGACAAAAGCAAAATACGTATACTTTTTCGGCGGAGGGAAATCCGAAGGGAAAGCCTCCATGAAAAATCTGCTGGGCGGTAAAGGCGCGAACCTGGCGGAGATGTCCAGCCTCGGCCTGCCCGTCCCGCCGGGCTTCACCATTACCACCGAAGTGTGCGACCTGTTTTATAAACTCGGCAGAAAATATCCCGCCGGGATGGACAGGCAGATCGATGAAAACATCAAGAAACTCGAAAAGGTTACGGGCAAGACGTTCGGCCGCGGCTCCAACCCGCTGCTGGTTTCGGTGCGGTCCGGGGCGGCGGTGTCCATGCCCGGCATGATGGACACCGTCCTGAACCTCGGCCTGAACGACGAAACCCTCCGGGCCATGATCGAACTGACCGGAAACGAGCGGTTCGTCTGGGACGCCTATCGGCGGTTCATGCAGATGTTCGGCGACGTGGTGCTGGGCATTGAGCATCACGATTTCGAGCACGCGCTGGATACGGTGAAAAAGGCCCGCGGCGCCAAACAGGACACCGACCTGGACGTAGCCGGCCTGAAACAGGTCGTCGAAGAATACAAAAAGGTCTACACGAAAAATAATAAATCTTTCCCGCAGGACGCTCGCAAGCAACTCCAGGCCTCCATCGACGCGGTGTTCGGCTCGTGGAACAATCCCCGCGCGATCAAGTACCGCCAGATCAACGACATTCGAGGCCTGCTCGGAACGGCCGTCAACGTCCAGACGATGGTCTTCGGAAACATGGGCGACACGTCCGGCACGGGCGTGGCCTTCACGCGAAACCCCTCCACCGGCGAGAACAAGTTCTACGGCGAATATCTCATGAACGCCCAGGGCGAGGACGTGGTGGCGGGCATCCGCACGCCGCAACCGATCTCGCAACTCGCGAAAGTGGACCGCAAGAGCTACCAGCAACTCGTCGCGATCCGCTCGAAGCTGGAAAAACACTATCGCGACATGCAGGACCTGGAGTTCACCATCGAGAAGGGCAAGCTGTTCATGCTCCAGACCCGCAACGGAAAGCGGACAGCCGCGGCAGCCGTCCGGTGCGCCGTGGATATGATGAAGGAAAAGCTCATCACCGAAAAGCAGGCCGTCCTCCGCGTCGAGCCGAAGCAATTGGACCAGCTTCTGCACCCGACGTTTGATCCGAAGGCCGAGAAGGCCGTCGAGCCGATTGCCACCGGCCTGCCCGCCAGTCCCGGCGCCGCGACGGGCCAAATTGTCTTTTCCGCCCACGAGGCCGAGGAATGGGACGAGCAGGGCAAGAGTGTGATTCTCGTTCGCATCGAGACCAGCCCGGAAGACATCGGCGGCATGAACGTCGCCCGGGGCATTTTGACCAGCCGAGGCGGAATGACCTCTCACGCTGCCGTCGTCGCCCGCGGCATGGGCAAGTGCTGCGTGGCCGGCTGCGGCGACTGCGCGATCGACTACGCCGCCCGCACACTGACCGCCGGCGGAAAAACGCTCCGCGAGGGCGACTGGATCAGCCTGAACGGCTCGACCGGCGCGGTCTACGCCGGGCAGATTGCCACCGTCGATCCGAGCCTCACCGGGCCGTTCGGCGATATCATGAAACTCGCCGACAAGTACCGCGTTTTGGGCGTGCGCACCAACGCCGACACGCCCCACGACACCGAAGTGGCGGTGCGATTCGGCGCCGAGGGCATCGGCCTGACGAGAACCGAGCACATGTTCTTCGAGGGCGACCGGATCGTTTCGATGCGGAAGATGATCCTCGCGGAGGACGAGCAGGGCCGGGCCAAGGCCCTGCGGGAACTGCTGCCCCTCCAGCGGGACGATTTCATCGGCATCTTCCAGGCCCTTCAAGGCCGCCCGGCTACGATCCGCTTCCTCGACCCGCCGCTGCATGAGTTCGTCCCGCACGATCAGGCCGGGCAGGAGGAAATGGCCCGGGCGATGAACGTCTCCGCGCAGCAGATTCGCGCGAAGGTGGACAGCCTGCACGAATTCAACCCGATGCTGGGGCATCGAGGCTGCCGGTTGGGCATTTATTTCCCCGAAATCACCGCGATGCAGGCCCGGGCCGTCATCGAGGCCGCCTACGCCGTGAAGGGCGCCAGGCCGGAGATCATGATCCCGCTGGTCGGCAACGTGAAGGAACTGGCGCACCAGAAAAAGATCGTCCAGGACGTGTACGCCGAGATCGCCCGGGCGAAAGGCAAAAAGCTGCCGTACCTGAAGATCGGCACGATGATCGAAGTGCCCCGCGGCGCGATCACCGCCGACGAGGTCGCCGAGGTGGCGGAATTCTTCAGCTTCGGCACGAACGACCTGACGCAGATGGGTTGCGGTTTCAGCCGGGACGACGCGGGCAAGTTCCTCAAGCAGTACGTGGAACTGGGCATCTATGATTGCGATCCGTTCCAGGTGCTGGACCGCGACGGCGTGGGCGAGTTGATGAAGATCGCCGTAACGAAAGGCCGAAGCGTCCGAAAGGACATCAAGCTGGGCATCTGCGGGGAACACGGCGGCGATCCGTCGAGCGTGGAGTTCTGCCACATGGTCGGGTTAAACTACGTTTCGTGCAGCCCGTACCGCGTTCCCATCGCCCGCCTGGCCGCCGCCCAGGCCGCCATCAACGGCCCCCACGGCGAACTGACCGCGACGAAGAACGCGGTGAAAAAAGTCGCCAAAAAAGCGGCGAAAAAGAAGGCGAAGAAAACCGCGAAAAAAGCGGTTAAAAAAGCTGCGAAGAAAGCGAAAAAGGGAAAGAAGAAATAACGCTTTTTTCAGAGCGTAAGGTTACATAATTTGCCTGGTGGAGCCTACCGAGGGCATTCCTTCGGAACCCGCTCCACCAGGTTTTTTTTTAAGAGAAACTTGGCGGAGCAGGTGCTCCGCCAAGCAAAGATAATGAGTCAGGCGGATATTCAGAAATTACGTCACAAGGAAGGTGTTTGTTTCGGTTGACGTTTTCGTGCAAGACGAATTCGTTTCAGAAAGCGACGTCACCATGCGCCACCCGTGGGCGCCGAGTCCGTAATAATTCGGGAGTTTTCGGTCGATGTGAAATCCCATTGATTTGTAAAGCGTGATCGCCGGCGTGTTGTCCTGTCTGACTTCCAGCGACAGCGCTCCTGCGCCCTCGTCGATGAGGGAGTTCATGCAGGCCTGGATCAGCATTCGTCCGAATCCGCGTCGTCGGAACCGCGGCGCCACAGCCATGCTGTACAGCCGGGCGTGCACGCCGCGTGCGGTCCGCCGGCGCGACACGATGGCCGCCGCCGCCACGTGCCCCTCGGAGCGAATCAGGTACGTCGTGACGCGCGGGCTGCGAAGCAGATATCGCAGTTGCCGCCGGTTGAAGGTCTCCCCGACGGGGAAGCAGTGCGATTCCAGCCGGAGCAGTTCCTGGAGGTCCGCCAGGCCTCCCCGGTCGAGCGTTGTGTCGGCTGGTTCCGGAACCCGCGGACGTGAAAGCATCGTTTCGGGCCGCGGCGCGACGAGCAGGCGCGAGGGGAGCTTCGGCCAGACCACCCACTTGTTCAGGCGGGCGGAAGGCTGGTAGCTCTGCTTGGTCCAGGCCAGCGAAGGCATGTCCCAGTCGTCTCCGGCGTTGCACCAGGCGGCCTCGGCCCAGTATTGCCTGCAGAACTCGCTGAAAATGTAGTTGGCCGAGCCGCGAAACTCCCGGTCGGTCTTTTCGATGAGAATACTGCACGTTTGGCCGTCGTTGAGCCGCTCGCCGAGCGTGAAGCCCACCAGTTGCTCGCCGGACCACAGAACCATGCCCCGCAGTCCCAGGGCCTGGACGTTCTCCAGCGCGTCGGCGGTCGCGGCGATTTCCTTGGCGCGTTTGGCGCAAACGGAGGTCAGGACCGCCGCGGAAGCCGGGTCGGCCGGTTCGGCGGCGGCCTGCTCGGCCTGTTGACGCCATCGCTCCAGCAGCGCCAGGCAGGCCGGCGCGTCCGCCGGACTAAAGGGCGCGGTGTGTGGGGTGTGATGCCGCAGGAACCAGCTTCGGCCCTTGCGCTTGGCGCCCAGGTCCGGGCCGTCCAGTTCGATCATCCGCCGGGTGGAGTAGACGTAGTCTCCGCTCATGGGCTTCACGAGGCTCTCGTCGGAGAACTTCGCCAGCAGGGACTGGCTGACGTACTCGACGCGCGGCGTCTGTTCGACGCCCATGCGGTGGTTGAAGGCCCGGCAGACCTCGACGGCCTCGGCCAGGGCGGCCTGGAAGTCGCCCTCCCCCAGCGGGGGAAACAGCAGCGACAACCCGTCCTGGCCGTTGGCGAAGACGCACAGACACCCGTGATATCTTTGCCACCGGAGGTGAATCGCGTCCCGCCAGATAAAGGTGTTGGCAAATGTGTAATCGGACAACTGGGGGTGGGTCGAGGCGAAGGCGGAGTCGAACAGCGCCTTGTCCGACAGGTTCATTCGGACCAGGCCGAGTGAACCGAAGACATCGGTTTCGTCCATGGAAGTTTTGCGTACTCCCTTGCGGTTCGCCGCTCGCCCGGTTCAGAGGCCGCACATGCAACCCGGGGGACGGCTTTGGCGAACCCATTTCCTATAGCGCGCAACTATCTCTTATTTCGCGAAACAGTCAATAGGGAATCCGCCCGCGGGAAAAATATTTTTTCGGAGCGGGGTGGTTCCCGGCGGCCTTGCTGGAGGTCCGTGACAATACCGCCGAAACGTGGTATACTGATTTGACCGATTTGCGAGGAAAAACAGGAGAAAACTCCATGCCGGCTTCGACGTGGCTGACTATCTTTACGGAAAACAGGTTTCTGGGCAACGCCCTGTGGCAGTGGCTGGCGCTGCTGGGGGTGATCCTGGCGGCGATGATTTCGGGTAAGATCGTCTCGCTCGTTCTTCAGCATTGGACGAAGCGGCTGGAGGAGATGCCGGACAGGTTCATTGTAACCGGCATGTTTGCCCGTTCGTTCCTCGGCCCGATCATGCTGTTTTCCCTGGCGGTGGGACTGTACGTTTCGTCGTTCTTTCTGACCTTTGCGCCTTCCACGGAAGCGGACGTGTGGGGCCCGAAGGAGCACTGGCTCCGGGCGTGTGCGACGCTGGTGGTGATCGCCGCCGCCTGGACCCTCTATCGCCTGGTGGCTGTGGTGGAGCACCTGCTCCGCCGGGTGACGCGGCGAAGCGAAAGCTCCCTCGATAACCAGCTCGTGCCCCTGGTCCGCAAGACGCTCCGGGTGTTTGTGGTGATCGTGGCGGCGGTGTTTATCGCCCAGACGGTCTACGAGTGGGACATCGGCGCCGTCCTGGCCGGGCTTGGCATCGGCGGCTTGGCCTTCGCCCTGGCGGCCAAGGACATGCTGGCGAATTTCTTCGGGTCGGCCACCATCTTCGCGGATCGCCCGTTCCGTATGGGCGATCGCATCCTGTTCAAGGGGTACGACGGGATCGTGGAGGAGGTCGGCTTCCGCACGACGCGCCTGCGCCTGCTGGACGGGAACCTGGTGACGCTCCCCAACGCCCTGGTCGCCAACGAGCCGATTGAAAACATTTCGCGCCGCCCTTCGATCAAGCGCACGTTGAACGTCACCGTCACGTACGACACCCAGCCGGAAAAACTGCAGCGCGGCGTGGACATTCTTCTCGCCATGCTCGAGGCGCGCAAGGCGAGCTTCCCCGCCGATACTCCGCCGCGGGTGTATTTCAGCGATTTCAACGCCGACAGCCTGAACATCGTGGTGTACTACTGGTTCTCGCCGGCCGACTGGTGGGAGTACCTGGAATTCAACCACGACTTCAACATGGAATTGCTTCGGCGGTACAACGAAGAAGGCATCGAATTCGCCTTCCCGACCCAGACGCTGTACATGAAAAAGGAGTCATAACTCCACGCATAAAAGACGCGACACAGAGTTTCTGAGAAACTGAGAGGGAAAATGAACAAAATTCTTCTCTGTTTCTCAGGAACTCAGTGTCGGATTTTCTGTTTTTTGTTTATGCCGGGGAATCCGGTCGCTCACATCAATTC
Organism: Phycisphaerae bacterium; assembly: GCA_016931655.1. GTDB lineage: Bacteria > Planctomycetota > Phycisphaerae > SM23-33 > SM23-33 > JAFGEJ01. The sequence goes on from JAFGEJ010000054.1 coordinate 15,191, forward strand.
CCTTATCCCACGAAAGCGCTTGACAGTTCTCCGCGGCGAGTCTACGTTACACGCGCCGGAATCGCGCTGGGACGGTCCCGCCGCGAATGGGTTGTATTCCTGTTGGGACGATGCAAGGGAGACGTCTTATGCACATCATTTCCGCTCTTCTTCTGATCGCCTGCGGTGTGTTGGCCGCGGCGGGCGTGATCGTGAAAAAGAAGCCCGAAGCAAAAGAACTCATCGAAAAAATGACGCCGTACCAGGGCGTCGGCGGCGTGGTTCTGTTGATCTGGGGACTCATCAGCCTGATCCGCCTTCTGCTCAACGCGGGCATTCTTCTGGATCTCATACCCGGCTGGTTCGTGACGTATCTGCTGGTCTGCCTCGTGAGTATCGCCCTGGGATTTCTCCTGGGCTTTTCCCTCATCAGCAAGTACGTGCTGAGCAAAAACGAACAGGCGGTCCAAAAAGGCGAGCAGCTTCGGGCAAAACTCGCGAAGATTCAGGAACCCCTGGGCATCGCGGGAATCGTGCTGGGCTTGTGGGGCCTGGTTTCGTCGATGATCTGGCTGTAGGCGAATAGATGAGGCCGTCCAGAAATTCAGGAACCGAAACATGAATGGAGTTTCATCGGAATTTTGTTGTTTTTTCTTCGTCCCGAAGGGACAGAA
>JAFGEJ010000055.1 GCA_016931655.1 Phycisphaerae bacterium
ATTTTTTTCCTATTGGATATTGAGTATTGTTTGAATATTGGAATTTGAATATTGAAGATTTCGATTTCGAGTGACTCTGTGGTAAATTTCTCTTTTGCACAGAAGTCTCCATTCGGATTTCGTCATTTGACATTGCCCGCCGAAGGCGGAAGAGGCTACAATCCCCGGCATGAAAACGCCGGCCTATTTTGCATGTCTCTGCCTCTTCGCGGCGCCGAATTTCTGCGCGGCGGCTTCGACACAGCCGTCGCCGACGGCGCCGCAGCGCGTGCACGAGACGCTGACGTTTTCGCCCAAGGACAAACTCCTTCTCTCGGCACTGCGGGACGACATAAACCCAGCCGAGCAGAATGGATTCTATCGCCTGATGCAAATCGTCTCCGATCTGCCCGCCCTGTCGGCTGGGGAGCTTCATCAGTTGGATAATCCCGCCTGGGCGAATCTTCTTCGCCAGCCGGAGCGATACCGCCTTCAGCCGATCCGCCTGGCGCTGCGCGTTTACGTCGTCCGCGAACTGACCGTCGGCCGAGGGCTGCGGGCTAACCCCTACTGGCCCGCGGGAAAGCCCGTGTACGAACTCCACGCCACGATTCTCGATTCGCCCGACGAACCCCTGATCCTTTACGCGCCCCAGCGGCCGGCGAAGCTGGGCCCGCCCTCCGAGACGCTCCCCGACGGCCGGGTGCGATACAAGTCCGCCCCGCCGTACCAGGCCGCCGGCGTGTTCCTGCAATACTACACCGAAACCGACGGCGCGAACCGAAACTATCCCGTCGTGCTGGCGTGGCAGCTGACGCCGGAGGCATCCTCCCTCGGCCTGCTGTTCGGAACGTTCTCCCAAAGGGAACACTGGTTCGCCTGGGGATCGATCCTGGCAGCCATCCTCATCGCAGCCGGCGTGTTCCTCTATCTTCATCGCCGCCTGCGTCGTCCGCCCGCCGCCCGGAGCGGGCCGACGTTCCGCAACTATCGCCCGTTGCGCGACGAGGAACAGGCCGAGGACCACGAACCGGACGAACCCGTCGATCCCGACCTTTCTGAGGCGGTGAAGGAATATCGAGACAATCACCCCCTGAGTGGTTCACAAAAAAACTCCACGGATTTCACGGATTAAAAATGGATTACACGAATTTTTTAGATGTAATACGCTGCGCAGTAAATAAATGCACCCTGTATGTTCCCCCGCTCGCCGCGGCGAGCGGGCGGAAAACCCGCGAAGGTGCAAAAACGTTGTGCGTCCAGTATAAAATCCGTGAAATCTTCATGAAATCGGTGTAATCCGTGGATGATTTCACAACGTCGGTATTTTCGGAATGCGAGTGCATTGTCCAGAGAGTATTGTTAGCGGCTTGGCACCCCTCCAGCCACGAGGAGACATCATGAAGGAATCCGTGGTGCGAATTGATTTAGCGGAGCGAAGCTACGACGTGCGAATCGCTTCGGGCCTGCTGCGCGACGCCGGGGGCGCTTTGGCGGCCTGGACCGGCGCCGCCCAGGCCGTCGTCGTCAGCGATACGACCGTCGCGCCGCTGCACGCCCAGGCGGTGCTGGCCTCGCTCGCCGAGGCGGGCCCCGCCGCCCGGCTGCTGACCTTCCCCGCCGGCGAGCCGAACAAAACGCTCGCGACCGTATCGGCGGTGCTGGACGACCTGCTCGCCCACGATCCGCCGATTGACCGCAAAACCGTGATCCTCGCCCTGGGCGGAGGCGTCGTGGGGGACCTGGCGGGGTTCGTCGCTGCCGTCGCACTGCGGGGCCTGCGATTCCTGCAACTGCCCACCACGCTGCTGGCCGCCGTCGATTCCTCCGTGGGCGGAAAGACCGGCGTCGATCACGCCGCGGGCAAAAATCTCATCGGCGCGTTTCATCAGCCTGCCGGCGTGCTGTGCGACGTGGAAACCCTCCGCACACTCCCGAAAAGCGAACTGTGCAACGGGCTGGCCGAGTGCGTCAAGCACGCCGTCATCCGCGACGCGGGCCTGCTGGACTTTCTCGAATCCCGCGCCGCCGATCTGCTGTCGGGCGAAGACGGCGATCTGAAATTCGACGCCGGCGGGATGATCGAGCTGATCGCCCGCAACGTAGCCATCAAGGCGAAGGTCGTCGGCGAAGATGAGCGGGAATCCGGTGTGCGGGCGCATTTGAACTTCGGCCACACCATCGGCCACGCCGTCGAGACGTTCGTGGGGTACGAGACGATGAGCCACGGCCAGGCCGTCGCGCTGGGCATGGTCGCGGAAAACGCGCTGGCTGTGGCGCGAGGCCTGCTGAGCGAGGATGTCGCCCGGCGCGTGCGGGACGCTCTGGCGGCCCTGGGCCTGCCGACCCGACAGGGCGGCCTGGACGCGAAGGAAATCTGGCGCCTCATGCAATACGACAAGAAGGCCCAGGCCGGCCGGGTGCGCATCGCCCTGCCCCGTGCCCTGGGCGACGTAGCCGTCTACGACGACCTCAACGCCGAGGAAGTCAACCACGCCGTCGAATCCCTGCGATGAGAAATGATCCCACCAGCCGCCAATCAGAGGCGCTATTCATCCTGCGAAGCTTCAGCGAAGCAGGAAGCGGGCGATGGGAGTCGAACCCACAACATTCAGCTTGGAAGGCTGAACGAACCGAGTTCCATCGCTCGCATACATCGTATTTTACAACACGCGTGACCTTCGCTGGTACGAATCCTTGCACGTCCTTATTATTGTCAACGGTTTTCAAACCCCAAAAAGCTTCCAAGAATGCTTTTGCGGCCGGTAACCATTTTTCTTTGCCCGCGAGCACACGGATATGACGATAGTTATTCCATTTTTTAATTATTGCTTGACAGGCAATTTCCCGAAAATAAAATAACGACATGGCACGCAAGCTTGGAAAGCTCAAAGCAGCCGCACTGGCATACGTCCAGATGCGAAACCTTCGTACCGTGAAAACGGGCGACTTGGCTGCCGCTCTGCGTATCACCACCAAGCAGGAACGAGAACTGCTCAGCCGCATGGCCCGGGCGGGCATGATTGCCAAGGTGCGCAACGGCCTTTACCTGTTCCCACCCAAGCTCCCCCTTGGCGGCGTTTGGACGCCCGACGAGGCCATGGCGATCAATGCCCTGATGGCCGACAAGCAGGCAAACTACCAGGTCACCGGTCCAAACGCCTTCAACCGCTACGGGTATGACGAACAGATTCCCTCGCGCATCTATGTCTACAACGACGCCATCTCCGGAGACCGCTCTATCGGGCGCATCGAACTGTCGCTGATCAAGGTTAATCCCGAGCGTCTCGGGGAGACGGAGCAGTTCGAGATGTCCGCCGGGGAAACGTTGGTCTACTCCTCGCGCATCCGCACACTGGTCGATGCGATCTATGACTGGTCCCGGTTCGACAGCCTGCCGCGCGCTTACGACTGGATTCGACGCGACATTGAATCCGGGCGCATCAGCCCCGCCGAACTATCCCAGGCGACCGTTCGCTTCGGCAACCTGAGCACCATCCGCCGCATCGGCGCTTTGCTGGAGCAGGTGGACGTTCAGGAATCGGTTCTTAAAACGCTGCAGCGAAAACTCACGCCATCGACGGCCAAGATTCCGTTCGTGCCGGGCAGATCCGCATGCGGAAATCTTTTGAAACGCTGGGGGGTGGTTCTCAATGGCTGAACCGATCGGTTTAATGTTTCATGAAGACACACCGTTGTTCCGAGAGGCCGTCAACTTCACAGCCTCCCGAACAGGCTTCAACCCTCGCCTGATCGAGAAGGACTACTTCTGCACCGTCCTGCTGGCCTATCTTGCCGAGTGCTCCGGCGGATTTGTATTTAAGGGAGGCACCTGTCTGGCGAAGGTTCATGCCGGATTCTACCGGCTCAGTGAAGACCTGGATTTCACGATCCCTCTGTCGATCAACGCGAACAGAAAAACGCGCAGCCAAGCGGTCTTGCCAGCCAGGAAAGCCGTCACCAATATCGCCGATTTCATCCCGGCGTTGAAGTGTACCGAATCACTCACTGGTGCAAACAACTCGACGCAGTACAATGGTGTAATCGCCTACAAATCCCCGACGACCGGGCAGCAGGAGTCCATTCTCGTCGAAATCAGCGTCCGCGAACCGCTCCTTCTTCCGGTCATCAAAGGTCAAGCCAATACGCTTCTGCTTGATCCCATTGGTGGCGAGACTTTGGTTCCCGCAATAACGGTAGACTGCATTGACATGATCGAAGCGATGGCAGAGAAATTCAGAGCCGCTCTGTCCCGTCAGGACGTGGCCATCCGGGATTTCTACGACCTCGATTATGCTGCAAAGCATCTTGGGTTGGATATGTACGACGACCAGATGGTCGATCTGGTTCGCCAGAAACTCGCCGTGCCCGGCAACCTGCCTGTCGATGTCGGCCAACAGAGGCAGGCCGATTTGAGACGCCAACTGGACGCCCGGTTACGAACGGTCCTGCGAGAGGATGATTTTCGGGCGTTCGACTTAAAACAGGCAATTCGCCTGGCCGTCACCATGGCTGAGAAGGTTTGCCCCTGACATCTGTTCATGATGGGCGAGTTGCGGCGGCCACCACAACTCAATAGGTACTTGGGAAAATGCCTTCTCCGCGACGCCAGCGGGAACAATCACGCTCCAAGTTTGAGTTTGTTGCGCGTGAAATTTTTAGAACTGAACATTAAGCCATGGATGGCAAGAGAAACCACGGTCAAGGCGGTGGCCAAGGTATCGGAGGGGCGGTTTGATAGGTTTATCGATTCAGTTCAAATTCCCCGTGTTCGGTGAAATGGAAAGCCTGCGGGGCCGTCCCGACAACGGACCAGAACGGCCCCGGTTCCAGACCAGGCTCTCGCGGGCCTCGGGGTCGTGGGGCACCTCAATGTTGCGGACAAATCCAGTCAAACTTCGAAAATCTTCAAACCTGTTTTTTACGGCCAGAAAAGAACCTCCGCCGGGGAAAGAAATTTACAGCATCTCCTATAGTGAGAATTCAGGAGGTTGAAAATGCACAAAAAGCGGAATTATTCCAATTGTTTTCTCGGAGAAGATAATGTGTTCTGAGAATATGAGTTGGAAACCATTGTATGGTTTTTTCCGATAGGCAAAGCCCTTTCTTTTCAGTGAAAAACTGCTTTTTACAATTGTTCCATCTTCATTGTCATGGTATATTTTATCCCGTTAAAGTTAAAGTTGAGGTATTGCCCCGTGTTGTGTTGGGATCTTTAGAAGGGAATCCATTTTTTTCTCTCTAGGGAGGCTGTTCCCAAAGGGTTGGCCAAACTCATCGGGTAGATTTTTTGTTCTCAAAAATGCAGACCGGTGTCTGTATGTGGTCTGTTTCTGTTTAGCGGTGTAATCACTTTACTACGTGGTTTCCCTTACCCATCCTGGGAGGATCGAAACATGTCGTATGTATCTCGTGCCTACAAATACCTTCGTCGGCAGTATCACTTCATTCTCCAACACATTCGTATCGATCAATGGAGGCGGGAGCATGGTCTGCTGAGGCATAGCCAACCGGAAGCGCCGTCGGTGAAGCTGGAACAGCTTGAACCGCGATTGCTGCTGAACGGCATCATGCCAACCGTCGAGAGTATTACGGGATTGCCCGGAAACGGTTCAACGGCTTCCGTGGTTGTCGATGATTTTACCGTTACGTTTAACGACCAGGGACAAGACCTGAATTCAACGGTAATCAACAACACTTCCTCTTGGGAACTGATCGAAGCTGGCGCAGACGGCGACTTTAGTACAAGTGCTGATAATCAGGTATTCAGCCTGACGGTCAATCCGACATATTCCACGGGTAGAGACGTTCAGATCGACATCGACAGTGGTCCGCTTGCCACAGGATACTATCGATTTACTGCCAAATCCGCAATCTGCGACGTTGATGACGAATATCTGGATACCGACGGAGATGGAACGGGGGGAGAAACCGGCGAAGACGATTATGTCCACACGTTCACCATTAAAGATGTGTGGGTAGGCAGTGGAAACCGAAATGAATACACGTTTTCCTCCGACAGCATTCTGAAGGGTTTCGCCAGCAGCGACAACATCACAATTGTTCCCGAACAATATGGTGGCGATCCTGGTCCAGGCGAATTTGAAGTCACTGACGGCTCATATTTTGTACACAATTACAGTCCGGATGGAAGTCAAACGCCGTTAGGGGATCTCCGTTCCGGCATTGCGGTTTGGGATAGCCGAACAGGAACAGGATTCCTGATGTACAGCGAGGAAAGTGTACATGATCGTTTTGCCGGCAACTACTCCCCCTGGTACACCAATGCAGATCATCTCATTGCCGTTGTAAAAACAGGTTCCAATACCTGGGCCTATGACAATAACACTTCCAGTCTTGTGGATTTTCTTCCGAGAGAAACGGACGTCTTGCTGGCCAGCCTGGATTTCGACGCCAATACAGCCACTCTTTTGTCGAATACGAACAGTATTGAGACAGGCAGTGGCGCGTTGATAATCACGGATACGGTATCAGGCAGAGACGGCGTTGTCGCGCTGGATAATCCGCAGTGGATGTGCTTTGCGGACGGCAGCGTTTATAACGTCGTCATGGGTACGGAAGGAAACGATGATCTCTCCGGCACCAGCGGGGATGATCTGATTTTCGGTTTGGGCGGGAATGATTGTATCTTTGCCGCCGAAGGCAATGACGTAGTCTACGGCGGGTATGGCGTGGACTATATCGACGGCGGCCTGGGCAACGATGAAATCTATGGCGAAGAAGACGATGACTTCATTGAAGGCGGGGCCGGTGATGATGTCATCGATGGCGGCCTGGGCGACGATGAAATGGAGGGCGAAGAGGGGGACGATACGATTTATGGTAATTATGGCGATGATTTCCTCGAGGGCGAAGAAGGCGTCGATACCTTATATGGTGGTGAGGGAAACGATACGATTGAGGGCGGAAGCCAGGACGACGAAATTCACGGCGGCGCCGGCCACGATGAAATATATGGTAATACCGGTATTGATACGATACAGGGTGGCGAAGGAAACGACTACATAGAGGGCGGAGCCGATAGTGATACTATTTATGGTGGAATAGGCCGCGACCGCCTGCTTGGGGGAGACGGTATCGATTTTATCTATGGCGATGAAGAGGGAGACTGGCTGTTTGGGGGAGCGGGAGATGATTATCTTTACGGGTATGCCGGCGATGATTATATATCCGGGGAAGATGGAAACGATGATATTTATGGTGGAAGCGAAAACGATTATATGATCGGTGGCACGGGAGACGATCTTCTTATAGGAGAAGGTGGAGACGATATTCTTGAGGGAAAGGAAGATAGTGACGTATTAATTGGGGATTCAACTGGAACTACTGGAAACGACGAACTTTATGGCGGTGGTGGAAGCGATATTCTCATTGGATTTGGAGGAGATGACCTTCTGGTGATTCGGCCGCAGGATGGGGATACGATTGAGATTTATGGCGGCGACGATCATGATTTGTTAATCATTGAGGATTACTATGACTATACAAGTATCGTCACAGGCATCCCATAGAGGGTGGCTGTGTGCGGGGTATATAAGGTAGCGGGGATGGGGTACTCTGTTTTCCTGTGACAAGGAGAG
>JAFGEJ010000004.1 GCA_016931655.1 Phycisphaerae bacterium
CTTATCGAATGCCACCATAGCATTCTTCAGGCGAGTATACCTCGACCTGCGAAGGAGATCGTCTTTGCTTATGCCATCTGCGGGGCTAGGAAAAATATTCGAATAGACGTATCCACGGGCTTGCGCCCGTGGCTACTTTCAAAGAAAAGCCAATAAACCATATCGGCCTTTACTTTGTTGAATTGGTATTAGGAGGCAAATGAAAATTTCGATCCGCGGAGCGGCGGAAGTTTATGTATCGCCCTTGTGAGGGGTTCGGCGGTGATATCGCGTGGCGCGAAGGTCTTTTACAAGCCCCCAGGCCATGAACGCCCAGCCGATCATGCCGATGACGTAGGCGTAGTACTTCAGCCAGTCCGGCAGCTTGAGGACCCCGGCGGCCTCGATCGAGTTGACGTATCCATGCACCGCCAGCAGGATCACGCTGGCCAGGATCAGAATTGCGCCGGTCATCATTCGCATACAAACTCTCCCTTACCGAATGTATCATACCCTCGAAAAAAGGAAATGCAAGATGTTGGCAAGAAATGGGCAGGGGCCTACGCATCAAAATTCTTTGTATTTTCCGCATCTTTCGCCTGAAAGGCGAATACATATCAGCCCAGGGCGAAGCCTTGGGTTTGGAGATGTCATAAAAGAAAGCCCTGTAAGGGCGTGACAATTTGTCTCGCCCCTTCAGGGCTCGGAAACTGTTGACCGTTTTACCCAGGGCGTTGCCCTGGGCTGGTATGTTTCAGCCCGTTGGGCTGGAAGAAAGAATTTAGATGCGTAGGCCCAGAAACAAAGGGGCGTTATTTCCCAGCCGTCAGGATGATCGTGTTGTTCTGCCCGCCGAAGCCGAAGCTGTTGGACATGCAGATGTTCACGTCGGCCTTTCGCGGCTGATTGGGGACGTAGTCCAGGTCGCAGTCCGGGTCGGGGGTGTGCAGGTTGGCGGTGGGGGGTAAAATCTGATCCCGCAGCGCCAGGACGCAGGTGATCAACTCCGTCGCGCCCGTCGCGGCGATGAGGTGCCCCAGCATACTCTTGACGCTGGAGATGGGGACCTTCGGGGCGTATTCGCCGAAGACGGCCTTCATGGCGCGGGTTTCGACCTGGTCGTTCTGTTTTGTGCCCGTACCGTGGGCGGAGATGTAGTCGATCTGTTCCGGCTGAACGTCCGCGTCGGCCAGGGCGGCCCGCATGCTCGTGGCTGCCCCGTCGCCTTCGGGGTCCTGGTCGGTGATGCGGAAGGCGTCGGCGCTGGCGCCGTAGCCGATGATCTCGGCCAGGATCTTCGCGCCGCGGGCCTCGGCCTGTTCACGGGTTTCGAGAATCAGGATGCTCGCGCCCTCGCCGATGACGAATCCGTCGCGGGTCAGGTCGAAGGGCCGGCTGGACGTGGGGATATCGTCGTTGCGCACGGACAGGGCCGTCAAGCGGTTAAACCCCGTCAGGCCGAACGGGTGGATCATGCTGTGGGCGCCGCCGGTGATGACGGTGTCCACGAATCCGTGGCGCAATTGCATGACGGCTTCGCCGATGGCCTGGGTGGAGGCGGCGCAGGCGGTCAGGACGTTGAAGGCCGGGCCTTGCACGTTGAACTCGGCGGCCAGGTGCGCCAGGACCATGTTGGATTCCTGCTCGACCTCGCGGTAGAGGTCCATGCGTTCGAAGGCCAGGTCCGGCCAGACGTTCGTGTCCACCTGTCGGCCGTCCCAGGCTTCAATCAGAAGCGAGACGAAATTCTCGAAGTCAATGCTTCCCTCGCCGCTGCCGAGATAGACGCCCAGGCGCTGATGATCCAGGTCGGCGTAGGCGCCCAGGGCCGATTGGTTCCAGGCTTCGACGGCGGCGGCGAGGGCGAACTGGCAGTGTCGCCCGGCGTGGACGTGTTTTTCCGCCGACGGTACGCGGGCGGCGAAGTCGAAATTTTTCACCTGTGCGGCGAACGTCGTCGGGAACGTGCTCGCGTCGAACAGTTCGATCGGCGAAGGCGCCAGGTCGCCGCGCAGCAGGGCGGCCCAGGTTTCCTCGGCGCTGTGGGCCAGCGGATTTACACTGCCCATTCCCGTGATGACGACGCGTCGTTTATTCATTAGCTCTCAGCTTTCAGCGTTCAGCAATCCAATCACAAATTACTTTTCACACAACTTCAATACGCATGCGCCGCTTTGTCCGCCGACGGTGTAGCTGCCGGTGACGATGTGGCGGATTTTCACTTTGCGCGTTTCGGCGGCGAAATTCATCTCGCAGCCTTCGGCGGGTTTATCGAAATTGACCGTCGGCGGGACGATTTGTTCCGCGAGGCACTTGGCCGCCACGGCCAGTTGCACGCCGCTGGCGCCGGCGAACATGGTTCCGGTGGCGCCGGTGAAGGAGACGGCGGGGATGCTCCGGGCTTTTTCGCCGAGGGCTTCTCGCCAGGCGGCGGCTTCGGCGAGGTCCTCGCCGGGCACGCCCGTGCCGTAGGCGACAATCGCGTCCACGTCTTCCGGTCCGATCCCCGCCGAGGCGAGGGCGTTCCGGACCGCCAGGCCCAGATGCCCCGCCGTGGGGCGCAGCACGTCAATCGCGAGGGGATCGCAGGCGGCGCCGAATCCCACGAGTTCGGCGTACACGCGGGCGCCGCGATTCTTCGCGCAGTCCATGTCTTCAAGGATCAGCAGTCCGCCGCCCTCGCCGATGGCGGTTCCGGCGTGATCGGCGTCGAAAGGCCGAACCGCGCCGGCCGGCTGATCGTTCCGCGTGGTGCAAAGGCGCCGCAGCTTGCCCTGCCGCAGCAGTCCCATGTGGTTCAATTTACTCTCGGCCGCCCCGGCGATCACGACGTCGGCGGCGTCGCGGCGGATGTACAGCGCCGATTCCCCCACGGCCAGGTGGCCGGAGGCGTCGCCGCAGGTGATGCAATTGCTCGGCCCTTCCGCGCCGTGAATGATCGTCACGTGGCAGGAGAGCATGTTCGGAAGATATTTCAACAGCCACAGCGGCGTGAGATTGCTCATGCCGCTTTTGCCCCAGGTCTTGAAGTCGAATTTTCCGTCGGTCACGGACGTGTTGACAGCCGTGCCGAGTTCGTTCAGTTCCGTGCAGATCAGTCCCGCGCCGACGTTGCAGCCGAGGCGTTTGGAATCGACGGTCGGCTCGCCTTTTCCTTCCAGGCCTCGCGTGATCAGTCCGCTGTCGAGAAACGCCAGGTCCGCGACGGCCACGGCGATTTCGATGTCGCGGGCCATGACCTTGACGGCTTTGCGATAGTTTTTCGGGACGAAATTGCGGGCGGAGAAGTCCAGCAGTTGCCCGCCGATTTTGCAGGGGAAATGCCCCGGATCCAGCAGGGAGATTTCCGAGACCCCGCGCCGGCCGTCCCGCAGCGCCGCCCAGACGTCCTCGATGCCCATCCCCAGCGGCGTTACGACGCCCAGGCCGGTAATCGCCACCCGCCGATCAGCCATTCTTCGTCTCCAGGAACGGTTCGACCATGCGATGGAGCGAACCGGTGAATACGAATCGCTCGGGCAACTCCACGCCGGAAATGCTGTTGTTGGCGTGCGAATACATAATGTCGATCTGGCCGAACTCCTCGCCGTTTTTCCGCACGACGCCGCGAATGGAGGCGGCCTCCGGGGCGATGTTCTCGATGACGGCTTCGTAGGTCAACTGGTCGCCGGGAACCGCCAGGCCGTAAAACTCGGCCTTGCTGATTTTCGCCAACACCACGTCATGCTCGAAATTGTTCGCCTGCCCGACCAGCAGGCCGCCCGTCTGGGCCATTCCCTCGATCATCAGCGAGGCGGGCATGATCGGACAACCGTCCCAGTGGTCGTGAAGATGCTCTTCCGCGAGGGAAATGTTCTTCACCGAGACGGCCCGTTTGCCGGGCTCGAATTCGAGAAACCGATCTATCCAGAACCAACGCATGAAACTCTCCGCGGCACAGTTTTATAAACTGTGGTGGTGGCACAGTTTTGTAAACTGTGAAAACCACAGGTTGAAAACCTGTGCCACCAAGTCTAGCCGTTGACTTTCGTCTTGACGTAGTTGACGATGGTCTGCACCTTGAACAGTTCGGCCATCTTGTTGATGTCCGGGTCCTGCTCGAATTCGCTGAAGTCGGCGTGCGGCATGCGCTGCTTCAACTGCGTCAGTCCGGCGTCGGTCAGTTTGCCGTTCTGGACAAACTCCGGATTGTTGAGAATGTTGTCGGGAAACAGCTCGCCGCGCGGAATCTTGATATCAAAGGCCTTCTCCAGACGGAAAACAATGTCCAGAAAGTCAATGGATTCCGCCCCGAGATCGCCGGTCAGCGTTGCCTCGGGGGTTACCTCGTCGTCGTCCACGCCCAACGCCTCGACCAGCGTTTCGGTTACCTTCTCCAGTACGTCCTGTTCGCTCATCGCCATGATTCAGGGTCTCCTTATGGAACGTCACCTGACGTTTTGTGCTTTACGGAGTATTTCAACTCGTACACCCGCTTGTGGGTGTTCACTATGTATCGGTTCGGCGGGGCGAAGTCAACGCTTTCGCCGCGGCCGGTTACCGTTCGCGGCTCGCCGCCAGGGCCTCCGGACCGCCGATCAACGCGAAATTCTGTTTCAACTGGCGGAGGATTCTCTGGTCGACGTCCCGGCCGTGCGGTTCCGCATCGGCCATGTTTCGGCATTCCAGTTCGATCCGGGCTGAAACGGCCAGGCGGTCGCCCACGTATCCCGAACCCTTGAATTTCGCCGTCGTTTTCTCGATGTTCACCGCGTCGATTTCACATCGCAGGGTGTTGCCCGGCTTGAGAAAATAATTGTACCGAACGTTCCGGGCGGCCTTGAGCACAATGATGCTGTGGGCGTAGTCGTGTTTCAGACGCACCAGCCAGGCGGCGGACTGCGTCATCGCCTCGAGCATCAGCACGCCCGGAAGGACCGGAAACGAGGCGAAATGGTCGGCCAGGTACTCTTCCGCCAGCGTGAGATTCTTCAACGTGACGATCCGACGCTCCGGGTCGATACTCTCAATTTTGTCCACCAGAAGAAATTTCATTGTGCTCGTTCGTGTCTGAAAATCCCAAATTTGCCGCGAACAAGTCCGAACAAGACGAACAAGACGAACAAGACGAACAAAAAGAATAAAAAAACAAATTCATTGCTTTTGTTCGTGTTCGTTCGCGTTGGTTCGCGGCCAAATCTTCCACATTTTTCGTCCCGCCTCAGGCGGGAAATGAGGGTTTTTAGTCGTTTTATAGACTCTTTGCAAGCCCTTTTTACACAAAGTCTTCGCCGGGTTCCGACGCTCCGGTCCCCTGACGCGGCGGTGAGGTGGGAAAAGTTTCTTCCGTAATCAAGTGGACATGGGTACACGCCGATATAAAATCAGGTATGGGGGTGTGGGATCCATGCAGGTATGGAACCGCGCAGGGCGTTTCGCCCGGCTGTACCCCGGACGCACTGGGTCTGTCGAGTGCAATAAACCCCTGTGGCAAAGGCGTTGTCGGCGTTGGCCGGCGAACAGTGGGGTTCTCGGATGATCGTTTTGGCATCGGATGATCTTGTCACCCGCCAGGCGGTGAGCGTCATACTTCGCCGGTATGACCAGCCGTCAACGTTCGTCTCCACGGGCCGGGAAGTACTGTCCGCCTGCGACAAGAAAGCGCCGCCGGAAAAGGTCATTCTGGACGTTCACGCGGAGATGGGCGATCCTATCTCTTTGTTCCATCGAATCTTCCAGACATTCGGGGCGGAGAAGACCCGTGTGTTCCTCCTGACGCACGATCAGGACGCCGACGCGACGCTCCCGCCGGGGCATTGCGGCGCCGGGAAGATGTTTCTTGGAGGTCTGGCCGACCTGGAAGCCCAGTTCCAACCTTCCGCCACACCGTTGGAGCGATTCGGACAGGCCCTTAGCGTCGATCAGATTCGTTTGGGCAGCGAGGATGAATTCATGGCCGTCTTTTTGCACGCGCCAATTCCCATCTACCTGATCGACCCGGAGGGACAAGTCCGACGGGCCAACCGCGTCAAAAATCCCTACGTCGGAAGCGACGGGAAAAGCAGCCGGGACATCGGCTACGTCCTGGGATGCCTTCACGCCCAGAAGGAGGGACGCTGCGGCATGGCTTCCCAATGCCGCAACTGCCTCCTGAGCCGGATCATTCGGGAAACCCTTCGGGAAGATCGCAACTTTCACCGAAAGGAAATTTCACTGGAAGTTTCCGCGGAAGAAGAGTCCTCGGAGAACATCCACGCCCTGGTTTCCACGACGCCCCTGTGGATCGACCGGAAGAAGATGATTCTGCTGTTTCTGGAAGACGTCTCCGAACTTCGCCGGTCCCAGGAACTCCTGGCCGAGTTCAACCGCAACCTGGAAACGCTGGTGGCCCGCCGGACCGCGGAGGTGCAGGCCCTGCTCGAACAGAAAAAGGAATTCATCCGGCAGCTGGGACACGACCTTCGCACGCCCTTGACGCCGCTGGTGGCGCTGCTGCCGAAATTCCGCGAGCACCTGGAGGATCCCCGGGATCGGGAAATGCTCGAACTGATCATCAGCAACACCGATTATATTCACCAACTGGTCGTCCGGACCCTCGACCTGATGGTGCTGGAAAACGAAGGGGAGCAACCGGAGCTGCGGATGGTCGAGCTGCGCGTGGAAGCGAACAACGTACTGGCGGATTTCGCTCCCGTGTTGAAGGAGAACGGGTTCACGGCTGTCAACAACATTGAACCGCCGGTCCGCCTGCCCGTGGACGTGGTGCAGTTCAAGGAACTGCTGCTGAATCTCCTGAGTAACGCGGTGAAATTTTCCCCCGCCGGCGGGCGAATCCTCATCGGGGCGAACTATAATGAAAAGGAAACGACTCTGTCCGTTTCCGACACGGGCGTGGGCATGACGCCGGAACAACTGTCGCGCGTGTTCGACGAATTTTACAAAGCGGATCCGTCACGGCACGACCGCGGGTCGCTCGGACTGGGGTTGTCCATCTGCAAGCGGATCGTGAACAATCACGGGGGCCGAATCTGGGTGGAAAGCCCCGGCCTGGGGAAGGGAACCACGGTATTTATCACCCTGCCGAGTCACGCACCGGACGCGGCGACGGTGAGGGAGGAACGATAATGAACGAACGAATCATGATTGTGGACGACGATCCCGCCGTCCGGTACACGGTTCAGGAAGTGCTCCGTGGCGCCAACCTGTCCGCCATCGCGGTCGAAAGCGGACGGGCCTGCCTCGAAGAACTCCGCAACGGATTCCGGGGCGTGATTCTCCTGGACATCATGATGCCGGAAATGGACGGATGGGATACCCTGGAAGCGATGAAACGCGAAGGCCTGAGCGAAGGCAACATCGTCTGTATGCTCACCGCCGTTATCAGCCCCAGCGCGGAACTGGAAACCCTCAAAGACGACGTCCTGGATTACGTGCGCAAGCCGTTCGATCCGGACGGACTGATCGCCACCGCCAAGGAGTATCTATCCTATCTGAGGACCGTTCCCGAAGGGGACGGATACGAGGGGGAGGACAAAGCATGAATATCATTGTTATCGGAGCTTCTACGGGGGGGCCCAAGGCGCTGCGAAGCCTTTTCGAGTTCCTTCCCCGTCTCGACGCGGCGATCGTTCTGGTGCAGCACATGCCCCGGTTTCTCAACGAATCGTTTCGGCGCGTGCTGGCCGAACGGACGCTTATGGACGTTTCCCTGGCCGAGCCGGGGCAGATGCTGGAACACGGCGTGGTGTTTGTGGCGCCCAGCGAGTTTCACCTGGTCCTGAATGACAATCGGCGGATCGACCTGGTCCGGGGCGTGAAGGTCAACTACGTCTGCTCGTCGGTGGACGTGACCATGCTCTCGCTGCGTCCCCGCGGGGAGGATTCGTTCCTCGGAATCATCCTGACGGGGATGGCCGCCGACGGGGCCGATGGAATTCGCCATATCAAGAACCTCGGCGGCCTGACGTTCGTACAAAACCAGATGACCGCCGCCGTGTACGACATGCCGCACTCGGCCCTGCTGACCGGGGCGGTGGATTTCGAGGGGTCTCCCAAGGCGATTCGGGAACGGCTGGTCGAAAAATTCGGGTGTATACAGACGGTTTCATCGCCGGCGGCGGAGTCGACGCCGGGCGTGGAAGGCGGGTGAGAGATCATGAACGCGATCAACGTGGAAGAACTTCTGGAGCGATGCATGGGCGTCCATTCCATCATGGAAACCGTCCTGGCGGAGTTTCGGGATTTGGGCGAAGAGATGCTCAGAAACATCGAAACCCGTCTGGACGAGGGCGCCTGGCGGAAGGCGTCCGAGGCGGCCCACTCGCTGAAGGGAGCTTCGGGAAACATCTCCGCCGAATCCCTGCACGCCCTGGCGGCGAAAATGGAAATCTGCGCCGAAAAGGCCGACGCCGAAGCCTGCAACGAATTGCGACAGGTACTTCGCCGGGAAATGGAACTCTGCCTGCACGATATTTCCGAAATCCTGAACGATTGTCCGGTGTAATACTATATGGATGTCCGCGCGAACGGCTAGAAGCGCGGACGATGTGATGTGAAACCACGCTTTTGCCCCATTGTCAGACATGAACTCCATCTCGCCCACAATGAGACGGCCAACGGTACGGCGGAAAAACCTCACCGCCAGGGGGGGGATCGCATGAAAGCGCTGGTGGTCGACGACGATCCGATTACGCTGACGCTGCTTCGGGATTCGCTGAAGTATCTCGGATACGAAGTGGCCACCGCCCGGAACGGGCGCGAGGCCCTGGCGTATCTGGACAAGGAACCCTGCCGCCTGATCATCTCCGACTGGGTCATGCCCGAGATGGACGGCATCGCCCTGTGCAAGGCGATCCGCGAAAGGCCCATCGGCGGGTACGTGTACATCGTGCTGCTGACCAGCAAGGGCGGCACGACGAACCTCGTGGAAGGATACGCCGCCGGCGCGGACGACTTTATGTCCAAGCCCTTCGAGCCGGCGGAGCTGAACTCCCGCCTGCGAACCGCGCGGCGCATCCTCTCGCTGGAAGGCCGGGACGTGACGATCTTCGCCCTGGCGCGCCTCGCCGAAAGCCGCGAATCCGACACCGGCGTGCACGTGGAACGCTCCCGCTGCTTCGCCCAGACGCTCGCCCGCGACCTGGCCGCGGCGGGGAAATTCACCGACGAAATCGACGGGGAATTCATTCGCCTGCTGTACCTGACCAGTCCCCTGCACGACATCGGGAAAATCGGCATTCCCGACAGCGTTCTGCTGAAGACCGATCACCTCAGCGACGAGGAGTTTGAAACGATCAAGACGCACACGACCCGCGGGGCGGTCACGCTGGAGGAGGCCCTGCGGGACTTCCCCGAAGCCAAATTCCTCCGCATGGCCCGCGACATTGTCCTGAACCATCACGAGCGATACGACGGGAAGGGCTATCCCAAAGGCCTGGCCGGCGAGGCGATACCCCTTTGCGCCCGCATTTACGCGCTGGCCGACGCCTACGACGCGCTGATTTCGCGGCACGTCTACCGCGACGCCGTCGATTTCGAAGGGGCGCGGCAGATCATCGCCGCCGAGCGCGGAAAGCAGTTCGATCCGCAGATCGTGGATTCGTTTCTGCGATGCGAAGAGCGGTTCATCGAACTGTGCAAGACCACCAAAGACCCCTCCACCCAGCGGGAACTTCCGGAGGAAGCGTAGCGCCTCGTATTACAGATCCCGCCCGACGGCCTGGGCGATCTTCTTCAGCGAGGGCATCAGCCCGGCCAGCGTCGCCGGCGTGACGGACTGGGCCCCGTCGCTGAGGGCGTGTTCCGGGTCGATGTGACACTCGACGATCAGCCCGTCCGCCTCGGCCGCCACGGCTGCACGGCACATCGCCGGCACGAGATGCGCATGACCCGTGCCGTGCGACGGGTCCACCAGCACCGGCAGGTGCGTTCGTTCGTGCAACTCCGCGACGGCCGCCAGGGGCAGCGTGTTGCGAACGTATTCCTCATACGTCCGAATGCCGCGCTCGCAGAGGATCACCTGGGGGTTGCCCGCGTTGATGATGTACTCGGCCGCCAGCAGCCATTCATCGAGCTGGCTGCTCAGGCCCCGCTTGAGCAGCACGGGCTTGCCCGCCCGCCCGACGGCCTCCAGCAGGGCGTAGTTCTGCATGTTCCGCGCGCCGACCTGGAGCACGTCGGCGTGTTCGGCGACCAGGTCCATCGTCTCGACGCTGATCACCTCCGTGAACACCGCCAGGCCGGTTCGTTTGCGGGCCTCGCTGAGCAGTTTCAGGCCTTCTTCGCGCAGACCCTGGAAGCTGTACGGACTGGTGCGCGGCTTATACGCCCCGCCGCGCAGGCCGATGCACCCGGCCTGTCGGACGGCCTGGGCGGTGCGGAAAATCTGGTCTTCGTTTTCCACCGCGCAAGGCCCGGCCACCACGCCCACCTTCCGCCCGCCGATGGGAAACTTCTCCGGGCCGACGGGAATCTGCGAGCGATCCTTCCGCACCTCCGTGGAGGCCATCTTGTACGGCGCGAGAATCGGCACGATCTTTTCGACCATCGGCGCGTTTTCGATGGCGCCTTTGTCCACCGCGCGCTTGTCGCCGATGGCGGCGATAACCGTCCGGTCCGTGCCGTAGATCGGGTGCTCCTTCAGGCCGTATTCCCGCACCAGGTCGATCACGTGCTGGACCTGCTGCTTCGTCGCACCGGGTTTCATTACGACAATCATGCAAGTACTCCTGGGTTTCTCCTGAATCCGTTACAAATTCTCCACGGATTGCACGGATAAGAAAAGGATTTCACGGAGGTAAGAAAAATTTCACGGAAAATACTTTGTGGGATCCGTGGAATCATCTTGAAATCCGTGTAATCCGTGGACGATTTTACGTTGATAACAGTGTCCGATTTCAAATATGAATCGTTTCGCCCGTGTTGACGGGTTTGGCGTTGCGGGCGGCGTCGATGGCGGGGCTTCGGATGTCCAGCGTTTGGATTTTCCAGGCGTCGTCCTGCCAGAGGAGTCCCAGGTGCAGCGTGCCCTCGGCCTTGGCCCATCGGACCTTGTAGAGGTATTCGCCGCTGGCATGCCCGCTGGCCGTTCGCAGGTGGAATTCCAGCAGGCTGTGGTCTTCCGGCGCACCGAGGTGCTGTTGAAGCGCCTGGGAGAGTTTTTGCAGGACCTCTCTGGCGTTGGCCTGGCGGAAATGTTCCGTCGTGTAGTTTTCGTACAGCGCGTCGGCCCGCCCGGCGGCCAGCAGTTTGAGCACCACGTTGGCCGTCGCGTCGGCCTGGTGGTTTTTCTGCCGGACCGAGCTACAGCCCGGCGCCGCCCCGGCTGCGAGAATCAGACCCGCCGCCCAAAAATACGTCAACGTCGTTTTTCCGCTCTTCACAAAACCATCTCCTCATGTCCGTATCGTCCGCGATGAAAAAGAACGAGCCAATTGTACGCCGCCGCGCGAGAAAACGCCATATCTCCGCGTGAAAAAACGGGATGAGGTGGGCGACCGGATTTTCCGGCATAAACAAAAAACAGAAAATCCGACACTGAGTTCCTGAGAGACAGAGAGGATATGGAGGAGGAAAAAAATAAAAAAATCTTCTCAGTTCCTCAGTTTCTCTGTGTCGCGTTTTTTACATGCCCACAGGGCTCAAAGCGATCAGAAAGGCACCGCCAGGAAAAAAGGTCACTCACGGGATGAGCGTGGCGGCAACTCGATAATCGCCCCAGGCTCTGTGGACAGGCAATAAACGCGACACCCCTTAGGGGCAGGCTCCGTCACTGAGAAACTGAGAAAGAAAACAAATAAAAATTTCTCTGTCTCTCAGTCTCTCAGTGTCGGATTTTCTTGATCCATTGTGCCGGAATTTCTAAAAAAATCGGTTGCTCACACCCAACACCTCGACAAACAGAACCGGCGACAAAACAGGACTTTTCGTGTATCATGGATGCTCAGGCGGATGACAGGGAGTACATCGCGTGCGGATTGGAATTCTCAGTGACACGCATGGGAAATCGAAGCGTCTGACGAAGGCCCTCGATATGCTGGCGTTGCGCGGCGCTGAAGTGCTGGTGCATTGCGGGGACGTTCTGGAGGCCGGCGACGTGACGCAGCTGGGCGGATTTCCCGGTCCGGCGTATCTGACAGCCGGCAATATGGACCGCCACGGTATGCGAAGCCTCGCGGAGGCGGCCCGGGCGGCGTGCGTGCACTTCGCCGCCGACTTCCTGGCCGTCGAACTCGGCGACGGACGACACCTGGCCGTCACGCACGGCCATCACGAAACGCTGCTGGAAGAACTCATCCGGGGCGGGCAATACGCCTACGTCTGCCACGGCCATTCGCATCGCCGGCGCGACGAACGCTTCGGGCCGACGCGCGTGCTCAATCCCGGCGCCCTGTACCATCCCCGCGGCCGGGACGGCGAAACCATTCTGCTGCTGGACGTCCATGCCGACGCGGCGGAGTTCCTTCGGCTCTGAGACGCCGCGGGGAAAACCGGGCGGGTGCGCTGTCGTCCCTCCGGGACTCCATATGTAAAAGTCTCTTTCCGGGGGTTCGCTTCGCTCACCCCCGGCCAAATGCTTTTCAGCCCTTCGGGCTTCAAAACAATTTTGCCCGACGGAGCATCTGTGATTTTGTTTTGTCCCTGGAAATTCACCCCC
>JAFGEJ010000005.1 GCA_016931655.1 Phycisphaerae bacterium
CCGTGGCCGATGATAGTTATGGCCCTCCTTTGGCTTGCGTTCCCACAACAGCCAGGGAGGGCTTTTCCTATGACTGCGACGATAGCCGTGGCTGCTCAATGCTATGAAAAAGCCTATTGCAAAGACCCAACCCGGCCTTGCTATCGGAACTGGTTTCTCCTTGCCGCCCGGAAAAGCGGCTATCAGCCGGTAACGCCTGAGTTGGCTCGATTGCTGTCTCGCCAGACACGTCTTGCGGATTCTCGCAGGCCAAACCTCGGTTATTCGAGAACCACGCCCAGGCCAAATTACGTTCGTAATAGCCGACGGCAAACCATACCGACAATCCCGCAGTCATATATACCGACACCGGGAAGTATACCACCATTACCGAGATGATGTGAAAATACACCATTGACATGGAAATCACGCGAAGCAACGATATTACATGAAAGGGAAATAACGATGAAAAAGACATACTTACTTGCCGTTCTGGTTGGCGTAACCGCCTTCGCCGCCCTTTCCTCTGAAACCCTGGCCTTCCACAGCCCCCGCTTGGGCCGCTTCCTTCAACGCGATCCGCTCGACTATGTCGACGGCATGGGCACATATGAATACGTGAGGAGTAACCCCATTATAGGGATGGACCCTACTGGTACTGATTTATATATTCAAGGCCATCAACCTGGCACTGAACCTTTCGGGCATCAGTCTGTAGGTGTGGGTGATCCAAAATCTCCTGGAGATAGCTATTCTTTCGGAGTTGTTGATTACGAACGTGGTAGTAGCGGTGGTCTTGGTTTGCTTTTTCGGTTAGCCAACGGTGAAGTATATTTAGATCGTTGCCCTCAAGGTGTTATATTAGCTAGATTTAAAACTACTCCGGAAGAAGACGCATGGATTAAACAAAAGCTTAACTCTTTGTTAGGCACTTCTGAAAAATATTCGCTTCTTCTTAATAATTGTTCGCATTGGTCACAGAGACAATATTTAAGTCTTATTGCAAAAATTCTGAAACGTAGAATGGAAGGAAATAAAGAGGAGAAAAAAGGTGAGAATAAACCGGTTCATGAACCTCAAACGGAAAAACCAAAACCAAAAAATAGTAGCAGCAGCGGATAATTTGTGGGGAGTGCACAATAAGGAGAAAACATGACTAAAACTTTTTTAACTTTATGTGTTGTGCTGTTTATTCTTACGATCTGTGGTTGTAAAAGTACAGATTTTATTACTTATGCAACAACATATCATTATTGCGAATACCGTTTGGCGGATGATATTAAAATAATACGTAGAGAAATATTTGAAAAGGATAAAATACTTGAGCAATATTTTATCGAAACTGACGGCAAATTATATGTGCTCGTAGCAAATAGTAATAGAGAATCCAATTTGTTTTTTGTCGACGATAAAAAAGTTACTGCAGTTCAATCTTATGTAATTAGTGAAAGTGAAATAAAGAAATTATTTGATGAATTTCCAAGGAAATGGAAGTTTTTGCCATTGCCAACAGAAGAAGACAATCAAGCATATAAATTTAAAGATGATAAAAAATATAAACAATACCGTTAACGAAGCAGTCATACCTGAAAAGTCAATTGGGTGACGGGGCGGACGGCTTGGGTATGGAGAATGAATACTTATTTGGGTGGCGCGGGCTTGTTTCAAGCCCGTGCCTTGGTTTTGAAATAAATGAAAAGAGCATGGGTTTAAAACGAACTTATGGCGCCCGGCTGACCAATGGGTCGGGGAGGTGATGGATGTTTCGGCATCGGAGAGATCGGAGGAAGGGTTTTTCTCTGGTCGAGATCATGATTGTGATCGTGATCATCGGCCTGCTGGCGGGGCTGGTGACGGTGAACGTTCGCAGTTACCTCGCCAAGGCCAAGCAGAATTCCGCCAAGCAGGAGATCGCCACAATCGTCAAGGCGCTGGAGACGTTCTACGCCAGCTACTCCCGCTATCCCACCAACGAGGAGGGGCTGGACGTTCTCGTCAAGCCGACCACGAAATTTCCCGAGCCGCTCTTAAGCGGCGGCCTGACGGATCCCTGGAGCCGGCCTTACCAGTACAACGCTCCGGGCAGCGTCGGGCCGTACGAGGTTATCTCGTTCGGCGAGGACGGCCAGGAGGGCGGCGAGGGCGTCAACGCCGATATCACCAGCGACCAACTGAAGGAAGAATAGGCAATCCCATGAGGCGCGGAGGATTCAGCCTGATGGAAATGACCGTCGTTCTGCTGATCCTGGCGATCAGTGCGGCGGCGGTCACGTTGCGGATTCAAGGCCCGTTGCACAACGCCCAGATGGGCGACGTGGTAGAGCGGGTGGCGGAATTTGACCTGTTGACGCGAACATTTGCCCGAGAGAACGATCAGCCGGTTTGGGTTTGCGTGGATTTGAATAAAAATCAATTGCGCCGGTCTCGTCGGGAAGAGGACCAATATAAAGAATGCGGCCGGGCGATGACGCTGCCGGAGGGATTTTCACTGTCCCGGCTGATGCTGTCTCAGAAGGAGTACGATCACGGCGAAATAACGATCCGCTACAGCCGGCGGGGATTGGGGCCGAGTTACGTACTGCGATTGACCGGCCCAGGCGAGCGGGAGCAGTGGGTTCTGATGACGGGCGTGGGTGGACAACTGGTGCAGATCGAAAATGAAGAGGAGGCGCGGAACATTCTGGAGGCGACGAAACGGCGGCCTGACGCTGGTTGAGGCGCTGGTGGGCACGGCCATTCTGGGCACAGTGCTCGTGTCGGTTCTCGTCGCGGACGGCCGGCTGCGAAGGCAGGCGAGCTTTTCGGAAGATCATATCGAGGCCTGCCGAATAGCGGACGCATTTCTGGCAGAATGGTGGCCGACGGTGGAAGAACCCAATCGGTTTCCGCGGCAGGGATCGGGAGAGTTTTTTGATCGCCCTGGCTGGTCCTGGAGGACGGAAATTATTCCTCATGAGACGGCGGAGCAACTGAAGGCCGAGGTGATCTCGCTGGAGATATTTTCGCCGAAATGCACCGAACCGCACCCGGCGGTGCACGTGGAGATTATGCTTCCCCAAATGGAAAAGAGCGGCGATGCGTCGGAAGGGAATGACACTTATTGAGCTGATGGTGGCACTGGCCATCGTGGGCCTGGTGACGGCGGGCGTGTTGGGCGTCGTAAGCAATCTTTCGCACGGCCAAGGCGACCGGCGGCGCGAGCTGCTTGCCGGTCGTGCGGACGCCGGCCTGGAGACGTTGGTGCGAATGGATTTTCTGCACGCCGCGACGCTGCAACGCCAGGGCAATGGTTTTTCGCTAACCGCCGACGCCGGCCTGGCGGAGAACACCAGGGAACTGGTGCATCTCCCCTGCGAGATTCGCTACGAGATCAAAACGATCGCGGGACGGAACTGGCTGTTACGATATCAAAAACATACCGCCAATCCTCAGGAGGGCGAGTTGGTGGAGGCTGTGTGCGCCGACGTGAAGGAAATCCAAATCGAAGTGCTGGACGACGCGGAAGCAAACCAACAAACGGAGTGGGAATCCATTCCCAGATCGTTCGTGATTTATTTTGTGTTCATGGATACAAATCGAAACCCTTTGTCCATAGCGTTTCACGGTCCTGGAGTATGACAAGACGGCTGAACCATAACGCATTTGTACTTGTGATCGCCTTGCTGGTCATTGCGATCTGCGGGACGGTTCTTGCTTCCTGTGCAAGGTATTCCTGCCAGAAGGCGTTGCAGGCGTCCGAGGCGCAGCGGGAGCTTCAGATGCGCTGGGGGGCGATCAGTTGCAAAGAAACGATTCTGCCGGCGGCGGAGTCCGTCTTGCGGGAATCAACAGAAGAGAAGGCTCCCGTTCTTGTGGAACGGCCCAGCCGATATCTGTCGCTGACGCTTGGCGGGCTTACGTACCATCTTCTCCTCTCGGACGAACAGGCCAAGATGAACATCAATACGGCCCTTCGCTATCGCGGAAAGCAAGGTGTAACGGAAAGCCTCGCGGTGCTTCAGCAGGATATGCCCATTCACTTAACGCAACGCATTGGCACATTAGAAACCGGCGGGAAAGATACTTCCTCAGCGTCGTATTCCTTTTTCGACGACCTGTTGGTATATGACCGGCCGGCGCAACTGGTTTCGCCGACAGAACCCAGCCAGCGAATCAGCAGTAAGATCACCTTTTGGACCGACGGGCGGATCCATTTTCGCCGAGCATCCCCAGCCGTTCTTCGGGAGGCGATGAAAGGAATCCTCGACAGTTCCCTGTTGGGGCAATTGCTCCAGATCCGCGAATCACTGCCGGACTGCACGCTGGGCGAAGCCTTCTCGCAAATGGAATTAAAAGGGACGCAACAAAAACAAATTTTCAGGTACGTTACAGATCAATCCAATTGCCACAGTCTTTGGGTGATTGTGGAGGGTCGGAGCCGGCTGTGGCATCGCCTGTACATATCTTCCCCTCGCGGAATCGTCGGAACTCAAACATCGCGGAGGTATGCATGGTAGGGTTCCAGCGACATCGAAGATTGTTGGTTGCGGCCGATGTCATACTTGGCTTGGGGGTTTTGGGTTGTCTCGTCGGATTTTTATTTCCCGTTGATGTTCAGGAATCTCCCAGAGATGCTTTGGCGCGTGAAGCGACGCAAGCGGAGGCGATGCAAACCACGATCAAACCCTTGAAAAACTATGACATTATTTTTGCACGTGATCTTCGCAAACCTCTTTATGATCCCAAACCGGTTAACGTTGTCAAAACGCCGCCTCCCAAGCCGCCATTGACGGTGGATCTTCTGGGTACGGTTCTGGAAGACGGTTTTACCTACGCGATCCTCAAAAACCGTTCGGGCAAAACGTCGTTTGTGCCGATCGGAGAGTCGCTGGATGGCGCCGAAGTGACAAAAATCGAAAAGAATTCAGCCACGGTGTCTTTTCACGGTGAGTCGATTGTGCTGAAGGTCAAAGGCAAGGTGGAGAAATGAGCGCCAAAACGACGTTTCTTGTGTACCTTGCCGAAAACGCCTGGCGGGTCGTCCGTCTGCTCGACGAATCGGTCGAAGAGCGTATCGTGCCGATCCCAGAGGGCAATTCCGAAGAGGCGCAATACGAACAACTTTCCGAAGTACTGGAGGAATGGGGATACGCTGGTGAAGACGTCTGTCTTGGCCTTCCGGCAGACATGATTTTTTCTGCCGCCATCGAAACGGCCGGTCTTCCGCGAAAGGATCGCGCAACATCATTGCTGTATCGTCTGGAAGAACAACTGCCCTTGGAGGCGGAACGGTTAACGGCGGATTTCCTGGACGTCGGGGCCGGGGCGGCTCTGGGTTTCGCCGTGGTCACGAAGAATGTCCAGATTATTCTGGATGCGCTGGCGGAGAAGCATATCGAAATAACTTCCATTTGCCCCACAGCCATGCTCATGCTGTGGGACGTTTGTCAAAAAACGTCCGGTTCTTTTGATTATATAGCGATGAAAGAAGAGTCGAATATTCAGTTGTTCCGCATGGAGAAGGGTCAGCCTTGTGCATGGTTTCCTCTTGCCGATGAAATCAGCGGATTGGCGGACCGTCTGGCGGCGGATACCCTTGCCCGTCCTGTTTCGGACAGTACGCCGACGCTGCTGCTTGTGGGCGATTGGCCGAAGCGGGCGGAAACGGAAATTCAGAAAAAAGTCTCCCTTGAAATTCGCAGAACGGAAGATTCGCCGGTCGTCGCGCGCGTAGCCGAAGAAGTTTTGGCGGGAAAAAACGCCGGCTGGGTGAATTTCCGGCGTGGTGCTTTGGCGATGCGGAATCCCTGGCAGCGACAGGCCGGTCTTGTCCGTCTTGGCGTGGTATTGAGCCTGGGGTTCCTGGTGATTCTGGCGGGCCTTTTTTACTATCGAAGCCTTGGATATGAAGGCGTTGTCCGAGAGAATCAAAAACAGCTCGGAGCATTGTACGGCAATCTCTTCCCCGGCCGACGAATCCCTGTGAACGTAAAAAAGGCTCTCACAAGTGAATTCCGCAGACTTTCCGGGACGCGCGGAAGCGAAGGCGGAGTCCCTGAACAAGTTTGTGCACTGGAGATGCTTCGGAAGGTTGTTGCGAGCTTGCCGCCGACGGTTCGACTTCGAATCGTGGATATGCGGATTGGTCCGACGGGTGTTTTGATCGAAGGGCAGGCAAGAGATCACACGGGAGCGGAAACATTGGCCAAGTCGCTCAAGACGAACGGTTTTGAGGTGGATTCCCCACGTACGGAAACTCTCGCCAAAGGCGGCGTGTCGTTTACCATTGATGCGAAATACTCCCTTCAGAGCAAAGCCGGCCTTGCCGCGGGAGCGACACCATGAATCGTCGAAAGGCCATTTTATTGGGTGTTCTTGGCGGGTGTTTGGCGGCCGTCGGCTATTATTCTTACGACAATATGATCTCATGTAGAAAAGCCGCTCTCGCCAGTGCCAATGATATAACCATCTGCCGTAAGATGGCCGGGAGCATGGAACAATATATGCATCAACCGATGCTGGCCTCGGAACATGAACTTCTGGCAACGCAGACAAACGGCCTGATAGAAAAAGCCGCGACACAGGCCGGGATATCCAAACGAAACCTGATTCGGATCACACCCGAACCCGCGCGACGAATTGAAGATTCACCGTATAAGGACAAGCCGTCCCACATCCTTTTGCGGGACGTGACGTTGAAGCAAATGGTTCCCTTTATTCACAACCTTCTTTCCGCCGGCCTTCATGCCAGGGCGATTCGCCTGGCCTCCCCGAAGCCGGAAGATACGGGATCGTTGTGGACCATGGAAATTACCATGTCGTATTTGGTGTATGATCCTCGCACAATGGAATAAGGAGAAGGACGCATGAAAACTTTCATATACATTCTTCTGACAGGCATGGCTTCGTTATTTTTCTCTGGTTGCGGTTCGCAGCACGCAGCCGGACCGGGCGCGGGCTATGAAACCCTGTCGGATCCACCCAACCGGGACACTTCCCTTGCACGCGCTCATAATGCCGCCGCCCTCCAGCAACTCCATGACGACAACCTGGACGGCGCGGAAAAGCAGCTCAAAGAAGCCCTGGCTGCGGATATGTTTTATGGACCGGCCCACAACAATCTGGGAACGGTCTACTTCAAACAGAATAAATATTACCTGGCCGCCTGGGAATTCCAATACGCCGTGAAACTCATGCCCGGCCAGGTGGAGCCGCTCAACAATCTCGGCCTTGTTTTCGAGAAGGTGGGACGTCTGAACGATGCCGAAGAATGGTACGACAAAGCGTTATCCTTAAAGCCGGAGTCTGCGGAAGTCATTGGGAACCTGGCCCGAATTCGCATTCGCTCCAATCGGAAAGACAAAACAACACGGGAACTTCTTACGCAAATTATTATGAAAGACAAGCGTCCCCAATGGGTCTCCTGGGCCAGGGAGCAACTCGCATTTTCATGCGAAACCAGCGCCGACTCCCCCATGCCACGGTCGGGTAAAATCCAAACGCTGTCCGATGAGTTGGAATGAAAGAGGGAGAAAAACTACGCCACTACGCCAATCATGGCGAAAACAGCGGCATTTAGTCGATTTGGCCGATTTTGAATCAGGCGGCAAGTCCTTATAAATTCAGAGAGTTATCGCAGCCGGCAAAGAAACCAATAGTCTCGAATTTCGTTTAGGAAACCGATGCTCTATCCTGCTGAGCTACCGGGGCGGGGTATCCAATATCCGGCGCGGACAATGATGGAATATTCCCGCGTGGCGTCCCGGTGGGACGCGGTGCGTTTTCCACGGGTGGTTATTCTTTCAGGGCGGCCAGTGCTTTTTGTACGTCGGCGACCTTGAAAATGGCGGTGGAGGTTCCTCCGCCGTCCTGGGCGGCGGTGCAGAAGGCGTAGTTGATATTGATCTGGGCCGCGGCCAGTTTGCGCGTCACCGCTTCAAAGGCCCCGGGCGTATTGCCGATCGGCACGACGAGGATATCCGTCTCCGTCCATCGGTCGTGCGTTTCGCGGAGCACCTCGCGGGCCTTGTCGGAGTTGTCGCACACGACGCGCAACACGCCGTGTTCGCCCGAGTCGCTCAGCGACAGCGCGAAGAGGTTCACATTCGCCTCGGCCAGCGCCCGCGTGACGGCGTCCATCACGCCCGGCTTGTTGACCAGAAAAATCGAAAATTGCGTATCGACGTGCATATGTTCGTCCTTTCACTTTTTTCCCATCCAATTCCAGTAATTGTACCATATCTCAAACGTGACAAAATATCGAATCTGTTTTTGGAACCGACACAGAGTTTCAGAGAGACTGAGAAGAGAGTTTCCATTAAAAAATTCTTCTCTGTTTCTCAGGAACGGAGCCTGCCCCCAAGGGGTGTCGAAGGTTCTGTTTTTTTCTCCCACAGCCGGACCGCTTCCGGGCGTCGGGCGTAGACGGGCAGCAGTTCACTCCAGGGCGTGAATTGTTCTTGTATCGCCAGGCGTCGCCCGACGCGCCATACGCTTTGGGCGTCGGGGAAGCGCAGGGAGGGATTCGCCGGCGTTACGTCCGTGGGCCAATCGACGCGCAGAAACTCCAGCGCCTCGCCCGTGATGACCAGCGGGCGAGGCGTCCGCCGGAGGAGTTCGTCCGTCTCCGCGAGGAAGGGCGGAACGGCAGGCCGCGGTTCCCCACCGGGATCATCCCGTTGAAAAAGCGTTACGTGCGCGGAGTTTTCCTTGGCGCACAGCAGGACGGCCAGGTTTTGCCACTCCGCGCGGCGAAGACGTTCCGCCACCGCCCAGGCTGTCGGAACGGCTACGATGCGCAGGCCCGCGATCATCTGCCCCAGCGTTCGGACAGCCGTGATTCCCACGCGCAGGCCCGTGAAGCTGCCCGGACCGACGGAAACGTACACCTGCCGCACGTTGCCCGGCGCAAGATGTTGTTCGCGCAGCAGTGCGTCCAGGGCGGGCAGAAGCTCACCGGCGTGTCGTCCCGCCGGTCCCAGCGGGCGGACGGACAGTAATTCCTCCCCTCGGCCCAGCGCCACGCTGCCGGCGCGGCAACTGGTTTCCACGGCAATGGATACGTCGGAATTCACGACCGGGATTGTACGCGCATCGATGCGGGCGCACAATGACCAAGCAGTCCGCGATTGACTTCTCCCGTCCTGCCCCATAGCATGAACCCTTCTGAATCAAGCCCGAAGGCTGGATTATACCCATGCTGGCGATTATCAGCGACATTCACTCGAATCTGGAGGCCCTTTCAGCGGTCCTGGCGGACGTCGACGCCCGCGGGATCCGGCGCGTGGTCTGCCTGGGCGACGTGATCGGATACGGCCCCAATCCGCGCGAATGCCTCGATCTGGTGCAGCAGCGATGTTCCGACGCGATCCTGGGCAACCACGACTACGCGACGCTGTATGAACCGACGCGCTTCAATTTCGGCGCGGAGGAGGCGGTGTTCTGGACCCGCGCGACGCTGGAAAACGACCCCGACCCCGCCGCCGTCGCGCGGCGGTGGGAATTCATGGGTTCGCTGGAAATCCGACGCGTGCTGGACGGCCCGGACTTCGGCGATCGAAAAATCCTGCTGGTGCACGGTTCTCCGCGACGCCCTGTGAATGAATATCTGTTTCCCGACGACACGTTCAACGTGCCGGCGAAGCTGGCGGCCTCCTTCGAGCGATTCCGCCGGGTGTGCTTCGTCGGGCATACGCACCTGCCGGGCGTGTTCACCGACGAGCCGGAGTTCATCAGCCCGGAAGACGCCGACGGCGTGTTTCGCCTGACACGAAAAAAGACGCTGATCAACGTCGGGTCGGTCGGCCAGCCGCGCGACCGCGACCCCAGAGCCTGCTACGTGATCCTCGAAGAAGAACTGATCCGGTTCGTCCGCGTGGAATATGACGTGAAAACCACGATGGAAAAAATCCGCGCGATTCCGGAACTGGATGACTATCTTGCCATTCGTTTGGAAGACGGACGATAAATGAATTATATATGAGCGCGTCATCCTGAGCGAAGGAACGAGCAGGGCGAGTTCCGAAGTCGAAGGATCTTACGCATGCCAACACGTGAGATCCTTCGACTTCGCTCGAAGCTCGCTCCGCTCAGGATGACAATCTAAAGATGATGTAACTATTGAAACTGGAGAACCCGTTGAAGTCACAACGCCTGATACTTCTGATTCTGGTTGCCGTCGGAGCCATGCTGCTTTTCCGTATGCTTTCACCCTCGAAAGAGGAACCCGCGCCTGAGGAGCCGACCACCCAGCCGGCCCAAACGCAACCCGCGCCGACAACGTCTCCGGCAAAAGCCCAGCCGACGGAAACCGGCATCACGACGGCGACGTTGCCGAAAAGTCAGATGCAATGGCGAATTAAGCCCGGAACGAACCCCGGTTGCTCGCTGGGCGCCCTGACGCGCGGGAAAGAGAAGGAAGGCCAAAAGGATTACTATCTCCAGGTGACGCTGCGCAGCGAAGGGGCGGCCGTCGAATCCGTGCATTTGACGGACTACTTCCAGACCGTTGCGGACAAGCGGCTCTTCGACAAACTCGAGGGCGACGAAACCCGCTACGCCGAGCAAGTCGCCGAGAACCCGGAGACGTATAAGGGCCATTACGCCGTCCTCTCGCCCGTGGTACACAAAGACTGCTCGTATTACGCCCTGGCAACGCGGAAAATCATCCTTTCGATGGGCCCGAAGTCCGACGCGAAGGAATGGACGTTCGACGAACCCGGCGCCCGGCGGTGGGAACTGGTTTCCGTTACGGAAACGGACGATTCCCAGTCGGCGGTCTTCGAGTGGCCGATCTACCGGGCGGAGAATCTCCAGGCGCCCGCCGTCGTGCTCCGCAAGACGTACACCCTCGCGCGGGGCAGTTATTCCATCGGCGTGACGTTCGAGTGCGTCAATCAAACGGATCAGCCGATCCGCCTGCAGCTCGACCAGGCCGGCCCCGTCGGCGTGACGCAGGAAGACCCCCGCACGGACGACCGGATGGCCGTCGTCGCGCGGCTGGAGGAGAGCGGAAACATCCAGCGGCAGGAATTCAACTACTCCGAACTGTACAAGAAGCCCTACGGCGAGGCGATTTCGCTCGGCCGATGCGACGCGAAAGTCGATCCGACGCTCTGGCTGGCGTACGTGAACAAGTTCTTCGGCGCAATTCTCTACCCCCAGCCGAAAACCGACAAAACCCTCAACGCCGCGTCCCTCGACGCGCAATTCTACGTCCGCCCCGTACAACAAAACGACAAGCACCGCATGTGGCAGACCGGCCTGTGGGTCAACGACATCGACCTCGCGCCGGCCGGCGAGGAAAACGCGACAAAAACGTTTTCCTTCAATCTGTTCACCGGGCCGAAAGTCCGCCAGTTGTTCCGGGACGATCCGCTCTACGCCCGGCTGCACTATAACGAAACCATTTCCACCGGCGGCTGCGGCTTCTGCACGTTCATCTGGCTGATGGAAGCGCTGATGTGGCTGCTGAATTTCTTCGCGAAGTTCCTGTTCGGCAATTTCGGCCTGGCGATCATCCTGCTGGTGGTCATCGTGCGGGTTCTGCTGCACCCGCTGATGAAGTACAGCCAGGTTTCGATGGCGAAGATGCAGAAGTCCATGGCGGCGCTCAAGCCGCAGATGGAAAAAGTCCGCGAGAAATACGCCAACGACCGCGCCACCCAGCAGCGTGAACTGCTGAAGCTCCAGAAGGAAGCCGGCGTCGGCCCGGGCCAGATGCTAGGCTGCCTGCCGATGCTGCTCCAGATGCCGATCTGGATCGCCCTGTACACCGGCCTGAACACGGAAGTCGCCCTGCGGCACGAGGCCTTCCTGCCGGTGTGGATTACGGACCTCGCGGCCCCGGATCAACTGTTCCGCTTCGGGACGGACCTTCCCTTCGTCGGAGAATACTTCAACCTCCTGCCGCTCCTGCTGACGGTGGCGATGTTCCTGAGCATGAAGATGAATCCCACCACGGCGGCCCAGAGCAACACGCCGGAACAGAAACAGCAGCAGATGATGATGAAGATCATGATGCCGATCATGATGCTGTTTTTCTTCTACAACGCGCCGTCGGGGCTGACGCTGTACATCATGGCGTCCACGTTCGCCGGCGTCGCGGAGTCGTATTACATCCGCAAACACATCCGACAGCGCGAGGAAATGGAAACCGCCAGCGAAGCCGTTGTAAAAATTTCCGGAAAGGGGCCCCGCGCCGCCAGGCCGAGAAAGCCCAAAGGCCCGTTCTGGACCAAGCGAGGATAAATTCTCCGTGATTTGTTGCTTGGCAAGGATTTTATTCCGCCAAGTCTTACAATTTGCCTTTAACCACGGATTCCACGGATTGGAAGAGATTTCACGGATTTTCCTTTTGAGGAAAAACTCTTCGTGAAATCCGTTTCCCCTCCGTTAATTATGCGTGGTGGAGCACCTGCTCCACCACGGAAAAGATAGAATTTCCTTTTTTCCTGGCGGAGCAGGTCTCCCAGGGATGCCATAGGTATGCTCCGCCAGGCGGCAAGTGCGGGGAATACCGCGAATCCCCGCTTATCCAAATTCCCTCAATTGGCCGATGAAATACGATATCCATGTGAAATTTCGCCTGCGCGGGTTGATCGTCGCGCTGGTCTGTTTCGGCGCGATCGTCGCGGCCAGGGGGTTGGACCCCCGCCGGGACGGACATGGCACGCACACGCAAATGGGTTTGTCCGGGTGCGGTTTCCTGGCCCGGACGGGGTATCCATGTCCGGCGTGCGGGATCACGACTTCGCTGGCGGCGATGGCCCACGGACAGGTTTGGCAGGCCATTCGGGCGCATCTGTTCGGCGTGATGCTGTTTCTGGCGGTGGCGGCGTTTGCCCTGCTGGGACTGGCGGAAGTTCTCACCGGCGGGGATGTGCTGGGCATGCTCAGGCCTCGCGTTTGGTGGATATGGATCGCTCTGGCGGGATGGCTGCTGGGCTGGGGCGTAAAGGTCGGCGTCGGCCTGCTGACGGGACAATACCCGTTGTGGCCGTGATCGTCACTTGCGTTCCCTGAAACCTTGAGGTGGTTCGAATGAAACGAACGTGGATGCTCTGGTTCCTGCTGGCGGCGGCGGGTTGCGACGCCGCGGGCTACAGCCTCTGGCTGCTCACGCCCCGGGAAAAACGAAACGTGGACGCGGAGTTCCCCAACCTGAAAAACCACACGGTGGCGGTGGTCTTTTACGTGGATGAAAAAACGCAACTGGACTACCCGAACGTCTGCCTGACCCTCGGCGCAAAAGTAGCCGAACAACTTCGCCAGCACGTGAAAAACGTCAAGGTCATCGATCCGCTGCGGGTGATCCGCTACCAGGACGAAAACCTCCACTGGGACACACAGGATAAAAAAACCACCGCAACGGACCTCAAGGCGGATTTTCTCCTGATCGTCTCGCTCGTGGAATTTTCCACGCGCGTGCCCGGACAGATGAACGCCTTCCAGGGGCGTATCAGCGCCGAGGCGAAGCTCTACGACTCCATTCTGGACGAGGGCGACAACCTGCTGTGGGAGTCCAAGAGGGGCCTGGACGTGGTCTATCCGAAACTGCCGCAGTATTCCGAACGGATGGAACCGCACATCCGCCAGGAAACCGAACAGAAATTCGCCGATATGCTGGCGAAGAAGTTTTACGATCACGAAATCGAAATCAACGTGGAGGACGAATAGCATGCCCCGGAGTCTTCGTCTGACCCTTCGCCTTCTGATGTGGGGGCTTCTGCCGGTTCTGGCGGGTGGGTGTGCCGCCGCCGCCTGGACCGCGACGCTCTTCCCCCCCGACAAGGCTAAAGCCAAGTACGAGTTTGACGAGTCCAGCACCGCACTGGTTCTGGTCGAGGATCCGAAACACCTTACCGACCGAACCAGTCTCAAAACCCAAATCACCGAATTCCTGAACCAGGAACTCGAAGATCGCGGCCTGGTCGAGCGCGTGGTTCCCTATCACCAGCTTATGAACCTTGCCGCCGCCACGGACGACTTCCACACCCTCTCCACGGCGGAAGTGGGAAAAAAACTCCACGCCGACGTCGTGCTGTACGTGGAAATCGACGCCTTCCAACTGCGGGAAGACGCCAGCACGGCATTCTGGCACGGGAAACTCAACACGCGCGTAAAGGTCGTGGGGGTAAAGGAAGGACGCCTCTGGCCCAAAGATCTTCCTGAAGGCTATTCCCCGACGGCTGTGGACACCGGGTCCGTTTCCGGCGAGGGATCCCTGCAGTTCGAGCAGCACCTCGTTGAAACCATCGCCCTGGAAATGGGCGACAATATTATGAAGCTGTTCTATAAACACCGGGGCAAGGAACACGGTTCGCTGCCGGAAGACAACACAATGGATCGCCCATAACCCATTGCTTTTTATTGGATTATGGGAATCTGGCGCGGCGCGCCCCCACAAAAGAGAAATGAGAATTCCGCCGAGAACCGCCTTGACGTTTTGGGATATGCAGGATATACTGTACTAATCGGGAGCAAAGCTCACCACGTCGCTCCCGCCCATGGATGGAAATCGGACCCTGGTTTCGATGCTTAACGAAAAAGTTGCACTGGGTACGGAGGATACCTATGACTCGCGCTCAAGGTAGGATTTTGGTGGGTTTTATGGCCCTGTTGGTCTTGATGACGGGTATCGTCACCGCGGGGCAGACGCCCGCAACAGCGAAGCTCGCCGCCTCAAACGGAGCCGGCCTTGCCGTCTCCCATGCCGGTCAGGGCGATTTCGGCTTGGCTGTGCTGAGCATCCTGCTGGGTGGAGGCATGTTTTATCTCTTCCGTCCCATCCGCCGCGTACCGGTGGAGATCGTCAACAAATAAAAAATTTCCACAGGCATCCCATAGAGGGTGGCTGTGTGCGGGGTATATAAGGTAGCGGGGATGGGGTACTCTGTTTTCCTGTGACAAGGAGA
>JAFGEJ010000056.1 GCA_016931655.1 Phycisphaerae bacterium
AGCGGAGGGGCGAGCAGAGCGAGCCCCGCAGTCGAAGGACCTTATAATTTTTGGATTTTAGGTCCTTCGACGGGTTCGACGTTGCTCTCCGCAGGCTGCGGCCCTCACTTCGTTCGGACCGGAGTTTACCCCTGAGGGGCTCAGGATGACAGTTGGGGGCCAAATGCCAGAAAAAATCCTCACACACATAAAAACCCAGGTCGGCGGGAATCAGATGGAACCATTTGGGCGGGATAGATACAATTCTGCACGTCCCGATTCCGATACTAAGGACGGGCGGATAGGCCGGTATCCGCGGGTTTGTATTTCGCGATCCGTACGAGGTGTTCCATGCGATATCCTTTCTTCGCTTTGATCGGCTGTTTCCTGGGGACGTTGGCGGGGTGTCAGAAGAAAGTCCCACCGCCGCCGGCGCCGCCGGAGGTGATCGTCGCGACGCCCATTCGTCACGAGATCACCCGCTACGCTTATTTTACCGGGCGCACCGATTCGGTGGCCGACGTGAGCATTCGCGCCCGCGTGAAGGGGTTTTTGAAGGCGGTTCACTTTCAGGAAGGCGGGACCGTTCAAAAAGGGCAGGTGCTTTTCGAGATTGACCCGCAGGAATACGAAGCCGATCTGCACAAGGCCCAGGCCGACTGGCAGGCCGCCGTTGCGAAAAGAGAGACGGAAAAGTTCAACTACGAGCGAATGAAAGACGCCCATCACAAGGGCGTCGCGACGGACATGGAATACGCCGACGCCAAGGGCAAATACGACCAGTCCGTCGCCGCCGTCGCCCAGTGCAAAGCCGCCTGGGAACTGGCGAATATCAACCTGGGCTATTGCAGCGTCCTGTCGCCCGTGACGGGCAAAATTTCCAAGCAGTACGTGGACGTGGGGAATCTCGTCGGCTCGGGCGAGGCGACGCTGCTGGCGACCGTCGTGCAGCAGGATCCGATGTACGTGTATTTCGACATCGA
This sequence comes from Phycisphaerae bacterium, assembly GCA_016931655.1. Taxonomy (GTDB): domain Bacteria; phylum Planctomycetota; class Phycisphaerae; order SM23-33; family SM23-33; genus JAFGEJ01. The sequence continues at coordinate 963 of JAFGEJ010000056.1, forward strand.
CGAGAAGAGCTGGCTGCGCATCACCACGGAGCACGCTCGCCGGCGGGGGACGGATGCCTCCGAAGTGGAACATCGCAAGGACGCCAGGGCCGGAGCGGTTTTCCAGGCCGGGGTGTCCGACGGCGAGGAATACGAATACCAGGGCCTGCTGGACTACGCCGCCAACAAGGTGGACCCGAACACGGGCACGATCGAGGTGCGGGGCATCCTGCCGAACTCGAACCTCGTGCTTCTGCCCGGCCTGTTCACCCGCGTGCGGATTCCATACGATCACACGCCCGGCGCGATGCTCATTCCCGACGCGGCGGTCGGATACGACCAGACGGGCAGCTACGTGTACGTCGTGAACGATCAGAACCTCGTGGAGCATCGGGTAATCGAAGTCGGCGAGAAAGTCGGCCGGCTGCGGGAAGTGACAAAAGGCCTGGACGAGAAGGACCGCTTCATTCTGCAAGGCCTGCTGCGCGCCCGGCCGGGCCGAAAGGTTTCGCCCAAGGCCGGGACGTTCGAGCCTCCTGAAGCCGACGCGAAAAACTCCGCGGCGCAGATTCGAGCGAATATGGCGGACCTTGAAGCCCTCGAGCGCCGGGTTCCCACCTCCGCGCCGTTCACGGATTTGTCCACCCAGCCGGCAACGCTCCCGAGCGACAAGCTGGATCTGCTGGAAGGCGTCCTGCCGACCTACGATTCTTCCGATACACCGCCGGCGGATGCACCATGAAAGTAGCTTGGACGCCCGCCTGCCGGCAGGCAGGTCTTGCCCGTGAAAATTGAAAATTAAAGACAGGGGCAAGATGCCCCTGAGACGCTTGGACGGGACGTCCAAGCCACAACTCGGAGAGATTGTTTTTCATGTACAGCCGATTCATCGTTCATCGTCCGGTCCTGGCGGGAGTGATCGCCATCGTGACCGTTCTGGCGGGGGTGGTCACGCTCCAGACGCTTCCCGTGGCGCTGTACCCGGACGTGACGCCCCCGACGGTGGTGGTGACGGCCTCCTATCCCGGCGCCAACGCCGAAACCGTTTCCGACACGGTCGCGGTTCCCATCGAGGAGCAGGTCAACGGCGTGGAGGGCATGGAGTACATGTCCAGCACGTGCTCCGCCGACGGAAGCTACAGCCTGACCGTCACCTTCGAGGTCGGCACGGACCTGGACATGGCCCAGGTGCTCGTGCAGAACCGCGTGACGCTCGCGACGCCCAAACTGCCCGACGAAGTCAAGCAGCAGGGCGTCAGCACGGAGAAAAAGTCCACCAACTTCGTGATGCTCATCAACCTGTTCTCGAAGAACAACGAATTCGACGACCTGTTCCTGTCCAATTACGCCACGATCAACATTCGGGACGTCCTGAGCCGCGTGCCCGGCGTGGGCGACGTGCAGGTGCTCGGGGCGGGCGACTACAGCATGAGGCTGTGGCTGGACCCGGACCAGTTGAAGCACAGGAATCTGACAGCCGACGACGTGGTCTCAACGATCCGCGAACAGAACGTGCAGGTCGCCGCGGGCGTGATCGGCCAGCCGCCGGCGGACAAGGGACTGGACTTCCAGTACACCATCACCGTGCCAGGCCGGCTCAAGACCGTCGGGGAATTCGAGGAAATGATCCTCAAGACCGGCAAGGACGGACAGGTCACGCGCGTGCGCGACGTGGCCCGCGTCGAACTGGGCGCCCAGAGCTATTCCACCGCCTCGAAACTCAACGGCCGGCCCTGCACGACGATCATGGTCTACCAGCTCACGACCGCCAACACCATCGACGTGGCCGCCGGCTGCCGCGAACAGCTCCTGAAACTCGCCGAAGTCTTTCCGACCGGCCTGGAGTACCGCATCTCCTACGACGCCTCATGGTATATCAATTCCTCCATTCACGAAATCTACACCACGCTCTACCAGGCCGTCGGACTGGTGGTGTTGATCGTGTTCCTCTTCCTGCAGGACTGGCGGGCGTCGCTAATTCCGACGATCTGCATTCCCGTTTCGCTCGTCGGCACGTTCATTTTCATGGGCATGATGGGCTTTTCCGTCAACACGCTGACGCTCTTCGGACTGGTGCTCTCGATCGGCGTGGTGGTGGACGATTCGATTGTGGTCGTCGAGAACACCCAGCGCCACATCGACCTGGGCGAACCGCCGCGCGAGGCGGCGGCGGCTTCGCTGAAGGAGATCATGAGTCCCTGCATCGCCACCACGCTGGTGCTGCTGAGCGTGTTTGTGCCGACGGCGTTCCTGGGCGGCATCACCGGCAGAATGTACCGGCAGTTCGCCCTGACGATTTCCGCCTCCACGGTTTTAAGCACGATCAACGCCCTGACGCTCAGTCCGGCGTTGTGCGGGCTTCTGCTGCGACCGACAAAAAAGAAAAAGAACCTCTTTTTCCGCCTCTTCGACCGCGTGTTCGGCGCCTCGGAAACCCTCTACACCGGCGTGGTGAAACACACCGTCCGGCGGGGGATTCTCACGTTCCTGCTCTTCGGCGGCGTGTGTGCCTTGATGGCCCTGGGCTTCGTGAAACTGCCCACGGGCTTCCTGCCCACCGAGGACCAGGGATATATGATGGTCAACATCCAGTTGCCCGACGCGGCCTCCCTGGAACGATCCGAAGACGTAGCCGCCAAAGTGACGAAAATCTATCAGAACATTCCCGGCGTGGCCAACGTCGTGAGCGTGTCGGGTTATTCCTTCCTGTCCGGCTCAAACGCCTCCAATTACGCGTCGGGATTCATCTTTTTCACGGACTGGTCCGAACGCAAAAAGCCTTCCGAGCAGCTTCCCGGCATCGTCGCCCAGGCGGTGAAAGCCTTCGCGGCCATTCCCGAGGCCCGGATCATTCCGCTGGTTCCGCCTTCGATCATGGGCCTGGGCGCCACGGGCGGATTCTCGCTGGAACTGGAGGACCGCGCCAACATCGGCCTGCAGTCGCTCCAGGCGGTGGCCGACGATATCATGGACCAGGCCAACGCCGACCCGGAATTGCAGAGCGTCTATTCCGCCTTTCGCGCCAACGTGCCCCAGTTGCACGTGACCGTCAACGCCACGAAGGTCAAGACGATGGGCCTGAATCTCACGGACGTGTACGACACGATGCAGGGGTATCTCGGATCGAAGTACGTCAACGACTTCAACAAGTTCGGAAGAACGTACCAGGTGAACATCCAGGCCGACAGCGCTTCGCGCATGATCCCGGAAGACATCGGCCGGCTGTGGGTGCGAAACCGCTACGAACAGATGGCCCCGCTGAGCACGGTGGTGAACGTCGCGCCGTCGCTGGGTCCGCAGGTGGTGTTCCGCTACAACATGTATCCCGCGTCGCTGATTACGGGCAATCCCGCGCCGGGGAAAAGTTCGGGCGAGGCGATGAACCGCGTCGCCGAAATCGCCGAGGCGACCATGCCCGGCGGCATGGGGCACGAATGGACCACGCTGAGCTACGAGGAAGCCAAAGCCGCCGGCGGCGCGACGATGATCTTCGCCCTGGGCGCGATCTTCGTGTACCTGTTCCTCGCGGCCCAGTACGAGAGCTTCCTGCTGCCGATCTCCGTTCTGATGTCCGTGCCGTTCGCGCTGCTGGGAGCGGTGGGAGCGACCTGGCTGCGGGCGTACGACGTGAACCTCTACACCCAGATCGGCGTGGTGTTGCTGATCGGGGTCGCCAGCAAGACGTCCATTCTGATCGTCGAGTTCGCCCGGCAGCGGCGCGAGCAGGGCGACGACCGTTTCCAGGCCGCCGTGACGGCCGGCCGGACGCGATACCGCCCGATCCTGATGACGGCGTTCTCGGCCGTCTTCGGATGGATGCCGCTGGTGATCGCCACCGGCGCGGGGTCCGTCTCGCGGCGGTGCCTCGGAACGGCGGTGCTGGGGGGCATTGTGCTGGCGTGCTTTATCGGCATCGCCTTCGTGCCGGCCTACTACGCGGCGGTGCAGCGCATCTCCGACCGGCTCGACCGGCGGAAACAGGCCAAGGCCCAACCTCAACCCGCCACGCCGGAATCAAGAGAACACGAATTGCGCGAATAAGAATCGAATTACACGAATCATTTTTGAAATTGATTTTCTGTATCACGTGGTGGAAATTCATTTTTGTCGTACAGAAAAGAACCCAAAAAAATCTTCGCGTAATTCGATTCTTATTCGCGTCATTCGCGTTCTCTTCTCCTGATCTTGAAAAACAGGCGAGTTTTCTGATATAACGCCGGCATGAGCCTGTCCGAAAACGCGAAAAAACGGATTCTGAAGTTTTTGCTGGGCCTGGCGGCGGTCTTTCTGCTGCTGCTGATGTTCGCCCCCAAAGTCGCCGCCGTCGGCATGATCGTCGTGGGGATTATCCTTCTGCTTTTCGGGCTGGGGCCTTTGGTGTACACCAGCCGGAAGGACCTCGGCTCCCAGAGTATCGCCAGATTGGTCAGCATCCTTGCCGGCGCGGGGCTGGTCGCCCTGGGCGTCGCCGTCGGAAAAGGCGCCGTGCGCTGGCAGGAAAACAAATACCAGCAGACACTTCGTGAAGAAACTCCCTTGCTGTATCTGATTCAGCAGGACAAACCGTTGTCCGACATCGAAGCCGCCGTCAGAGGCGGCGCAGACGTTAACGAACTCGCCGAGAACTACGTCAGCCAGGGCACGCCCCTGACGGAAGCGGTTCGCCGGGGCCGGGCCGACGTCGTCCGAGTGCTGCTGGCCAACGGCGCCAAAGTCAACGGCGTTACGAAGTATAAAATTCCGCTGAAAGACGCGCTGGACGCCAAACCGCCTTCCCCGGAAGTGGTCCAACTGCTTCTCGACGCCCGGGCCGATCTGAAGGGGCCCTGGGAATGCAGCCCCGACGGGGGATCCGCGGACGTGAGCGTCCTGAACTACGCGCTGGTCCGGCTTCGCGAGAACCTGTCGCGGGACGAGGCGGGCCGACGAAACGCCGAAGACGTTGTGCGTCGGATCATCGACGCCGGCGCGGACGTCAATGCCCACACCGGCGTGTTTACCCCGCAATACCTGGCCGCGAAAACCCACTCGGCTGCGATTCTGGCCCGCCTGCTGGAAAAGGGCGCCGCCGTGGACACGAACGCGATTTACAACCTCCATTCCCCCGTTATGGGCTGCAAGGAAGGGACGGGCAGCCCGATTCCCGACGAGAAATTGCGGAACGAAACCCGCGCCGCCGCGGCGGCGATGCTGCGAACGTATCAGAACTGTCCGCGCCTGGATTCGGAACAGAAAGAACAGGTCGCCCGATATTTCCGCGAAGCCGGGATGTGACCTTGTCGGTCGGACGCCGTTATTCCCCGCGTGGTGCGTCTTGTTGCGAGGGTAGTTGCTTTCGCGCCGCGGAAATGGAGCGATGCATTTTACGAAATCGCAGCAGGCCGATCAGGGCGGTGAGAATTCCGCCGGGAATGCACCCCGCGCCGAAAACGGAAAACCAGCCGCCCTGCGAGAAGTGCATAATGGAAACGCCGGCGATGAGAAGCGCCACCGCCGACCGCAGATACGCCAGCAGCGTTCGCTCGTTCGCGAGAATCGTGCGGTCGATGGCCAGTTCGTCCCGAAGGATCAGGTCCGTCTTATCGAATCGCGAATAAGGCGTCTCGTCGGCCATTGGGTTCTCCTTACGCCCTGGAAGGTGTTCTTGTCATATCGAACCGGAAAAGTATTTCAACGGACAAGACGAAAAAATACAATGCCTTAAAATGAAATAATAATTACATCGTCTCCGGGATTTTCAAAAAATTCCGGGGATGCTGCTGCGCGCACAAAATCTGTCACCCTGAGCGAAGCGAGTCTTCGAGCGCAGTCGAAGGGCCTCGCGCCAACGAAACCGTCAGATCCTTCGACTTCACTCGAAGACTCGCTCCGCTCAGGATGACAAATATTACTGACTACGGGCAACCGACTTCCCAATAACCATGTTTGACCGCGTGCTTCAGTGTGAGGTGCTTCGAGAAGCGGGGGAATCTCTGCGCGCGGGGGAGGAGCTGAAGCTCACCGGCGTGTGGGGCGCGTCGTCGTCGCTGATTGCCGCGGCCCTGGGACGCCTGAAAAAAGCACCCGTCCTGCTGGTGGTGAATC
>JAFGEJ010000057.1 GCA_016931655.1 Phycisphaerae bacterium
ACGGCTGAAAGCAAAGAACGGGTAAGGGGCATTTTCCCCAGGAATTCCCGCTCAAACTGTCTGCCAGAAAATCCGGTCGCTCACGTTCATAGTTTGATTACCTGAATTTCTGGACAGTCTCAGCTATATCTCGTAAATTTACGAGATATGGCTCGTAAGATTATATGCCCCTCTTGCGGGTGACTTTGATTCGCCCTTGACGATGGACGGCGAAGGGGCGGAGAGAAGGTTTGCTTCCACGCCCAGGCCTCGCACCTCGATGTGTTTGACGAACCGGCGGACGAGCATGGCCGTCTGGGCGATGTATTCCGGCGGGCGAGGCCTGGGGAAATCCACCAGGCCGAACATGTCCACGCCCAGGCCCGGCGGGCGATACTGCTGAAGCACGTACCGCTTCGCCCCGTGAATCCACGTGGCGATGGTCACGATGTCCAGGGCCGTCAACTGCGGGGCGAATGTTGTGCGGAATTCGTAGTCCACGCCGCCGGTCATCAGCCGTTTGACGGATTCCTCAATTGCGTGGATGTCCACAGGCTTGCCGGCGATTTCATCGTAACGATTCCGAGGGGCCTTGACGTCCATCGCCACGAAATCGACGATGCCCTTTTCGATCAGCGGCTGGACCACCCACGGCTGTGTTCCGTTGGTGTCCAGCTTGACGGCGAAGCCCATCGAATGAATTTCGGCGAGGAACGGTTCAAGGTCTTTCTGGAGCGTCGGCTCGCCGCCGGTGACGACCACACCCTCCAGCAACCCCACGCGGCTGCGGAGGAACCGCAGCACGTCCTGGGGGTCGTACACCTGATCTTTCTCGCCGGGGGAGAGCAGGTGGCGGTTGTGACAGTAGAAGCAGTCCAGGTTACACCCGGGCGTAAAGAGCACCGCGGCCAGCTTGCCCGGGTAATCCACGAAAGAACTGCGTTCTAAGCCTGCAATACGCATTCTATTTCCTGAAACAGGTAGGGCGTGCAACTTGTTGCACGCGCAATCTTGATTTCTTTTTCATTCCCGCGTGCAACAAGTTGCACGCCCTACAGACCTACACACCCGCCGTTGCGGGCAGCGTGTATTTTTTCCGTTCCATATATTCCGCGGCCTTGCCCTGGTTGTAGTTTGCCACCGGCCGAAGGTAGCCGGTCACGCGGGACCAGACTTCGCACGGCGCCTCGCACTGCGGACAGGTGAAATGCTCGCCGGCGAGGTACCCGTGCGTGTTGCAGATGCTGAACGTCGGCGTGATCGAGACGTACGGCAGCTTGTAGCGTTTGAAGATCATCTGCAACAGCCGCTTGCAGACGTTCGGGTCGTCGATCTTCTGGCCGAGGTACAAGTGCAGCACCGTGCCGCCGGTGTACATCGTCTGCAGCGCGTCCTGATTGTCCAATACCTCGAAGATATCGTCCGTGAATCCAACGGGCGGCTGGGAGGAATTCGTGTAATACGGCGTGTCCTCACCGGCTGTGATAATGTCGGGATACCGCTGCCTGTCGAGCTTCGCGAGGCGATGGCTGGTTCCCTCAGCCGGCGTGGCTTCGAGATTGTAAAAGTGGCCCGTCTTCTCCTGGATGACCTGCATCTCGTCGCGCATGAACTGCATAAGCTCTTCGGCGAAGGCCTTGCCTTCCGCGGAAACGACATCCTTGCCCATGAAATTCAGCAGCGCTTCGTTCATGCCCACGATGCCGATGGTGTTGAAATGGTTCGTCCAGTATTCGCCCGTTCGCTGCTGGATGTTTCGCAGGTAATACGCGGAATACGGATACAGACCGTTGGCCGTCTGCTCCTCGACGATCTTTCGCTTGATCTCCAGTTGCGTCTTGCCGACGTGCATCAGCTCGCGGAGGCGTTCCTTGAATTCCTCCTTCGAGCGGGTCTGATAGCCGATGCGCGGCAGGTTGATCGTGAACACGCCGATCGAGCCGGTCAGCGGATTGCTGCCGAACAGCCCGCCGCCGCGTTTGCGAAGCTCGGTCGTGTCGAGTCGCAACCGGCAGCACATCGAAATCGCGTCCTCCGGCGACAAATCGGAGTTAACGTAATTGGCGAAATACGGCACGCCGTACTTGGCGGTGATTTCCATGAACGCGTCGACGGAAGGCCGATCCCAGTCGAAATCCCGCCCGACGTTGATCGTCGGAATCGGGAACGTAAAGACTCGCCCCTTGCGGTCGCCTTCCATCATTACTTCGCAGAAGGCCCGGTTGAACAGGTCCATCTCGGCCTGGAAGTCGGCGTACTTGGCGTCTTTGACCTCACCGCCGACGATGACGGCCTGGTTTTTGAGGGTGGCTGGGACGGTCAGGTCGAACGTCAGATTGCTGAAGGGGCATTGAAATCCGACGCGCGTCGGGACGTTGATGTTGAAGACGAATTCCTGCAGCGCCTGCTTGATCTGCGCGTAGGTAAGTTGGTCGTAGCGGATAAACGGCGCGCAGTACGTGTCGAAACTGCTCCAGGCCTGTGCGCCGGCTGTCTCGCCCTGCGTGGTGAAGGTGGAGTTGATGATCTGCCCCAGGAAACTCCGTAAGTGCTTGGCCGGCTTGGACTCGCATTTTCCCGGCACGCCGCCGAACCCGTCGATCAACAGTTGTCGCAAATCCCAGCCGGCACAATACGGGCCCAGGAACCCCAGGTCGTGAATGTGGGCTGCGCCGCTTTCGTGGGCGTCGCGAACCTCCTGCGGATAGACTTCGTTGAGCCAATACTGTTTTGTGAAAAATTCGCGGACGTAATTGTTCAGGCCGTTGATGCTCTTCTGGGTATTGGCGTTTTCCTTGGCCTTCCAGTCGCGATCTTCCAGGTAGTCGCTGAACATCTCGATCGTCGCGCCGATCAGGGCGTTCATCTGGCGGGCGCTTTTGCGTTTTTCGCGGTAGAGGATGAAGGCCTTGGCGGTGCGGGCGTGGCCGTTCTCGATGAGGACCTTTTCGATAACGTCCTGTACGGCCTCGACTTCGGGCGTCCGATCTTTGAAGTGGTTTTCGACGATTCGAAGGGTTTCGCGGCAGAGGGCCTCGGCTTTGGCGTAGTCTTCGCCGCCGCAGGCGACGGCGGCTTTGTAGATGGCCCGCGTGATTTTTTCCGGCTGAAACGGGACAACCTGACCGTCGCGCTTTCGAATCCATTCGAACATCGCCCTACTCCATTCACATAACATCAAAGACAAGATTTGCCACAAAGGGCACAAAGGTCACAAAGAATTTTTTCTTACCTTTGAGCTCTTTGTGTCCTTTGTGGCAAAAAATCTTTTCTGTTTTGTGTTCTACAAAACCCGCATTGTCACATTTCAGCCGTTTTCGCAGCATGTCGGCGCAGAAAATCCACACCGATTCCTGACAGAAGTACTGCGAAATGCTCTCGCCGGATGAGTTGGGGCCTGACGCCCCGCCGACGCCCAACATATCGGCAATCAACCTCGATTACCGGCAGCAAGACGCAATATATTGTGGCCTGAATTGCTTTTCAACTACAAAACGAAAAAAATCTCGCTTTGAGACAAAAAAAGTTCGTTTCGGAAAGCAGCACGCCCATTTCGTTCAAAATCAGAGGAAGTTTTGTGGGTATGCGCTGCAGCAGGATGCAGAATAGCGTTGCAAGGAGTCGCAAATCGAGGAGGCGGGATTGGGGGAAGCAGTCGTTTGGCGGCGGGTTGGCTTTGGGGGGGGGGGATGTATGGAGCCAATCAAATTTCGACAAGCGGTGACATTCATTCACCCGAGACGGAATTAATGACGACGACATTCCGCGCACTTGGGTGTTCGCTGAACTCGACGACCAGTTTACCGTGACGACCAGCCAATGGGTAGTTGGATCGGAGTACTTCAACCAACCAGCCAAGTTCGCCATCGGGCGATATGCTTGCCCTCGCTTTGAAGGTGGATGTATTGATACCGCCTGCGAGCACTGCGTTGTCCACAGACGACATTAACCTTGCCATGTCTTCTGTATAGAGGTATAGTCCGCGGATCGGCGGATTCAATCCTAAGATGCCAGAGCGGACAGCTTGGTTCCTGTCGCCGAAACGAAAGAATCCGGGGTTTCTTTTGTGCAGCGCCTCGGTTATGGTTTGATTACCCGATTCTGCAACTCCCACTAGGATTTTTCGAGCGCGACTACGTGCGGCGTCTACCGCATCGTTGTCTCCGGAATAATCAAGAGTGGCATAGTCAAGCTGGTACAACGCTTTCCGGAGAAACTGGCGCGTTGTCAATGAGTTGTTGCTCTCAGCAGTGTCCGCGGCGCTGTCGATTTCGGTGAGCGCCGTCTTTACTTCTTCCTCCTTCTGTTGTCTAGCTTCCTCTTCTTCTCGTTTGGTAGTGGGTGCCTCCTTCAACTTGGGTGTTTCATTTGGTGTGGTTTTGGAAGAAACGGAAACGATTCTGGTGGCGGCGCAAATTGTATCGAGTTCGCTGCGTTTCTTCGCGTTAGCATATTCATACCAAAACTTCCGTGCCCCGAGTTGGATGTTCACCTTTTTCGTACTCCTGGCGGGAACAGTTATTTTGTTCGGCGTAATTTTCCAGTAACCCCATCCACCAACCGGAACGGGTAACCGGGATTGACTCAGGGACAGTTGATCGAGTGACTGCTGTGTGTCATTGTCGATGGACAGGGATATTGTCTTTGGATTCTTGGTGCTGTTTGTGATTGTTACAACACCTTGGTAAATAGTATATGGTGTTATCGTTGTTCTTGTTCCGGTTTTATGCGCCGGGCCATGCGGAGTCATGACCATATCATTTAGCTTTTGTATCTGAGTTTCTTCATGGTCAACGGTTTTTGTCTCCCAAGCTGGGACGGAAATCGATAATTCCGGTTTGCTGGCTGATTCGTTTGTTCCGGGACTTGGCTGGGAATCCTTTTGCGCCTTTTCTGGTTCGGTATGTGTAGGCTGATAGAAGAAAGAGACTCCCCAAAAGGCATTCTCTGGACCGTAAACAATAGTCACATTGCCATACGTGATGAGTGTATTGTAAGGCGTTTTATGTATCAGACGGGGTTTGCCATATTTCGTAAGCAGATCAGCCTGCGGCATTCCGTTTCCATACAGGTAAAGCCGTAAATATGCAGGGAATTGGCGTTTTGGACGGTTCCCGTAGGCATCGACAGTCCAATTAATTTTGTTATACACTGCATCAATATATACGCCGTCACCCACAAGGCGGGTGTCGCTCAGTAAACGAAGCATGACGACACATTCGTTTTCGGTTGAAACATGCTCCTTATACGTTTTTTCCCAATTTGTTGCATCAGGTCTCACCACTGAATAACACAACCTCGAATATTTGCTGTGCAATTGATCAGGTAACGGGCGCTCATTCATATCGGGGTTGTAATATCGGCCTTTGGGGGCTGTAAAGTGGGGAGGACGCAGATAGGTCGCCGCGGTCAACGGTGATGATTTGTCCGCGATCTGTGGCGCCGGTTTCGACATGCTTACCGGTTTGGAGGAAGGCTTTTGAACGAGTTTTTTCGGACTTGTCTTTTTTGTGTTTCGTTTCGTATCGCGCCGTTGTGCGTTGGGCGGTTCGTCCTTGGCGCGGGACATCTCAACAGGATCCTTAGTATCGGGTATTGTGTCGAAGGCCTTGTTGTTCCCGAGCAGCAGGACGATAATGACAACCAAGACGATAATGACGCCGCCAGCGATTGCAAGCAGGAAATATAGAATATTTCGACTTTTATCCTGTTTTTGGGGTACGGTGCACATCTGTCTGCAAAGGGGGCATTGATCCTCCTTTCCAGCCATTTCGCTTGGGCTTTCCAGCGTGGTTCCACAATGTTGACATTCGTACCGTATCATCATATCGCCCCTCGTTTACAGAAACGACCCCGGATGGTAATCCTTACAGAAAATATTCAGCCCTATCAAAGACTGATAGGAAATTTGATTTTGGCGGTCTGTTGTTTCAAACCGGAAACCGTTCCCGGATATTGTATACACATTTTATCATCGTTCCCGGCACGATCAACCATCGGAATCAGAATAGTTTACGTCTATTTGCCCTTCCTGGAATAACTTGACTCCCTGATTTTTGCAGCACGGTTGCCCGCCTTTGTCCCTTGGGCTTCGTCGCGGCAGGCAGCGGATATGCAGCAGATGCAGCGCCATTGCAGCCCTTCGACTCACTTTGTTCGCTCAGGACTTTTCTGCACGCGGCGGCGGTGGTGGGCACTCGGCTACGAGAACATTGCAACGACGGTGGTTTTAAAACCGCATCCTTTCGTACGCCCATTGCACGGTCTCGTGAATTTTTTTCTTATAATTTCCGGTCCAGCCGTCGGTACTGGACGGCCTCGGCGATGTGTTGCGGCTGAAGGTTCTGCTCGCCCTCAATGTCGGCGATGGTGCGGGCGGTGCGGAGGATTTTATCGTGCGCGCGAGCGGAAAGGCCCAGTTCGGTCATGGCCTGCTTGAGCAGCGTCTCGCCGGCTGAATCGAGCCTGCAGAACTGCCGCACCTGCCGGGGGGACATGGTGGCGTTGGTGGTCACGCCGCCGTTTTGCCCGTCAAAACGTTCTCGCTGAATCGCCCGCGTGCGCGTGACCATGTCGCGCATGGCTTGGCTGGACAGGCCGCCGGCTTCGGCGCGAAGCTCCTTCCAGGGCACGGGGGGCACTTCCACGTGAATGTCGATGCGATCGATCAACGGCCCGCTGACGCGGGAGAGATATCGCTCCACCTGTTGCGGGGAGCATTTGCAGGGCCGGCGCGGATCGGTGAAATACCCGCACGGGCAGGGGTTCATCGCGGCAACGAGCATGATGGCGGCGGGGAATTTCAGCGTCGAGTGCACGCGGGGGATCGTCACGCAGCGGTCTTCCAGCGGCTGGCGGATCATCTCCAGCGTCGCGCGGGCAAATTCGGGGAATTCGTCGAGGAACAGCACGCCGTGGTGGGCAAGGCTCACCTCGCCCGGCTGGGGGATCACGCCGCCGCCGATCAGGGCCGCGGCGCTGGAGGAATGATGCGGCGTGCGAACGGGTCGGACGGCCATCAGGCTCTGCCCCGGCGAAAGCAGGCCTCGCGCGGAATACACGCGCGTGGTCTGCAAACTCTCGGCCACCGTCAGGGCCGGCAGGATCGTCGGAATCCGCTTGGCGAGCATGGTCTTTCCCGAGCCCGGCGGGCCGATCATCAGGATGTTGTGATGCCCGGCGGCCGCGATCACGAGGGCGCGCTTGGCGGACTCCTGTCCGCGCACATCGGCGAAGTCCGCGTCGTAGCGGCTGGAGTCGGCGAAGACCTCCTCCAGGTCCACGTGCGTCGGTTCGAGGGGCAGCTCGCCGGTCAGGAACCCCACCGCGTCGGAGA